>DASUGI010000025.1:0-11699 GCA_036274115.1 Verrucomicrobiia bacterium
GATGTCGAGCATCGCGCCGTCGCCGCCGATGACCCAGAGTTTCTTGTCTTTCCAACCCATCTGATCCCAACGGGCGCGGATGCCCATCGCGTCGGCGGGTGCGTTTTCAAAGAGTGAATTCGTCCACGGCACGAGATACGGATTGTAAGGATACGTCGAGGCCTAAACCGTCGAGCAACCCGTCGAGTTCACGATGCCGATGTTTTCCTTGCCGTAAACAAAACCCGTCGCCGCGAGCATCATGCGGAGCGCCGTGCCTTCGCCGCAGCCCATGCACGAACCCGCGCCACCGACGTAGAGCAACGACCGCTCGGCGAGCATCATGTCCACGAGCATTTTCTCGTTGATGAACTTCTTCGGCGTCTCCGGCATCTTCGTGTAAAAATTCCACGTGCGCTGATACCGCTTCAACGTGCGGTCGTCCTTCTTGAGCATGACGAGCGCGTCGTGATCGCCGCAGGCATCCACGCATTCGGCGCAACCTTTGCACTTGGTCGGGTCCATGAAGATGCCGAAGTAACCAGGCTCGTCGCCCTTCTTCTCGTAAACGTTCCAGAACTTGGTCGTCTTGCCGAATTGCTTGCGATAATGCTCGCGCTCGGCTTCGTCGGGAATCTTGGCGAGTTCCTCCTCGAGCTTCGACTTGGTGACGACCTTGCCGAGGATGGCGGTGTCCGGGCACTCGGTGACGCAAGCCATGCAGGCGACGCAATTCTCGCTGTTGAGCAGCGGAATCTCGGGCGCGATGTAGGAAAAGTCGCGCAGGATGCCCGTGCCGGCGGGGATGAACGAGCGCAGCGTGGAATTGTCCGCGGGCAGGCCGAGTTCGGCGCTGCCGTCGTTGTACGCGCCAACGATGCGGCTGTTGAAATCGGCGACGTTCAGGACGTCGTCGGTGATGGGCACTTGGTTGACGCGCTCGGTGGCGGGGGCGGTGAGGGTTTCGCTCATAAAATCTTTTGGTGGTTCTTAATCTTAATCTTTTTCTTAATCGTAATCTGTTCCGTCAATTCATCTGGCTCGGATCAACCAATTTCAAATCCTCAAAATAATCCCGGTAATAACGCGATCCCGGGCCAGCAAACCTGCCGCGTGCTTCTGTGCGTGCGCGGCGATCAGAAAAATCCGGCACAACCCGCCCACGCTTGCCACCGCGTTCCAGATAGCGATGAAACATCCGGCCCGCCAACGCCGCGCTCTCTTCCGAAGACGGGCGAAAAACAATCCGCCAGTCCGATAGAAATTCCTGCACCGAAGCCGCGCCCAACACCGGCACAATCTCCGCGACGACCACCTCGCACACAACCAGTCCACCATCGGAGGCGGCTTTGCGCAATTCGGTTTCCGAATTGGCGGCGTGCTGTGGATCGGCCAGCAGCACGTCGAGCAACACTGAAGTGTCAACCGCCGTTTCCATCGCGCGTCAGGTGCAAATACTCGTCCGTGTTCCGCCCCACGGGCAGCTTCCCGCGCCCGCGCCACTTGGCGAAAGTGCCCGCAGCAATTGGGGTGGCCGTTGCCGCCTTGCGTGCGAGGTAATCCTGCAACCATTTCGCCACGGCTTGCGCCTCGGCAGTTGGAAGCCCGCGGATGGCGTTCTCAATTTCTATTGCTGTGCTCATAATCCTATTCTTGCCAGAACTCTATCTCACTTCGGAGAATCCCGCATCACCATAGCGCCGCTCGAACTCCAATCTGAAACCGCGTTGGCGACTTCATCCGCGTTCTCCGGCCAATCGTGCAATGTTGCCGGATCAAAATCCGCACCGTTCGGCCAGACGAGTGTGTGAGCTTCGCGATCCAGCGTCACTTGCTCGAACAATTTCAAATCCCGCAGCGGCCCGTAAATCTCGCCCACGAGCGCGGGCCGGAAATCAATCCGCCGTGACGAACCGTCGTTGAAGTCCACTTTCAATGTGTGCGGCGCGACAATCGCGAATGACTTCACTTTGTAAATGGCGTGACTCATAAAAATCTCATTGCAGCGGAGCAATCGGCTGCGGACGACGACCGGTTTGCAGCAAATCCCAATCGGTTCTCAGTTCTTCGCGATGCAACTCGGCCCAGGCTTCGACCAGACGCCGCTGCTTCTGCGGCATTTCGCCCGCAATCAGTTCCAGCGTATCGAGTGCGAACACCGCCGCGAACTCCTGATAGTAGGCGTGGAAATGCGCGCGATGATGTGGAGCAAACGGCTCGGCGTACATCCGAATGATGATTCCGAAGAAACGTGACAGTTCGGGCATTCACGAGAGAGCGTACGCCCCGAACGAACCCACGGCAAGCGCGCTCGGCGGCAGGGGCGGTGAGGGTATCGGGCATAAAGTTTTTCGTTAAATCGTTAAATTGCTGTCGGTTATTTCTTTTGCGCCTTCTCCCTTTCGAAATCTGCCTCCATGTCTACGACGACTTTCTGACTCCCGGCGAAAAGATTCGTAACATCAAGAGCTTCTACGCCATCTTCCACACGTTTTGCAATCATCGTGAGCGCATTTAGTTGAATCGTCGTATCTTTAAATCGAAGCGTTGGATCAGTACCAAATTCATCAGTAACCATAACCCAACGCAAAGGCATCTCAGACGCAAGCGCGTCGCCAAAGACGACACCCATACACTGCAGTTCGTACATTTGATCTTTCGTAAATGCCTTGTCATCCAAAAGGCGCTGAATCACGGCAAGGTCAGCCTTAGTTTTCGCAAGCGAAGATGTTCCGTAGCGTCTCTTGGCTTCTTCGGCGATAACCGCACGTTGTTTGTCTAGGCGGGCCTTGTCACTCGGTGAAAGTTCGGAGAATCTCGCAGCAGGCGGCGATTGGCCGCCGTTTCCATTTGCGTGAGGCGACTGTTCTGCGGGCTGTTTACTGCAACGACCGAGCAGGAATGAGAATAGCCCCATGATCGCTAGGAGATTTCGCCGCTTTATCATTAGTTCGTCACTTCGCAAACACCACTTCCTCCTCCGCCTTTGCCTTCGGTTGCGCCGGCGCGGAGATGATGTTCCACGGGACTTCCATCACGCTCTTCAAACCTTCGCGCACGCATTTCAGGTTTTCCTGCACGACGTGTTCGCCGCGTTTGCCGAAATACTTGCGGATGTACTTTTCCACTGATTCCAGCACGTGTTCGTCGCTCATGCCGGAACGCGACGCGAACGGCGTCACCTTGATGAAGATGCCCACGAGGCAGACGCCTTGCATGCGCTGCTGAAGGTCGGGGTCGGTCGCGATCTCTTTCGCGATCTTCACGGTGTCGAGATAGAAAACCTTGAGCCGCTTGTTGCGGATGATCTTCTGGCCGTAAGCGGGGATGTGATCCCAGACGCGTTGCGGATCGGTCTCCGGACTCTGGATGAACACGCTGCCTTCATCGGCGATGCCGTCGAGCGGATTGCCGAGATTGAACGCGTTCACGTCGTTGAGCGGGATGAATTCCACGTGCGCCAGTTCGCTGTGCGTGCGGATGTGTTTCGCCGCGACGGTCAGATAATACGTCGTGGGCAAACCCTTTTTCTCCGAGCCGTATTTCGGATACGCCTGCACATGCAGGTTGAACAATTCGCCGACGAACGACGCGATGAGTTTGTTGGTCGTCACCGAGCCGAACCCGCCGACGGAATGGCCGCGCATCGAGAACGCGCCTTCGGGCCGCAAATCCGGGTCTTCGCTCTCGGGCAAGGTGAGCGCGTGCTTGATGCCGACGGTGAAATACTCGCGCGGCTTTTCGGCGAGCATGTTCTTGACGATGGCGATGAAATGTCCGCCCGTCACGTCGCGCGAACCGAGCCCGGCGGAGCAGGCGTAAATTTTCGGGATGCGCGAAATTTTGGGATACTTGAATTCGCCGTTCGAGCCGTAGCTGAGGCCGGTGAGCGCGTCGGCGAATGCAGCCTTGATGCCTTGCACCAGCGGATTGGATTGTGCGAGCGGATTGTCCATGCGCTCGGCCACGGTGATGGCCTTCACGCCCTTGAGCGCGTCCACGAGTTGCGTGGCCGGGAACGGCGCGAAACACGTGACGTGAACCACACCGACCTTGAGGTCCATTTCGTCGCGCATGTAATCGGCGGCGGCCTGCGCGGTTTCCATCATGCCGCCCATGCCCACGAGCGCGTATTCCGCGTCGTCCATGCGATACGTGTCCACCATGCGATAGCGGCGGCCGGTCTTGGCGTAAAATTCATCCATCGCTTCCTGCACGGCGGCCTGACACTTATCGTAGAACGTGCGTTGGGCGATTTTGCCCTTCATGTAGGAATCCTGGTTCTGCACCACACCCGTCATGATCGGGCTACGCGGATCAAACAGGCAACGGAGCTTTTGATTCGGGTCGCCGACGTATTCCTTGAGAAACTCCAACTCGGGGAGCTTGATGTTTTCAATTGTGTGCGTGGTGAGAAAGCCATCCTGCACATTCATGAACGGCGTCTCGCACGCCTCGGCCGCGCGCCGCGCAATCGCCGCCATGTCGCAAACCTCCTGCGCATTCCGACTGAACAAAATTCCCCAGCCGCAATCCGCACAACTCATCACGTCATCGTGCCCGCAATGAACGTTGAGCGAATGCGACGTCAGCGCTCGCGCCCCGATGTGAAATACCACTGGCAAGCGTTTACCGGAAATGGTGTAGAGCACTTCCTTCATGAGCACAAGCCCCTGGCCCGAAGTGAAATTCGTTACACGTCCGCCCGCCAGTGCGAAGCCTTCGCAGGTTGTGGCGGCTGAATGTTCGGATTCAGGTTGAACGAAGGTCAGCGTGTCACCCCAAAGATTTTTCTTCCCGTTAGAGACTTCGGTTTCGTAGCCCGTGCCCATTGTCGTGGACGAAGTTATGGGATACGCGCACGCCCCGTGAGTAATATTGGTCTCGACCCAAACGACGCCGGCTGCGCCGTCGCCAGTGGTGGGAATTCCAGGGTAGGGAATATTTTTCGCTTCGCTGCTCATAAAGTTTTAATGAGCGAACGAGACGTCAATCAACGCCGGCCCCCTGTTCCCCTCTGGTCGGCGCGATTCTCGCCGCGCCCGCCGTTGTTGTGTATTGGAGGCTAAATCTAAAGTCGCCCTCGGACCGAGGCAAGGGTTTAAGTAGCAAAATCCGTGCAAATTTTCTGCGATAGAGAGTTTCGACGTTTGTTCGCCGCTCGCGCGCGATTTCAAGAAATTTATTTTTACCTCTTTTGCATTTCTCACTGGCCACGAGCCAACAACGGAAAGATTATTTGTCTCAGCTTCGCGGCACAGGTGCTGCGAACAATGACGTATGAATCCGCTGGCGAAGCCAGAATTGACGCACGATCCCGCTGAGTGGCTGGGCGACGCTCACCCGCTCGTTCAGCAACTGGGGTCGGCGGATGGTCTGGCCTCGTTGCATGCGTTGGCGGACTCTCTCCTGGCTTGTCCGATCAATAATCTCGACGGGTTGCGAAGATTCCTGCGGAGTTATCATCAACGCATTCTCTTGCCGCGCGAGTTGCCAGCCATTCAAACCGCTTTCGAACACGTGAGTCGGAATGAGATTCGTGAGTTGATCGCGTTTGATCAGCAATTGGCGAACGAAACAGTCCTGCGAGATTTCACCTCCGCAAGCAGGCGCGTAGGGCTGGCCCAACTGCAGAAACTCCGTCCCCTGCGCGACGAACGTGGTGCGCAGCGATATCTTGCAGCGGTTGAAAGCGGCGAGGCGCATGGCTGGCACACGTTGGTTTACGGAATGACGCTGGTCCTCTACTCGTTGCCACTGCGACAAGGTTTGCTTGGTTACGCGCATCAAACCACACGCGGATTCATTCACATGGCGGCAAAGTCGCTGCAACTTCGCGAAGCCGATTGTCGTGTCTTGTTCGATGAACTTTGCGAGCCGTTGCCTGCCGCAGTCGAAGGTTTAATCGAACCCATCAAAGCGTGAGTTTGCGCCTTGGTCTCTGCGCTGCGTTCAGCGCGATTTTTGTTCGATGTCGTCGGTGACGATGGAAGCGATTCGATTGTTTTCGTCCAACACGTATCCCACCAGAACCGTTGCGTACTCGAAGTCAATGCGGTAACGATGGCTTCTTGGGCTGTCGCCCGGGTCGGTTTCAACCCGAGTGAGGGACAGCAGCTTTCCCATGGAACGCAACTGAGCGCGCAGGGCTTCCTGCTCGGCGTTCACCTTTTTCCAAAAGCCGGGGGCAAAATCCTGTTCGCGAAGCGGTGCTTGACCCGCGCGTTCCAGCATGTCGCGGAGCCGTGCCGTGATCTCCGGAGCATTGTCTGGCACTGTTTTATAGGCATCCAAAGGCAGCCGTCGCATATTTTGCAATAGGGGCCGAGGCGACAATTGTTTTTGCCTGGCTAGATCCGGGATGTCGTAGAAGTGCGGTCCCTTGGCTAATTCTTCAGCAAAATTCAGTTTAATGCTGTGCTGGGCTCCAGGAAGAAAGACATAAATTTCTCCCTTCTTCAGGTCAAAAATGTTGGAATACTTGGTGCCGCCGTCGCCTCCCTGGGAACAAGCGTGCAAAATCTTGAGGCCATCGGCAACCGTCACAGCGGGGTTATTGGCAAGAGCCTTCTGAAGCGGCTCATTCCCGTAGCCAAACCCGCGAGAGATGTTCGAACGCTCGGCGTAAACCACACCGTTACGGGCGCCGATGATCGCGGAAGCGCCCGTGCGATCTGCCACCAGGATTCGCGCCCGCGAAAAACTCGCTTCGCGGTAAGTCTGGTAAAAAGCAATGGCCGCTTCGACCGTGGCGCAAGTTTCCAGCATTCGTTGACTTGAGTTCCCGCGCACATTCTCGAGCTTCGTATCCAGAAAGTAATCAAAATTTCCCCCCGCTACCCAATCAAACGCGAGGCCCTCGCTGTTTAATCCACCTTGAGCCCATCCGTTGTCAAAACCGACGTAGGCACAGGCAAAGTAGTTTGTGCCCGCCGGCACGAACCAGAGGCGGGTAACCGGATTGAAGTAATCCTCATTGTTGCAAAACAAAGCGGATTTCGGATCGGTCAGGACGAAGATGGTGCAAGCCGGACAAGTTGGCGCGAAAATCGGCAGAAGGAGCATCAACGTGATCAGGCGCATAATCCAAAGACACAGTTCACAACGAAAAGTTTCAGCAGTTGAGTCTTGAATCAAGCCATTCCCGGCATGGTGAGACTTCTCCCATTTTCAATTGTCGCGCGCACTGTTGCCTTGGGTCTGCCGGTGAATTGACCAAATATCCTGATGTCGCAGGCGTTGATCCCCGCCTGTGTGGGCGGTTGCTTCGCGTTCCTGCTGCTGATTGCCTGGGCTACCAGTCGCAGTGCCGGCAATAGCGCGTACTTTCTCGGCAACAAAGCTTCACCCTGGTATGCGGTGGCGTTTGGCCTGATTGGCGACTCGCTTTCGGGCGGGTGATTCATCTCCGTGCCGGGCACAGTTGCGACCGAGGCATTGCTGGCCAGGGTTTGCGCCTGGTCGGTCGCGGCTACACACGAAAATGTTCTCGCCATTGGCGGTGGCGTTCTCCAGAAATGGCCACGCCGATGAACCAATATCTGAGTTTTGCCGACTGGGCGGTCATTGTTCTTTACCTGCTCGGGATGATTGCGTTGGGCGTGTGGTTCGGCAAGGACCAGCGCAACGCGCGCGATTATTTTCTCGGTAGCCGCAATCTCCCGTGGTGGAGCGTGGGACTTTCAATCATTGCCACGGAAACGAGCGCGCTGACATTCATCGGCGTGCCGGCGCTGGTGTTTGGCGGCGACATTTCCTTCATCCAGGTCGTGATCGGCTATGTCATCGCGCGGGTGATCCTCGCCATCTTGATGGTGCCGCACTATTTCAAAGGGGAAATCTACTCGCCGTATCAACTCGTCGCGGATGCATTCGGCGAGCCTTCGCGACGCGTCGTGTCGGTCTTCTTCCTGATTGCCGGCACGCTGGCAGCCGGGGTGCGGGTTTACGTGACGTGCATTCCGCTCCAGCTCATGCTTGGCGTCAATGTGCTGCCGGCGATCATCCTGTTTATTGTGCTGTCACTGGTTTACACCTACGTCGGCGGCATCAAGGCGGTGGTTTGGACGGAGTTTGCGCAGTTCATCCTGTTCATGATGGGTGGGCTGTTTACTTTGTTCTACATTCCGACGCTTTTGGAGGGCGGCTGGAGTGGGGCCCTGAAGGAGGCCGCCGAAGGTGGAAAACTCCACTGGCTCAACACGGGTTTTTCGTTGGCCAAACCTTACAATATCTGGATGGGCCTGATCGGCGCGACGGTGTTTGTCATGTCCTCGCACGGAGCGGACCAGCTCATCGTGCAGCGCGTACTGACCTGCCGCAATGTGACCGAGGGACGCAAGGCGCTTCTGTTGAGCGCGGTGGTGATTTTGCCGTTGTTCCTGGTGTTCCTGTTCGTGGGCAGTTTGTTGTGGGTCTATTACCAGCATCACGGCTTCGCGATTCCACTGCCCGAGACCAAGGCAGGTTTCAGCAAGAACGACTACGTGTTCCCGATCTTCATCCTGTCCGCCGTGCCGCCGGTGGTGAAGGGATTCATGATTGTCGCCATCCTGGCGGCGGCCATGTCGTCGGTAAGCGCCGCGCTGGCCGCGCTCGCGTCCGTTTCCACCATGGATATCTTCAAAGCTTTGGCCAAACGGCCACTCACAGATGAAACCTACCTTCGCTTGAGCAAACACTCCACGCTCGGCTGGGCGGTGATACTGGGGGTGGTGGCCTTCGCGAGCCAGGGCGTCGAATTCATTCTTAACTGGGCGTTCTCCCTCAACGGTCTGACCAGTGGCGCGATGCTGGGGGGGTTATTGCTGGCCATATTCTGGAGGCAAACGAAGCCGGCCGCGGTCGTCGCAGGGATGATGGTGTCGCTGGCGGGAATGATCGCCTTGAGCCAATTTTCGTGGACGACGGAGGTTGGCGGTGACAAAGTCGAACAGAAGGTTTTCTGGCCGTGGTTCACCCTGATCGGAGCCACTCTGACCTTGGGAGCCGCGTGGACCTTGCACCAGTTCTTACCCAACAACCGGAATCAACCCTCCGCCCGTTGAATCATCGAGAACAATTCGACTCGCTGCTGCACGGCAAAGTTCCCTGGCTCGCGCTGGCCCCCATGCAGGACGTGACCGACGGGGCATTCTGGTCACTCATGCATCGCTACGGCGGTGCCGATGTTTACTGGACGGAATATTTCCGCGTTCATGCCGTGTCGCGCCCGGAAAAGTGGATTTTGGAATCCATCGAGCAGAACTCCACCGACCGGCCCGTCATTGCCCAGATGATTGGCAACGACATTCCGTCACTCGTTCGTACTGCGAAGGAACTGCAACAACTCCCGGTGGCGGCAATTGATCTCAACCTTGGCTGCCCCGCGCCGATTGTTTACCGGAAGTGCGCCGGCGGCGGACTACTGCGTGAGCCGCAACGGGTTGATTCCATTCTCGGCGCGCTGCGAGAAGCGGTGAGCATCAAGTTCACGGTGAAGACTCGGGTAGGATTTGAATCACCGGCAGAGTTTGAAGCGCTGCTTCCGATCTTTACGAAGCACTCGCTCGACCTCTTGACGGTTCATGCGCGAACCGTGTCCCAGATGTATCGGCTTCCAGTGCACTACGACTTGATTCGCCAGGCATCGGAGGAGATGAAGTGCCCGGTTTGCGCCAACGGCCATGTTTATTCCGCCGACCAGGCGTTGGACGTTCTGAAGCAAACGAAAGCGGGCGGCCTGATGATTGGTCGTGGCGTGATTCGCAGTCCGTGGCTGTTCAACCAGATCCGGCAGCGCTGGCGCGGCGAACCCGTTGTGTTGCCGGCGGGACGCGAGGTACTGGCCTACATTGAAGCGCTTTGGGAATCGCAAGCCAGCTTTGATGCACCCGAAAAGATTCAGTGTGAGCGGATGAAGAAGTTCATGAACTATCTCGGGGAAGGTGTTCAGGGAGATTTCCTGCACCGGATTCGCCGCTCGACCACACGCGACGAGTTCTTCCAGATCTGCCGTGAATTCCTGGATCACGACAGACCGATGCCGCTGGAGCCAATGCCGTCCCTACAGGCAGGAGGCAATTTTGTAGCTGCAACGACGGGGTAGAATTTGCAGTATCCGCGGAAGCAATCTTGAAAAACAACCTATGAACGCGATGCACGAAATCGACTACTTCATCCACGGGGACGCCATGCAATTTGTCGAAGTGGAACTCGACCCCATGGAGGCAGCCGTCGCCGAGGCGGGCGGCATGATGTACATGGACGACGGCATTGAGATGGAAACCATCTTCGGGGATGGCTCGCAACAGAACAGCGGCTTTCTTGGATCATTAATGGGTGCGGGCAAGCGCCTGCTTACCGGCGAGTCACTCTTCATGACCGTGTTCCAGAACCGTGGAGCCGGTAAGAAGCGCGTTGCGTTTGGCGCACCCTATCCCGGCAAAATCATTCCGGTGCATCTGGCCGAGATAGGCGGTGAACTGATCGCACAGAAAGATTCCTTCCTTTGCGCGGCGAAGGGCGTGAGCGTCGGTATCGCCTTCAACAAGAAGATTGGCGCGGGATTCTTCGGCGGTGAAGGATTCATCATGCAACGGTTGCAAGGCGATGGCTGGGCGTTTCTCCATGCGGGTGGCAACATCCACGAGCGCGTCCTCGCGCCCGGGCAAGTGATGCGCGTGGACACTGGTTGCATTGTTGCGTTTGCACCGACGGTGGCGTACGACATTCAATATGTTGGTAAGATCAAATCTGCGTTGCTGGGAGGAGAAGGGCTGTTTTTCGCCACGTTGCGTGGTCCGGGAAAGATTTGGTTGCAATCACTGCCACTGAGCCGCATGGCGGACCGCATCGTGACCGCCTCCCGCAAGGGCGGACGCGAAGAAGGTTCTCTGTTGGGCGGGTTAGGCAACTTGCTTGACGGCGACAATTCGTGATTAACTCGCGGGTATGAAACCGCAAGCCGGCAAAACGACGAGCGCATTTACGCTCATCGAATTGCTGGTGGTCATCGCCATAATTGCGATTCTTGCGGCGATGCTGTTGCCGGTATTGGGCCGGGCCAAGTCCAGGGCGTATCGTCTTCAATGCATCAACAACGAGCGCCAGATCGGGATAGCCCTCCATCTTTATTCTGGAGATCAGAATGATTCGTTTCCGGTCTATGGTGATTGGGCAGCCTTTGGCGGCAAGCGCGGCAACAACATGCTTCATGGCAGCCTGATCTTTGAAACCAACCGACCGCTAAATCACTATACCAAGGTGCTGGAGGTTTATCGTTGTCCCGCGGATCGCGGGGATGCTCTTTACCCATCGGTGGCCGGCACGTGCTGGGACGCGTGGGGTAACAGTTATCTTCTGACGTGGGCGGTTGAGCGATACCGCGTTCAGCATGTCGGCGGCGACAGCTTGGTGCGCTATGGCCCGGCATCGGGCAGACCGCTATCCGGGGCTACGCTCGCTCGCAAGCCTTCCACGAAAATCTTCCTCAGTGACTGGCCGTGGTTTGGAGATCGCGACATCAACAATCCGCGCAGCGTCTGGCATAGACCTTATGGCTTCGCCTGGAAGCGAAGCGGGTGTTTGATTGCGGTTGTAAACGTGGGTTATCCGCCGAAGCGGACCGATCCACAGAGTTAGATGCCCGGCATGAAGCTGGGCGATTAATAACACCGTAACGCAACCAAACACCCATGAAGTCAATCATCCATTATCTCGGTCTGGACGTCCACAAGGAA
>DASUGI010000026.1:0-9404 GCA_036274115.1 Verrucomicrobiia bacterium
CCCGGAAACGGGCACTGCTGAAGGGCCATTGCTCAGGCGTTTTCACCAGACCGGCCTTGACCGGATTTGCCTCAATGTAGTGAACCACCTTGCGGTAATGCGCCTCGTCGCGAATGTAACGATCCCAATAGTCGTCCTGCCAGAGCTTGCCGCGTCGCCCGAGCAGGCGATTGATCCTGCGGCCGGTGAAGCCCTTCCAGTCTTTTACGAGTTGCGCCTGCGGGGTCTGCCAGATCTCGACCAGCAAGTGAACGTGATTCGGCATCACAACCCACGAGAGCAGCCGATAGTCCTGATTGTCGAAGTGAAGCCAGTTTTCTTCCACGACCGCCGCCGCGCGTGGGTCGCGAAGCAGACAACTGCCACAGCCCCGGTCGAGGTAGTCTTCAATTCTGGTGTGGCGTTTTAATTCGTCGTCAATTTCCAGCAGGCCGGACCATTCGTGGCGCAGGCTGGTGGGCATGGCATCCTCGAGGCGGTAGTTGATGAATTGCAGCAGGCCGGGCAGGTCGAAGTGCGGCAGGTAGCCGCGCGAGTGCCAGCCACGAAAGCCGAGCGCAGCGGCATGGGGATTGGGAGGCGTATGCCACTGACGCTTGTTGCGAATGGTCTCGAACACCTGGAAACGGTTCGACGGCATAGGAGCGCGGACAGCTTTGTCCGCGTGAATCCGAAAGTAAAGGGAAAGGTTGAAGTTTGGAATACGCGGACTCGGCGGTCCGCGCTCCTGTCGCGAGGTCGTCGGGTTTCAAGTTGTCGCGAACCGGCATCGGGTTTGACGATGCCGGTTCGGACCCACCCAACCACACGTCAACCCCCAACCTTGGCCAACGTGAAAGTAAATTGGAATCGCCGGTGTTGGCCGGCGCTCCGTACCTCATAGTTTCAACCGATAGAACACGGTCGGGTTCGCCGGGACGAGCGGCACGGTGACCGCGTTGGTCGCCGTCGAGCCGGGCACATCAAACCAGTTGTTGTTCACGCCGGTCGCAAGCGAGTTCGTCTGCACCTGCAACGTCCAGCCCGTGTGGTCCAGCGGCCAGGACAACGTCATGTTGCTGCCGTCGGTCGTCACCGTGATCGTTGTCGGGCTCGGGTTCACCGTGCCCGTGGAGACGACGGCGATGGTGCCGTCGATGGCAAGTTTGTTGGTCCAGGCGAGATTTGAATTCGGCAACGTGGGCAGATTGACTGTGCTGAACGCACCGCTGATCGGCGTGCTGAACAGTGTGAACGTGTCGCCCGCGGCCAGGGCTGTCGATCCCAGATTGTTCACCGTCAAAGTTGACCCCGCATTCACAACGACACTCGGAGCAACCAGCTTGTCGCTGTTCGGAACAGCACCGCGATCAATCTTCATGGTTACCGTGCCACCAATGGTGGTGTTGCCGGCGGTCAAAGTTCCGATGGTTGCGGTCAACGCACCGCGTGCGGGAATGCCCGGGGTGAGGTTGCCACCCGCGAGCACATTCACTGTGCCGGCCGACGAACCCGTGCCGCCTAGCGTGCTGCTGGAGTTGACAGTGATTGGGGAAGTGCCATTGACGCCGTTGACCAACAGGTGCCCTGCCGAGACGGTCGTGGTGCCGGTATAGGTGTTGTTTCCGGCCAGCACAACGGTGCCGACGTTCCCGGCGCCCACGCCGACGCGGAGATTGCCGCCGCCGCTGATGGGCGCGGTGATGGTCAACGTTTCCGAGGCGTTAGCGCTGCCGTTGACGCCCAGGGAGGAGGTTGTGCCGGACTGCAACGTGATGTTGCCCGCCAGGGTTTCGGTGAGGTTGTCACCCGTCGAAACGCCGTAAACGATCAACCCGCCGTTGAAGAGCAGGTTGTTGACGGTGATGACCTGACCACCGGTGCCCTTGAGCAGAAGTTGACCGCCCTCATCGATCGCCAGAATGTCGCCGCCGAAGGTGTGGGCGAGGTTGTTTGCGGGGGAACGCACCGTGAAGGCGCGAGTGGAATAGCCATTGCCGGCTGATGGCGGACTGAAATCCTGCCAGTTCAAACCGCTGTTGAAGCTGGAACTCCCAAGTGTGTCGCTGGCGATGAGCGGAATCCAGTTTAGCGGACTGACCGCCGTGACCAGCAGATCGATGGAAGTGTTGGCCGTGTTGTTCACCAGGCTGGCCGTGACGCCGTAGGGCAGGGCGTCCAATGCGAAGTTGCTCAGGTCCGCCAGCGGTGTGCCGGTGTAATCCACGAGCGTGAACTGGCCAACGGTCAAACCATAGCCATAGACGTTGATGGTTGTTGTGCCTGACACCGTGATTCCACCGCTGACGTTGAGCGCGGTAACCGGCGCGCCAAACAACTGGTCGTAATTCACGTTCAACGCTGCCGTGCCCGCCAGTTTCAGGGTCGCCGCATTGACGGATGCCCCGCCATTGTTCACCGCGAGACGGAGGGTTGCGTTGCTGACTGTCAGATCGTTCAGGCTGAGAGCTGAACTGGGCGAAACTCTCAGGACGCCACCAGCCACAAAGGTCGGGCCCGTGTAGGACGAGAATGCATCGGACAGACTTAGCGTGCCTTCACCGCGTTTGGTCAAGCCACCATCAATCGGGTTGTCACCGCCGATGAAGCTATGCTGCAAAGTCGCAGCAATGTTGACATTGAATCCCGCGGTATCAATCACCGCGCCGCCGTTGCGGATATTGACCTGCGCGAGGTTGGTCACAAAAAGCGTGTTGTCGGCGATGGGAACGAGCACGCCGCCATTGAGGTTCAAGGTGGCGTTCGGACCAATGGATGACAGCACGCGCGCGGCGCGCAAGGTTCCGCCGTCCAGGTTGTAGGTGCCGACCGAAGCGGCGAAGCGACCGATGTTCACATCGCCGTTGGCGTTGAGAACGCCGCCGCTCTGATTGAACGTGCCCGGGCCGGCCGAACCGACGCGGATTCCGGCACCCACATTCAAGGCGCCTCCACTCAGGTTGTAAATGCCCACGCCACCGACGGACGTGTTCTCGACGCGGCCGCCGACGCAGAACGAGCCGGCGGCGGTGTTCAGTTGCGTCACGGTGCCGCCGGTTTGATTTACCGTCCCGCTCGCGGTGGAACTGGCGGCGTTGGCCGAACCGATGAAAATGGAATTTGCGGTCAGGCTGGCGGTGTCCTGGAGGTTCAAAGTGCCGACGGACGCACCGACATCGCCGACGTTGAAGTCGCTATTGGCGACGATGGTGGCCGTGCCTTTCACGGTTAAAGTGCCGTCATCGGTCCCGTTCTGGCCGATGCTGGCGAAAGTGCCCAGGCCGAGATAACCGGAATCCAACGTCACTCCGCCGGCTTTCACGAAGAGATTCCCGGAAATGTTATTGCTGCCGGGCAAGGTGAACTCCCCGACGCCGGTCTTGGCTAATCCCAGCGCACCCGCGAAGCTGCCGACAAAGGTGGTATTGAGACTGTTGTTGACGGTGAGCGTCGGCGTGCCCGCGGAAGAGTTCACCGCACTGTTGCCCGACAGGTTCGCCCAGGTCTGATTCGCGCCGATGCTGATTGGGCCGTTGGAGATCACGGTGTTGCCCGAGAAATTGCCCGGGACGTTCAGCGTCACTGAGCCCGCTCCCGTTTTGGTCAATCCGGCTGCCGAGTTGATCTGACCACCCGTGCCTTCGACGGTGTAGCTGACCGCGCTGTTGTTGAAGGTAACGCTGGCGGGACTGACCAGGTTGCTCAACAGCACAAGGCCATTGCCCGAATCGTTGAACGTCACCGCATCTCCCGGGGGAACGTTTTCGAAATAAGTCGTCGGCGAACCACCGATCAACCAGTTGACCGTCGTGTTCAAGTCCCAGAGGTTCGGCGAGACACTGTTCGTCCCGGTCCAGACCACCCCATTACCGACGGAGGAGATGATCACGTAGAGGACTTTATTCACGACATCGTTGGACAGGGTTGCGGTCACCCCGCGCGGGCCGGTCACAGTGGAACTGAAGGCGCCGGAGAGGCTGTTGTATTTGAGAACGGGGAATGTCCCGACCGCGAAGCTGCCGCCGATGCGAATGGAACTGCTACCGTTGATGATAATTGAGTTGGCGAACAGCGCGGCGTTGGTGGGATTGCCCGTCAGGCCATAAGAGAAGTCGAGCGTAGTCGCGCCGCCGCTGCCCAAGGTCAGCGTTCCAACTGTCGCGCTGTTGCTGACGGAGTTGGCCGAGACACCGAAGCTCGTTCCATTGGCAACGATCACATCGGCCCCGGCTTGATAGGCCGGCGTGATGAACAACGCCCCGTTGTTCACGATGGTTGGACCGGTGTAAGTGTTGGCCGCCGTGAGTGTGGTCGTCCCTTCGCCATCCTGAATCACGGAGCCGCTGCCGGTGATGGGCGCGGCGGAAAAATGCGTGCCTTGAACCAGGGCATTGGTGCGATTGAAGCGCAGCATGCCGTCCACGGTGATCGCGCCGCTGGTGGACAACGAACCCGTCCCGCCACCATTGCCCAATTGCAACGTCGCTCCCGGATTGATGATCGTGCCCAGGCTATACGTGTTAGCACCACTGAAAATGAGGATGCCGGTGCCGGCAATCGTCCGGGTCATTGCGCCGCTCAACACTCCGCTGAACTCGGTTACCGGATTGTTGATCGTCAGCGTCTTCGACGTGCCGTTGTTGGCGGACGCCGTGAATTTCAAATTGCCCGTGCCGGCGAAGAAGTTATTGCCACCGGCGCCGCTGCCGAAATTCAGGCTGTTGGTGATGACGCGTGGGGAACTGTCGATGGATTGGATGGTGACGCCGTCAGCGAGATTCAACCGGCTGCTGCCCAGGACCTGATCATTGCCGAGGACCAGAGTGCCACCGTTGACGGCGGTGTCGGACGCTCCATTGTTTCCGTAAGTGTTCACGCCCGTGAGCACCAGGGTGCCCGGGCCGGATTTGGTAAGTCCAAACGCACCGCTGATCACACCACCCACCGTCAGCGTGTTGCCGTTGACGGTCACGGTGCGGGTTCCGGTCAGACTCACTGGGCCAGTGCCGAGATTCAAATTGGCAGAGCCGGCGTAGGTGAAGTTGCCGTTCCACACTTGCGGATTGTTGGCGAGCAAGGCGACGTCGCTGCCGCTGCTGTTGTCGATCGTCGTGGCATCGCCGATGGTCAGGGTTCCGCTGCCAATTGCGGAACCGCCGTTGATGTCCAATTGTCCGCCATTCAACATCAGTCCGCCGCTGAAGGTGTTGGCGCCGGAAAGTGCGAGAGTGCCATTGCCCGTCTTGGTCAACGAGATGGCCCCGCCGCCGATGATGCCGCCAATTTTCAGCGTGTTCGCGCTGACGTTGATTTGGCGGCTGGCGCTGGGCGTGACGGCTCCGGTGCCGAGATCCAAATTAAAACCCGTTCCGTCATAGCCGAAGTTGCCGTTCCAGAATTGCGGATTGTTGGGCAGCAAGGTGACGTCGCCAAAACCTGTATTGCCCAGGGTGCCGCCGTCAATGGTGAGCGGGCCGGTGCCAATTGCGGAATTGGCGCTGCTCGTGCCGCCGTCATTAATATTCAAGCGACCGCCGCTCAGCGTGGTGCCGCCGCCATACGTATTCGGACCGGAAAGCGTGAGGGTGCCGCTGCCTGATTTGGCGAGGCCAGTGGTTCCGCCGATGTTGTTCGCGCCACTGGAAGTGATGCTGTATTCCGTGGCGGCGTTGTCCACGTTCACCTGACTGGGCGTTACGGGTGCCTTAATTGTCACAGCCTGTGGTCCGGCAACCGTATCGTTGAACAGAACGCTGTCGCCATTCTGGAAGGTGTTCGCGGGGGAATTGTTCGCGGCGTTGCCCGTCCAATTGGGCGTGCTGAGGACATCCCAATCGCCTCCGGGACTGGCGGCGTTCCAGATGTCCGAGACGGAGTCCACCACGAAGGTCAGGGTGGTGCCCAAAACGGCCAGGTGTCCACTCACTCCCGGCGGTTGAGTGCCCAAAGTATATCCGGTGGTCGCCCCGGCCATGTTGCCGAGGAGGGGATAGCCGCTACCGCCAACAACAATCGCGCCGCTGATGCCGACGACATTGACCGTCACCGTTCCATTCCGGCTCACCGAGCCGGGGTTGAGCGGAGCCGTTCCCGTGCCCGCATTGGCCACGTTGTTAAACTCCAGGGTGCAGCCAGCGCCCGCGCCCAGACTCAGACTGGCCGGTTGCCACTGGGCAAAACTGCTGACCGTGATTCCGAGTGTGGCGCCATCGGCAACGCTGACTGCGCCCGCGCTGCTTTGCTGCGAATCCACCACCAGTTTGCCCGCGCTTACGGTTGTCGTTCCGCTATAGCTATTGGCCATGTTCAACGTGGTCGTGCCTGAACCGGCCTGGGTGAACGAGCCCGCGCCCGCGATCGTGCCGCCACCAAAATCCACTCCCTGCACGACGGCATTGTTTCGATTGATCGTCAGGTTGCCATCATTCTGGATGTAGCCGATGGCGAACAATGAACCACTGTCGCCGCCGTCGCCCAACTGCAAGGAGCCGCCGCTGATGGTGGTGATGCCATCATACGTATTTGCTCCCGAAAGGATGAGCGTCCCGGCGCCGATCTTGGTCAGGCTGCCGCCCGTGCCACTCAGGATGCCGGAGTAAGTCGTGCTTTGGCCATTGTTCCCGACCGTCAGGGCTACGCTGGCGCCAGAAGTATTGAGCAGTGCCACGTTGCGTGAGCCCTTCAATCCTCCCAATGTTGCCGCGACAGTTCCTGCGCTACCCTGAAAACTCAAGACGCCGACGTCCTCCGGCGCGAGGTCCAACGTGCTGTTTTGCAGCGCCAGGCTGGTGCCCGCCGGAGCTCCCGGGGTCACCCGCAATTGCAGCCCGCCGGCTGCGATCCGCGTATCGCCGCTGAAGGTGTTCGCGCCAGAAATATTGAGCACGGACGGACCGGCTTTAATGAGGCCCACACTCGAATTGTTGCCGGAAATGATTCCCGAAAGGAAGGCGCTGGGATTGGCCGTGCTCGCGACGGTGATGGTGCGCGTCGCGTTGCCCAGGTCAACATCTCCGGTCAAGGTCAGGCTGTTGCCGCCGGCGTTGGCGCTGTTGAAGGTGAAGTCGCCGCCGACGATCATCGAATTGGTGAGCGTCCGTGCGGCAGTGCGCGCGGCCAGCGATCCGCCGTTCATGACAATGGTGCCGGTTCCCAACGCGAGGCTGCTGCTGAACTGAATCTCACCGGCATTCACGATCGTACCGCCGCTGTAGTTATTGAGGCTTCCCACATTCAAATACATGCCTCCCACGCCGTTTTTCGTGAGGGTGCGTGGGCCGCCGCTTTCGGTGATCAGCCCGGTGAACTGCAACGAATTGCCGCTGTTGCCCGTGCCCGTCACCGACGTATCAATGGTGAGATTATCTGCCAACACCAGAGGCGTGGAAATCAGGTCCAAAGCCGTATTGGCCGCCGTGGGCTTGTACAGCAACGCGCCCAGGCCGTTATTGTTAAACGTCAAATTCGCCCCACCGCTGGCCGCCAGCGTGTAGGCAAAATAGCCCGAGGTCGGATCACCAATGTTCAACGTGCCTACCGTCCGGGCAGTCGTGTCAATCGTGACGGTGCGGTTGGCGGTGATGTCAAAGGTCAAACCCACGGAATCGCCCGCGGTAGTGCCCGGCACCGTGGGATTGGAACTCCAGTTGGTTGCGGCACTCCAGACGCTGGCGGCATTATTGGTCCAGTCGCCGCTGGCCGCGAGACCATTCCACGCGGCCAACATCAGCAGGCCCACCGGTAGCAAGCGGTGCCAGCGTTGGGTGAATTGATTCAAGTGACACACAGACTGGGGTTGGTGCTTCGATTTCTTCATTGTTAGTTCACATTGGTTGATTAATCGGCATGGCTACCCGATCAGGGGATAGCTCTGGCATGCCTTCATACAAACTATGGGCTTCACTCCTTGAGTGCGTAAATGACTCCGAACCGGAAAAGCCTTTTTGCTGAGTTGATTTTCATCGTTTCACCGGCATTTACACAAGGCTGAACTCTTGCGGGTGCATCGGAGTGCGGACCGCCTTGTCCGCGAGTTGCGGCCCGGGATTTTTGAAGCACGCGGACTCGGCGGTCCGCGCTCCTCTGGCGACGCGCATTCCAGCATGCGGATGATCGTCGTTGGCCTGGTCAAACATCGAGGCGACGCGCAAGGTCTTAACCTCGCTGGCAGGGAGTGCGACCGGTATCATTGCAGCGAATGTCCTTTTCCGCCTGCAGAGCATTTTGCAGGCTCTCCGATCCCGCCGATGGAGTACGTGCCGCCGACAGGACAAGATGGCATGCCATTGGCCCAGTCCTGCGGAAAATAGGCCCGGAGATCTGCCCAGGATGGCTCGGCCTTGGAGGATTTACCCCAAGCCCACATCTGCTTGGCTGATTCAATAACAAGGAGGTTGTAGTGACAGGGTGGGCCATCGACCTCAATCCGTGCCTGGTCCAAGGCGGTAATATTAATCACGACCTGATGCTTTCCTCCGGGCAGAGCCTTCAAGGGGGCCATGTTTACCTTTACGGTGTGTGGCTGTCTGCTTTGGTGCTCCACGAAGGACACCTCGGCAGTGTCCGTTGAAGGGCGCTCGCAACCTCCAAGCAGGGTCATGAAATTTGACGGCGAAAGGATTGGGTCGGACACGGACGCGAGATTAGACCCGTACAGAAGTTTGACCTCATCAAGCACCGTGGTTGTGTCATTTCGGACTGAAATGTCCAGAGACGCCCGGGACTTTGCCGGACCATTGCAGGAAATACAAAAGAGGACAGCTAACGCGAAACCAGCAGATGAAAGTGGTGTGCTCATACTGTACCTCGACTCATGTCAGCGGCGCCGCTCGCGGGACCCATGGATTGCAACCGCGACGCTTCGTTTCAGCCGATTAGTTGTCTACCTTCTCTCACGATGCGGGAACCATGTCTTCTTGTTTCTTGGTCGATTTTAATCGTTTGTTGCCGGAGCGCGGACAGCTTTGTCCGCGAGTTGCTGCCGGGATTATTGAAACACGCGGACTCGGCGGTCCGCGCTCCGCTCCGCTCATGCCTCGCCAGGCTTGTGCGGTAATTTCAGCCGGCGATATTCATCCCGGAAACGGGCACTGCTGAAGGGCCATTGCTCGGGCGTTTTCACCAAACCGGCCTTGACCGGATTTGCCTCGATGTAGTGAACCACCTTGCGGTAATGCGCCTCGTCGCGAATGTAACGATCCCAATAGTCGTCCTGCCAGAGCTTGCCGCTTCGCCCAAGCAGGCGATTGATCCGGCGGCCGGTGAAGCCTTTCCAGTCTTTTACAAGTTGCGCCTGCGGGGTCTGGCAGATCTCGACCAGCAAGTGAACGTGATTGGGCATCACGACCCACGCGAGCAGCCGATACTCCTGATTGTCGAAGTGAAGCCAGTTTTCTTCCACGACCGCCGCCGCGCGTGGGTCGCGA
>DASUGI010000027.1:0-7238 GCA_036274115.1 Verrucomicrobiia bacterium
CGATTTCTACACCAAACAAGCAGACAAAATCACGGCGGCACGCAAGCTCTACAACACGGTGCGCAAGGTCAATGCGTTACTCCTAATGCTGGGGCACGATCTCTCGTCTCACGAGTATTCCACAACTGATAAGTGGGACGCGATCGACAACATGTCGGTGCCGGTCGGTGACATCGCGCCGTTTATCACGCTGGCGGCGGATTGCGCTGAATACCTGGAAGCCTGCTTCTTTGAGCGCTACTGGAACGACCTGCCAATGGATGAGTTTGACCGCCAGATCGTCGGTGAGTTATTAGGGAAGTTTCCCCAAGCGCAACAGCGAGCAGTGGCTTAGGAAGTTTATCTCAGCGCCGGTCAGGTTCGCGCCTGCTCGGCGCTTCCTTCTTATGCGTAAGCCTCGCATTCGTTCGAGCGTTTCCCTTTTCTTTGACGACGGCACGCGCCTGGCCGTGTTGGTGGTTGAAAGGGCAGGCCGCATGAAGCGCCGCACACTGCGCTTCGCTGATGCACACAAAGCTTTGTCCTGGTGCATCGCGCATCGCGCCAAGTTCATCTACCTGCCGTCGCCAGATCACTCGGGGAACTGAATCGCTGGTTTCAGCCGTTCTTGAAAGTGCCTTTCAGGCACACAAAGGCGCCAAACGAACATCTATACAGTTCCTCCCGTTAACGGTAAAAAACGCTTCACACCTCACACCTCTGAGCTTCTCGCATAATTTGTCCACTTTGAAACTTCCAACGTTGAAACGATAGCTACTTACGGTTGGAAGTTTTGGTTTTTGAAAATGGCCAGGCTCAGAAAAAGTGACCAAGTCGCATGGCGGAAACCTCCTCCGTAAGTATTTGAATTTCGATGGTCTTCGACGAATTTCGGCGGATTTCGGTAAGTGGACAACTTATCCGCGAAGACTCACCAGATAGACCTTTCGGCCCAAAAATAATTGTTGACTAAAAGGTCCAGTTAATCCAAGCTGCCCTCGCCTGCCAGTGGCAGGAAACGAGCCGTTAAGAATTAACTTTTGAATTATGGGCCGAGTCAGTGATGCCAAAGAAAGGTTGATGCGCAGCCTGACCGAACTCATTTGGACGGGCTCCTATGGCAGCACGACGATTGACCAGATCTGCGAGCGCGCGGGGGTGAAGAAGGGCAGTTTCTATTATTTCTTCGATTCCAAAGCGGCCTTGGCTGAGGAAGCCATGCGAACGGGTTGGGAAGACTATCGGGTGAACTTTGATCGCGTGTTCTCGCCCGCCCTGCCGCCCTTGGATCGGATTCATCGCTACTGCGAGTTCGAGTACGAAGAACAGGCCAAAATCAAGCGGGAACACGGCCACGTGCTGGGTTGCCCGCTGTGTACGCTCGGCTCGGAGATTTCGACATTGGAAACCAACTTGCGGAAGATGGTGGACGAAATCATGGATCAGTGCCGCCGCTATTTCGAAACCGCCATCCGCGACGCGCACGCCGCGAAGCTAATTGTCGCGCCCGACGCGGTCTGCAAATCCAAACTGGTTTACGCCTATGTGGAAGGGCTGTTGACGCAAGCCCGAATTCGGGATGACTTGGAACTCCTGAAAGATATGGAACGCGGCATCCTAGACATCCTTGGCGCGAACGTGCCCGTGGCGGCCTGAACATTTTTTTGCCCAGAAACTTGTCTAAATAGTCAACTATAAGAGCCCTGTCCTAAAACGCCTGAACTATTCGTCATTGAATTATGGAAACGAACTCGAACTCACACCCCTCCGGGTCGCGCGAAGCGGCCCGCCCTGAACAGAACCCGGACCTGGAAGCCAGCCGGCTTCACTTGCGCCGAACCAACTGGATCACGCCAACCCTGCTCCTCGTTTCATTAGCCTTGATTGGCGGAGCGTTGACCGCGTGGAAAGTCAGTGCTTACCAAAAATCTCATGCCGCCGCAGCGAACCAGCCCGAACCCATGGAAACAGTGACGGTGGCCGTTGCTACGAAACAAGAACATCGTCGTACGACGACGGCGATCGGAACAGTCGTGGCGATGCGTTCCATCTCGCTCCGCAACGAACTGCCGGGCACGGTGCGTGAAGTAAAGCTCACGCCCGGGCAAATCGTTGAAGCGGGTGAATTGCTTGTGGCATTGGACGTAGCCGTGGAGGAAGCGGAATTGAAAGCGCAGGAAGCGGAGGTCGTCCTCGCAAAAACACTGCTCGCCCGCCTGGAGCGCGCGGTGCAAAGCAAGGCGACTTCACAGATGGAAGTGGATCGGGCCCGCGCGCAACTCGACGTCGCGGAAGCGCGGATCGCCCGCATCAAAGCCGTCATTGCGCGCAAGACCATTCATGCGCCCTTCCGTGCCCGCGTCGGCATCAGCGATGTGCATCCCGGCCAATACCTGAACGAAGGCACGTTGCTGACGACGTTGCAAGGCGTGGACGACGCCGCGCACGTGGATTTCGCGATTCCGCAATTGGTGGCTCAGCAACTCAAGCCGGGCGAAACCGTGGAGATTCTCACGGGCGCGGAAGTCCCGGCGGTCAGCGCCGAGATTGTGGCGTTGGATGCGCGCGTGAATTCAACCACTCGCAGCACGACCGTTCGCGCCCGCGTAGCCGACGCCAGCACAGTTCCCGCGCCGGGCGCTTCCGTCCGCGTCCGCGTGCCGTCGAGTGCTCCTGTTGCGGCGGTCAGCGTGCCGGTCAGTGCGTTGCGCAAAGGTCCGGGCGGCGACCATGTGTTTGTCATCAAGACCGACGACAAAGGCGGCTTGCGAGCGCAAGCGCGACTCGCCAAAGCCGGGCCGGTGCTGGGCGATGAGGTTCTGTTGTTGTCCGGCGTCAACGCCGGCGAGCAAGTCGCTGCGCACGGCTCCTTCAAATTACGCGACAACGTCCTGGTAGTTGTGACTCAGACCAACTCCGTTGTGATGAACTAAGTCATCGTGACGAGAAAGGAAATCCTATGCGCTCCATCACCGATGTCTTCATCAAGCACCCCGTGTTGGCCGTTGTGGTCAACCTCATCATCGTCCTGGTTGGCTGGCGGGCGCTGACCACGTTGCCGATCCAGCAATATCCCAGCATCGAAAGCTCGTCGGTGCTCATTACCACGGTCTATACCGGCGCGAGTGCCGAAACCGTGCGCGGCTTTCTGACGACACCGATTGAACGCGTCGTCTCCGCGATCAGCGGCGTGGACTACATCGAATCCACCAGTCGCGCCGGTGTCAGTATCGTGACCGTGCGCTTGAAGTTGAACCACAACAGCACCGCCGCACTGGCAGAAATCACGGCGCGCCTTCAACAGGTGCGCTCGGAATTGCCCGCCGAGGCCGAGCCGCCGATTGTCGAGATTCAACGTGCCGACCGTCCGTATGCGTCGTTTTATCTCAGCTTCGAGTCGAACGAGCGTGACATCCCCGCCATCACGGACTGGTTGACCCGCACGCTGCAGCCGCAGCTTTCAACGCTCGCGGGCGTGCAGCGCGTCAGCTTTGAAGGCGCGCGCCCCATCGCGATGCGGGTATGGATTGATACCGACCGCCTCTCCGCCCACAACCTTTCGCCCGGTGACGTTCACGCGGCATTGCAACGCAACAACTATCTGGCCGCCGTCGGTCAGACCAAGGGCAATCTCGTGCAGGTCAATCTGCTGGCGAACACCGACCTGCGCACCGTTGAGGATTTCCAGGATTTGATCGTGACCGAACGCGAGGGCGCCATCATCCGCTTGTCCGATGTGGCCAATGTGGAACTCGGCGCTGAGGAAGCCGAGTGGATCGCGAATTACGGCGAGCACAAGGCGGTGTATCTCGGCGTCTGGCCGCTGCCGGGCTCGAATGAAATCGAAGTCGGCAATCGCCTGCTGGCCGAGATGGAGCGCATCCGCCCCACGTTGCCTGCCGACATCAAAATGGAACTCGCCTATGACGCGACGGTCTTCATGCGCGACGCGCTCAAGGAGATCAGCAAGACACTCATCGAAACGATGCTCATCGTCGCCGTCGTGGTGTTTCTCTTCATGGGCTCGGTGCGCACCGCGATGGTGCCGCTGGTGGCAATGCCCGTTTCACTGTTGGGCGCTGCCGTCGTGATGCTGGCATTCGGCTTCAGCTTCAACCTGCTGACAATCCTCGCCATCGTGCTCTCGGTCGGGTTGGTCGTGGATGACGCCATCGTGGTCGTGGAAAACGTCGAGCGTCACGTGCGCGAAGGCAAGACGCGCATCGAGGCGGCCATGATTGGCGCGCGGGAATTGCTCGGTCCGATCATCGCCATGACCATCACGCTCGCAGCGGTCTATACGCCCATCGGTTTTCAGGGCGGATTGACCGGCACGTTGTTCCTCGAGTTCGCCATCACGCTCGCGGCGGCGGTGGTGTTGTCCGGGTTTGTCGCCATCACGTTGTCGCCAGTGATGAGTTCGCGTTTCGTGCATCCCCATGGTCACGAGGGAAAGTTAACCACGCTGGTGAATCGCGGTTTCGATTGGGTGCGCAACGTTTATGCGCGCCTGCTCGATGGCGCGTTGGGCATGCGCTGGGCTGTTGTCATTGCGGCGTTGCTGGTCATGATCGCCGCATGGCCGCTTTACACGCATTCGCGTCGTGAACTGGCGCCGGTGGAAGATCAAAGCCACATCAGTTTCTTCATGGAAGCCGCGCCGGATTCAACGCTCGCCGCGACGCATCAACAATCGCTGGATGCCGTGCGCGCCGTGCAATCGTTCCCCGAAGCCAAGTTCATGTGGTCGCTGACGACCCACTGGGGCGGCTTCGGCGGCATGGTCACCAAATACTGGAAGGATCGCGGACGTTCGACCGAAGAGATGTATGGCGAAGTGTACGGCGCAGTGTCGCAAGTGCCCGGATTGCGAGTGTTCCCTCGCCTCGATCCGCCATTGCCGACGCCGGGCCAATACGACGTCGAACTTGTTCTGCAAAGCGACTTGCCCGTGGAGCAATTGCTCGAACTCGCGCAGACCGTTGTGGGCGCGGGTTGGCAGAGCGGCAAGTTCCTTTACGTGGACACCGACCTGAAGATTGATCAACCCGAAGCCCGCGTCGTCCTGGATCGTGAGCGTCTCGCCGACCTCGGACTCGATCTCGCCACCGCCGGTCAGGAACTCGGCACGGTGCTCGGCGGCGCGTATGTGAATCGGTTCAATTACTTCGACCGCAGCTACAAAGTCATCCCGCAAATCGGCGACCAGGATCGCGCCACGGTGGGGCCGTTGCTCGATTTGAAGGTCAAGGCGCGCGACGGTCAACTCGTGCCGGTGTCGGCGTTCACGAAGATCGAAACCAGCACCGCGCCGCGTTCGCTGAATCGTTTCCAACAACGCAACGCGGTCCGCATCTTCGGCGGCGTGCAGCCGGGTGTGACGAAGGAAGAAGGCTTGAGCGTGTTGGAAAAGGCCGCCGTTGCCGCGAAAACGGCGCAGATCGAAATTGACCATGCCGGTGAATCGCGCCAGATCCGGCGCGAGGGCGCAGCGCTGACGGTGACGCTCGGCTTCGCCGTGGTGCTTATCTATCTGGTGCTCGCCGCACAATTCCGCAGCTTCCGCGACCCGCTCATCGTGTTGCTCGGCTCCGTGCCGTTGGCGATTTCCGGCGCGCTCATCTTCAGCTTCCTCGATCTGACAACCATCAACATCTATTCGCAGGTCGGCTTGATCACGCTCGTCGGGTTGATCGCGAAAAACGGCATCTTGATCGTGGAATTTGCCAACACACTTCAAGAGCGCGGCCTTAGCAAGATGGCAGCATTACGCGAAGCGAGCCTGACGCGGCTGCGTCCGGTGTTGATGACGTCCGCAGCGACGGTGTTCGGTCATTTCCCGTTGGTGCTGGTGTCGGGTCCGGGCGCGGAAGCGCGCAACAGTATCGGCATCGTGCTGGTGACGGGCATGATCGTGGGCAGCATCTTCACGCTGTTCGTCGTGCCGGTGTTTTACTCATTGATCGCGGCGAACCATCAAAAGGTGGCTGACGCGGAAGAAGGCGCAATCGCGGAGAGTGAAACACCCGTGATCTTGCCGGCAACCGTCGCAGTCCCCGCCAACTAAAAAGAAACGAGTGAACCCAACGAAGGACTCAGTATGAATCAGAATTCTTTTGGCAATGAAATGTTGAACCAGTGGAGCCACCGCGAAAGCACCTCCTCTCCCGGCCTGTCGGCCACCCTCTCCTCCATTCGGAATGAAGGAGAGGGACGGAGAGAAGAGGCGCGCCCGACCAAATCTACCTTTGGCGGTAAGGTTCGACGCAAGCCCGCTGGCGTTTTGGACTGCGGTGGCAAGCGCAGCGCGACACCGCTTTCGCCCGCCCGAAGGTCCTCGGTGTTTCGGGTGGTCTTCTCCCGCCCGATAGCGCCGTCGCCGCTTCGCTCTGCCGGCGCAGTCCAGAGCACGTGGGCACTGAGCAGGCTCAGGAGCAAGCGCATCCACACAGCCATGAGCGCGTTGCTGCTCGCACTGTTTGTTGCCGGGTGCGTATCGGTCGGGCCCGACTACAAAAAGCCGGTCACAGAAACGCCTGCGAGTTTCAAGGGTGCGCAACTCGGTGAATGGAAAGAAGGTCAACCGCTCGATCACTTGCCTAAGGGCGAATGGTGGGCGGTTTTCAATGACGCGACTTTGAATTCGCTTCAAGCAAAGGCGCTGCAAGCGAACCAGGAACTCAAAGCGGCGTTCGCCGCCATGAATCAGGCCCGCGCCACGGCTCGCGTCGCGCGCAGTGAGTTCTTCCCGACGCTTGATGCGAGTGCCAGCTACATGCGGGCGAAGTTTTCGCCGAATCAAGATCCCAGTTTCGGCGACATCACTGCCAACACGTTCAGCACTCCGCTCGATTTGAGCTACGAGGTGGACTTGTGGGGACGCGTGCGGCGCAGCTTTGAAAGCGCCCGAGCCGAGGCCGCCGCCAGCGCCGCCTCGTTTCACAATGTGCTGCTGACGCTTCAGGCTGACGTGGCGCAGAACTATTTCAGTTTGCGCGCCGCCGATGAGGAAATTGTCGTGCTGCAACGCACGGTTGTCTTACGGCGTGAACAGATGGACATCATGCGCACCCGGTTCGACACCGGCCTGGGCACTGAGCTGGATGTGGCCCGTGCCGAAACTGAATTCGCGACCGCCGAAGGTGACGTGGCCGCGGTCACCCGTCGACGCGCTGAACTTGAAAACGCGCTCGCCATCTTGGTCGGTGAATCGCCGTCCAGTTTCAAACTCGCTTCACACGCGAACGCGACGAATCGTT
>DASUGI010000028.1:0-16518 GCA_036274115.1 Verrucomicrobiia bacterium
AGGATGGCCAATCCGAGTGCCGTTGGCATCAGCCAGCGTTGCGGTTTGACCAGGCTGCCCGGAGCTTTCCAGTAGCGCAGCGCAATAAACAAGGCGGCCAGTCCCGTCAGGAACAAAGGCAGGATGGCCAGAATCAACGCCTGCCGTCCATGCAGCGGACGCGATTTCTCCAGCTGTTCGATCGTTCTTTTCTGGGCGCCGGATTCCAAACAGGGCGGACAATAATGTTTCCCGTTCAGATTACAGTCGCACAGGCCACAGAGGAATCGCCCGCACGCATCACACACAACCACGGCCTTCTTGGAGTCGTGATAGAAACAGGTGGACTCGCCCGCAATCATCACCGCTTCACTGGCGCTTCCTGAGGTGAGGGGCCGGAACAGGGCGTTAAACACCTCCACCCACAATTGGGCCTGACAATTCGGACAACGGGCAAAGCCGCCGAGATTGAAAACGCCGGGGCCGAGATGCACGCGGCATTTCGGACAAACCGGAAGGTTTAAAGCCGCACCCATTTCAAGACCTGGCGCCAAAAATATCCTCGTACGCCTGCATCGTGACAGCGTAGAACAGCGGGAGAGTGAAAATGATGCCGATAATACATCCGAAAATTCCCAGGGCACTCAGCAAACCCGCCACCACCACCAGTCCAAAGACCGAAAACCATCGCTTGGATACGATGCGGTTGCTGACGCGCAATGAATCCCACGGACCCAATTCCAGGTCGGCACACAACGCCAGGGCGAAAACGAGGGCCACACCCACATACATGGCGCCGACGAAACCGATCACTGCGAGAATCCAGAAAACCGGACCAAACTGCGCGCTGCTGCCGTCCATAACGATGGCGTAAACAACTACCGGAATTATCCACACGTAGATGAGCAAACACATCAACAGGAACGACCCGCACAGGCGCCAGAAGCTCTTGCTGAAACCGGAAAAGGCGTCATTGATGCCCGAGGACTCCCCACGAATGAGTTTGATGAAGAAGTTGTTGAGTCCGCCCATCAACGGCCCTTGCACCATCAGGCTCAGGATAATGCCAACGATTGGAATAAAGCCTGCCGCCTGGTTGCACAGCATCACCAGGAACGTCGCACCAACACACACGCCGAAGTTGGCCTTGAACACCGCCCAGCCTCGCGAAAGGCAACTTCCGATGTCCACGTCATAACCGCGCCCTTCCACCTCGGCAATCAACGCGTCGGCGTCGACTGGAAGGCTGCGACGGCCCCGCGCGACGCCGGTGGCAACACCCTCACCGAGCTTCTGCATGAACACCGGTTTGCAGCCCGCACAGACGTAAACGTCCTTGTGACGGATCATCTCGTCCTTGCGGAAGATTTTGCCGCATTCGGTGCAGACGGCTTCGGTCGATTCACCGGTGGTCCCCGCGACTCCAGTCAACGGTGCGCCGGGAATTGAAATCTCGGCCGGCTTGACCGTGCTGAAAGGTTGCCAGGCGGCCATACCCTCGTGCCATACCAGCGTGTCGCCCCGCAACCTGCCCGTTTGCACGAGTTCTGCGAGTTGCACTTCTTCGACCGGTCCCGCCTGTTGCCCATTCTCGACGTAATACCATTTCATCGTTTGGAAGAGGTTGAAGGTTCAGGTTTTATTCACTCCGACTGCGCTTGACACCACGCTATGTGCCAAGTCGTCGCGGGGAAAGCAAAGGAATTGTGCCGGAGCCGGTGGCGGTGACGAAGCCTGGAGACCCAAAAGGGCAACCCGAGCTCAAGGCTGCCCTTTTCACGACGATTCCCTATGAAAAAGGAGTCAGGAACCTGCAGCCACGTTAGTTTTGCCATGCCGGATTGCAACGGGAAACCCGGACCACTTTGTTCACATTTGGGACATGCCAACCGATTCAAACCTCTCCGGCAAAACCCTGTTGGCGCAGCGCTTCAAACAAGACGAGCGCCACACAGTTTGCGAGATTTAATGAACGCGATTCCGTGTTGAACATGGGTATGCGCAACCAATGTTCCGGATGCCGCTCCAGCAGTGGTTTCGGCAAACCGGCGGTCTCCCGTCCGAACACCAGATAGTCATTGGCGACGAACCTGACCTCATCGTACCGCTTCGTTCCGCCGGATTCGATGAACCACAGCCGGGCTGACGCTGGCAGCTTCTCCTCGAACGCCCGCCAGTTCCGCCAGCGATGCCAGTCGACGTGCTGCCAGTAATCCATCCCGGCGCGCTTGAGTTGGGTGTCGTCGAGTTTGAAACCGAATGGTTCGATGAGATGCAGTGTCGTGCGCGTCGCGGCACAGAGGCGAGCTACGTTGCCCGTATTGGGCGGGATTTCGGGTTCGACCAAAACAATGTTCATCGGTTCTTCGTAGCAGCCGACGTCAGGAGGCTCTGAACTTCGCCTCGAGCTGGGGACTTCTTTCGTTGGCTACCTGATTTGGGATAAAACACTCTCCACAGCACCAGCCCGCACGCCGGCGCCGTCATCCCCGCCACGCGACGATCTTTCTTTTCCAGCATCGTCTTGATTTCTGCCGCGGGAAACTTCCCCAGCCCCACCTGCACCATCGTGCCCACAATGCCCCGGCACATCTTGTAGAGAAAACCGTCGCCCTCGATGATGAATGTGAGTTGCGGCCCGCTCCGTTTCAGATCACACCGCGTCAACGTGCGCACGGTGGTTGCCCGCTCGTATCCCGTATTGGCGGCAAAGGACTGGAAATCGTGCTTGCCCACGAACAACTTCGCTGCCGCGCGCATCGCTTTCAGGTCCAGTGGACGCGTGACATGCCACGCACGCGAGCGGAGCAGGGGATTCATCGCCGTGTGATTCCAGACCACGTAGCGGTATTGCTTGCCCTTCGCCTGAAACCGGGCATGAAAATCCTTTGCGGCGCGCGTGGCCGATATCACCCTTATGTCCTCCGGCAAATGTGCATTGACCGCCAAAACGAGTTTGCGCACCGGCATCCTGAATTCACCGCGCGGCACTTCAAAATGCGCCACCATTCCCAGCGCGTGAACTCCGGTGTCAGTGCGACTGGAACTGTGCAAACGCGGTTTGCTGGGAAACAATTTTGCCAGCGCGGCCTCGACTTTTTCCTGCACGCCCGTGCCGATCTTCTGCACCTGCCAGCCTTCATAGCCCGTGCCGTCATAGGCGATGGTGAGTTTGAATTTGAGGGAATCCACTTTCGTTTGGCTTCTTAATCTTACTCTTAATCGCAATCTTAATCTGCCCCCAAGGGATTAAGCGTAAGATTACGACTAAGATTAAGAAGGGAACTTACTTCGCCAGCCCATCCAGGTAACTCTGCAACAGAATCGCCGCCGCCGTCTTATCCACCTTTTGCTTCCGTTGCTCGCGGCGAACGTTGCCTTGAATGAGAAACTTCTGCGCCTGCACGGTCGTGAGCCGCTCATCCCATGTCTTGATCGGCACCGTCACGGCATCTTTCAAAGCGGCCACAAACTCCTGCACCTTCAAGGCCGCGGGGCCATAGCTGCCATCCATGTTCCGAGGCAAACCGACCAGGATCAGGCTGATTTCCTTTTCGCGCAGAATCTCCTTCAGGCGCGCCAAAAAGTCTGCGAACGGCTCGGGCGGGATGTATTCCAATGGTTGCGCAATCATCTGCAACTCATCGCTTACCGCCACGCCCACCCGCCGGGTGCCATGATCCAAAGCCAGAACACGCATTGGCAGGAGTTTAGTGGGGCGGCGCGCGAAACCAAGCTCCCTTTCAAGGGTTTAACAATTTCCGAAGGATTTCTCGCGGGCGAGCGTGTTTCTGGATAAAGAACCTATGAAACCAAAGCCTATGACCAAAGCCGCCTTCCTCTTCGCGACACTACTGGCCTTGCCCGCCGTTTTCGCCCAAACACCACCGCCACCGGCAACTCCAGGTCAATCCTTCAATGATCGACTGCGGAATTTGACCATGGCCGCGGTACCACAAGAAACGTCCCTTACTAAATTCAGCCTCGATTTTCCTGGGGGCACGCCGAAGCAACTCGTCGCAGCCATCGAGAAAGCGATGAGCAGGCCATTGAACGCAATCATACTGCCGGAACACGCCGACGTAGCAATTCCCCCGTTGAAAATGAACAACGTTGACGTGCGACAATTATTTCAAGCCTTGGAATCCACCAGTCGAAAGACCGAAGCCTATGTTACCAGCACCTTTGGCGGGGTAAGGCCTGCGTCCTCCTATCAACAGATGACAACCAGCTACGGGTTTCAGACGCAAGGCCCGGTCTCGGACGAATCCATTTGGTACTTCTATGTCGAAAAGCCGACTTTGCCACCGGCACAAGTACGCACTCCTGCGAAGGTCTGTCGTTACTTCTCGCTTGCGCCTTACCTGGATCGCGGCCATACGGTGGATGATATCACGACTGCGATTCAAACGGGCTGGAAAATGCTGGGCGAAGAAGACACTCCCAAAATCAGTTTCCACAAAGAAACCAAGTTGCTAATTGCAGTGGGTGACCCTAACAGATTGGAAACGATCGACGCGGTGCTCCAGGCTTTGAAAGCGTCATTGCCCAGGAACATTGATCCGGCGACGGGATTACCGTTTCCGCCTGAAGGGCCGGCTCCCTCACCCAAACCGAAATAATCATCTCGTGAACACCGGGCCGGGTCAGGCCAACCTTTGCAGGAAACGACCATTGAAAGCGGTCTCGAAGCAACAGCGGCAGCACCCGCGCTGGACGTTCGCGCGTTGACTGAAGGCATGACAAGTGGCGATGAAAACGCATACCTGCTTTTTCATGAGGCGTATTTCCAGCGTCTCTATCGTTACCTGCTCGTCGTGGCCGCCGGCGACGAGGAGGCCGCGCGCGAAGCGGTGCAATCCACTTTCCTGCGCGTCGTTCGTTACATCAAACCCTGCACCGAAGAGCCGCACTTCTGGAGCTGGCTCACGGTGCTCGCCCGAACTTCGCTGGCCGACCAACGCCGCAAGCGCAGTCGTTACCGCGCCTTCCTCGAACGTTTCATCGGCTATGCCCGCGTGGAAGCCGAAGTCAAACCCGCCGCAGACGGACAAGCCGACGCGCAGTTGCTCGCGGCGCTGGAAGAATGTGTTGGCCGCTTGCCGCCCGATGAACGCGAGTTGGTTCAACGAAAGTATTTTGCCCGCGAATCTGTGCGCGACATCGCCGCGTCGCTGCAAATCAGCGAAAAGGCGGTCGAGTCGCGACTCACGCGGGTGCGCTTGAAGTTGAAGGCTGAAACGTTGAATGGTTTGAAGCATGAATCGAGAGCCTGACAAGGAACGTTTGCTGGCGGACGTGCTCGGCACTGAACCCGACGCGGAGTTCAGCGCCGGCGTCCTGGCGCAAACGTTGCGCGGCGTCCGACGCCAGCGGCGCGTGCGCCAGGTGCGTCGCTCCGGTGCGGTGCTCGTCGTATTGGTGGCTGCGGCACTTGCTAGCAGCCATTTTCTTCGCAATAACACGAAGCCGGAATTGGCACGACTCCCACAACCGACCAGTTATCAACCGACCAGTTATCAACTGGTGACAACTCACCCGCTGACTCCGGATCAACTTATCAATACCCAGGCGCTCTCTCCCGAACAGCAAGCCGTCTCAGCGAGGGTTGCTGTGGTTCAAACCAGTCCGGGCGGATTCGGCGAAATTGGCGATGACGAATTGCTCTCGCTGGCCGCACCCAATGTTGTCGCCCTGGTGCGCCGGGGACCGCACGAAGCGGAACTGGTTTTCGTGTCGGCGCCAACCGAAGATTCTTCCACGCGGCAAAACTGAGTTGGCATCCCGTAGGACAGGCGTCGCGCGCGTCGCGCCTGTCTCTAATTTAAAAAGCTTCCGCTTGAGCGGAGTTGAGAAGCGACTGATCCGCGTTTGCGGGATTTGATGCGCTGATTCCTGAAAGACGGAGACAGCGCGACGCCTGTCCTACAATTGGCCGTTCGATGACCCTACCCATAGATGTCTCCGCAGAGAAGTCGCCCGCGTTGACTTGGCGGGCTGCTTTGTTAGCGTGACGCCAGCGTCATGTCGAAGAAGTCACTTTCCCGTCTTATCCGAATCGCCAAGGGGGCACTCGGGACCGGCAAGGATGACATCTTTTCTCTCGAAGCCAGCCTTACCCGGTTCGAAAAATTCGTTCACTTCTGGGTGTTGGTCGGGCAGAGCTTCGTGCGCAATCGCTGTCCCGTGCGCGCCTCGGCCCTTTCCTACACCACGATGCTGGCGATGATTCCCATGCTTGCCGTGGCCGTGAGCGTGAGCAGCGTTGTCCTCAAGTCCCAGGGCGAGGCGCAAATCGAGCGCTTCATCCAGGCATTCGTGGACAACATGATTCCCGCCGCTGCCGCCATGGATATCAGCGACGCGCCGGATTTACCGATGGAACCGGAAGCGGGCGCGACGAACACAAACGTCGTGACCGAGGCCACCAACACCAACCAGGTGGTTGAGATTTCAAACACCAATGCTGCGCCTGCGGTGGCGATTCAGGCGGTTGATAAAGCCAAGAAGAAATTCACCAGGCAGGCGGCTGAGTACATTCACACCTTCGCCCAAAAGACCTACAGCGGCACCCTGGGCGTCACCGGCATGTTCTTCCTGATTCTCACCGCCATTCTGACCCTGACGCGGGTCGAGGAGACGTTTAATGACATCTGGGGCGTTACGCGCGGCCGCGACTGGTGGCCCCGCATTGCCAATTATTTCCTCACGATCGTCGGAGGGCCGGCCTTGATTCTCGGCGCTCTCAGCATGATGAGCGGCGCACGTTTCCAAAAGACCAGGGGGATCATCAGCACCGTTCCTTTTCTGGAGCCGCTCCTGTCGGTCGTTCTTCCGGTGGCGCTCATCTGTTTCACTTTTGCGTTATTCTACAAACTGGTCCCGAATACCAAAGTGTATTTCACCGCGGCACTGGTAGGTGGCACTCTCGCCGGTGTCTGCTGGCATTTCTACAATCAACTCGGCTTTCTGCTGGCGTCGCAAGCGGTGAGTGCGAACCGAATCTACGGCAGCCTGGCGCTCATTCCGTTGCTCATGGGCAGCCTCTACGTTGTCTGGCTCACCGTATTGTTTGGTGCCCAAGTGGCCTATGCCTTTCAAAACCGCGCTTCCTATTTGCAGGAAAAGCTGGCTGAAAATGTGAATCAACGTGGACGCGAATTCGTCGCACTGCGTCTGATGACTTGCATCGGCCAACGTTTTCATCGTGGCCTGCCGCCGGTCACCATTCGCGAGATCTCGGCTGAACTCGGCATCCCTGGAAAACTGGCGCAGCAAGTCCTGCGCACGTTGCTGGCCGCCCGATTGGTTATTGAAGTGAGCGGCGATGAGCCGGGTTATTCGCCCGCGCGCCCGCTCGAGTCCATCAACACGCACCACATCCTGGTCGCCATGCGGGCCACGCAAGGACAGGAACTCGTCACGCGCGATGAACCGGTGCGCATTGAAGTCCTGGGTGAGTTCGCCCGCATTCAGGAGGCGGAAAAGGAAGCCGCCTCTCGTGTTACGATGCTGACACTGGTAAACCGTGCGGATGCGCGCCTGGAACTCGCCTTTCCCGGAGCGACGGCCAGGGTTCAACCCGAAGCCACCTCGAAGTTGGTAACGACTTTGACTCACGGCGGGCTGATTGAAAAACCTCCCGTGGCCACTGAAGAGAATCCTGAGCCTCCACCGATCGAGGTCACGCCCAAAGTTGATTTCGAACCGCAAATGCCAACATCACCGTTGCCCGGCGAAGAACCCAAATCGGGACCTCAAACGGGGCCGGCGCCAAACGCGCCACACGCCTCAACCACAAACGAAAACGACTCCTTCCCTTTATGATCATTGGCGTCCCCAAAGAAATCAAAACCCAGGAATACCGCGTGGCCCTCTTGCCTTCTGCGGCTTATCAACTCATCAAACGCGGCCACCAGGTCGTGGTCGAACGCGGCGCGGGTGCGGGCGCGGGCTATTCCGACGCGGAATACGAGCGCGCCGGAGCCAAGCTGGTGGACTCCCACGCCGCCGTGTTTGAGCAGGCCGGCTTGATCGTGAAAGTCAAAGAGCCATTGCCGGCCGAATACAACTTGCTGCGGAAGGATCAACTGCTCTTCACCTACCTTCACCTCGCCGCGAGCAAACCGCTTACCGAAGCGCTGATGAAATCCGGCGCGACTTGCATCGCGTACGAAACCATCGAGGTAAACCGCCGACTGCCCCTGCTCGAACCCATGAGCGAAATCGCCGGACGCATGAGCGTGCTGGTGGGTGGTTACTTCCTCGCCAAACATTTTGGCGGCAGTGGCGTGTTGCTGGGCGGCGTGCCCGGCGTGTTGCCTGGAAAGGTAGTGGTGCTCGGCGGTGGTGCGTCCGGCATTAACGCCGCGCGCATGGCGCAAGGTCTCGGCGCGGACGTGACGATTCTGGAGGTAGATTTGGAGCGCATGCGCTTTTTGGACATCACGCTGCACACCGCGCACACACTGTATTCGAGCGAGGCGCACTTGATGGACCTGCTGCCCGATGTGGACCTGCTCATCGGCGCGGTCCTCGTGCCCGGTGCGCGCGCACCCAAACTCATTAACCGTGAAATGCTCAAGCAAATGCGGCCCGGCAGCGTGCTGGTGGACATCGCCATTGACCAGGGCGGCTGCGCGGAAACGTCGCGCCCCACCACCCACGACAATCCCGTCTTCGTCGAGGAAGGCGTGACGCATTATTGCGTCGCCAACATGCCCGGGGCTTACGCACGCACGGCCACGCAAGCGTTGACCAACGTGACCTATCGCTTCATTGAAACCCTGGCTGATCATAGTCTTGGTGATGCGCTCAATCGCCAACCCGCGCTGCTCGGCGGCATCAACGTGATGGGGGGCAAAGTCACGCACAAAGCCGTAGCCGAGGCGCACGGAATCGAATTCACCGCGCCAACAGTCTAGGCTCACTGCCGAAAGACACCCCCGCGGTCACGGATACGCCAGCCGGAAAAACTGTTTAGTAACAGTAGCGCCGTTGGTCAGTGCAAACGTCCGCAAACCATTCGTACTGCTGATGCCGGTAGTGATGGGTTGCCAGGCGACGGGCGGCGAGAGATTGAATGTGGTCTCAAGCCGGTAGTGGTTGCTCGGCCAACTGACGGTCACCAGGTTATTGTTGATTTGCAGCACCAGCGCCGCGGGTGAGACCGAACACGGAAACGCCAGCCGGAAAAATTGCTTTGAAGATTCATTGTTGCTGGCAAGGCTGAATAAGAACGAACCACCGTTGGTGCTGATGCCGCTCGAAACTGTTTTCCACAAAACCGGTGGCGACAAATCGAAGGTGGTTTCGAGGCAATAATCCGCACCGTTGGTGGGCCAACTGACCAACAGCAGCCCGTTACTGCGCAAGATGGTGAGCGCAACCGGAGGCGGCTGATAGGGGGCCACTTCAATTGAACCGTCCACGCCAAGTTTGTTCGTCCATTGGAGTCCGGTCGCCAACGGCGGCAGCAGAACATTGGTAAATCCGCCTGAAAAACTGGCGGCACGGAAGAGCGTAAAGCGGTCTCCTGCAACCAGGGCGCTGAGCCCCGAATTGCTCACCACCAGTGAACCACCGTAAGCCAGCGGACCGGCAACTTGAATCTGATCGTTGGTTAATACAGACTCATTTCGACTGACTCCCATGGCAGTCACACCTTGTAAGACTGGCGAGTTGGTCAGCGCTATCACCCCAATCGACACGCCTGGTGAAAGCGTGGCCCCGGGCGACACATTCAATGTTCCAAGCAAAGTCCCGTTTCCCGTCAACAAACCCAGGTTCGCGATGGTGAGTCCGTTGACGAAATTATGCGCGCCACCGCGCAATCGGAATTCTGCTGCGTCGGTGCCGTTGCCGACAGTAAACACGCGGCCATTGCTGTTGGTCGTGCCGCTGCTGATGAGCACGCCGCCGTTGAACTCGAAGAAGCCGAGGGCATTGGTGATGAGCAGTTCATTCAAATCCGCGAGCCCGGCGGACAGGACATTCGTCCCACGCCGTACGTCGAACCTTTCGCCGGTCATCAGGACCGTGCCGCCGTCGATCACGACGCGATTGTCGGGCGCAAACGAATTATTCCCGACGATGATGACGTCGGAGGACACCAGGAGTCCACCATTCGTGATCATAAGGAGATTTGCCGGGCTGGAATAACCCACATACATCGGATCGCCGTTAGTCCAGGCCGAGCCCGGACTTGTGATGATCGCCAGGTTGTTGCTGCAAATGGTTGAAAAGCCCACGTAAGCGCCGACGGTTGACAGGGCAGCCCCATTGCTGATCACGAGCCGATTTCCTGAGCTTTGACTACCGAAGATCAAACTATTGGGAACCCACCAGAAGGTTCCCGGCCCAGTGAGGAGCGCCTGGTTATTGCTGCTCGAAAAATTCACTCCCACGTAGCCCAGATTGCTGCGCAGCTTCGCGCCATCGCTCAAGATCAGCCGATTGCCGCTGCCGAACAAACCCAGGCTGAGAACGTCCTGGTTGGTCCAAACGGAGCCGTTCCCCGTAACGACGACTTCATTGTTGCTGCTGGAAAGAGCGCCTCCCACGGTCGAATAAGCGTTCTCCACAGACGCCCCGTTGCTGATAATGAGCCGATTGAACGAGCCGTTGCTGCCAACGTAGAGATTTGAATTCAGCAACCAACGCGACCCGAAGCCCGTCACGAACGCTGCATTCGAGCTGCCACCCGTGCCACGGCCGATGAATCCACTGCTGGCACTGAGGACCGTGGCGCCGTTACTGATCATCAACGTGTTTCCGCTGCCGTCGTCGCCGATTGTCAGCTCTTGTTGATTGGTCCAGACTGAGCCTGCATCGGTCACCAAAACCTCATTGCCGTCTGCGGCGAGAACCGCGCCCAGAGTCCCGAGTCCGTTGACCACTCGCGCACCGTTGCGAATGAGCAAGTGATTGAACGCGCCGGCCCCTCCGACATACAGGCTGTCATCGCCCAGCCATGCTGAGCCTGGATCGGTTACCACCGCTCTGTTTGAGAGCGCCCCATCGTTGTAGCCAACATACTTGTTCGCGGAGGTAAACACGGTCGCTCCGTTGCTGACGACCATTTGATTTGCCATCCCATTGAGGCCCACTGCCAGCTCCTGCCGATTGGTCCACACCGTTCCCGGATCGGTCGCCCATACGAGATTGTTACTGCTATAGGTGTTGACTCCAATGAAGCCTCGGTAATTGTTTGCCGCACCGCCGTTGCTGATCTCCAACCGGTTGCCGGCGCCCGATACGCCAATGTAGAGATCAGTGGCGTTGCTCCACATCGAACCCGTCCCCGTCACCACCGCCAGATTGTTGCTGCTGGAAATGTTCCGGCCCATTTCTCCGGCATGGCTGAACACTGCTCCACCAGCAGTGACGTCCATGCGATTCCACGCGCCGTCGTAGCCGACGCTGATAGGCTCAAGGTTCGTGTGGGTGTCGACGCGTGATCCGGTCCCCGTGACGGAGAGCAGATTGCCAACCGATTCCCAGGTTCGCCCCACCTGAACGCTGCTGAGCAACTTACCTGCGTTCTCGACCCGCACCAGGTTGGACGAGCCAGAAGAACCAATCTGCAACATGAGAGCGTTGCTTATCATCGAACCGGAACCGGTGACGACCGCTTCGCAATTCGTGGTGTTCCCTTCTCCACCGATCACCGTGTAGTTGGCACCCAGAAATCCGCCGTTGCTGACGACGAGCCGATTGTGGTTGCCGCTGTATCCGATGTACAGATCCCTTAGCAACCAGGTCGAGTTCGTCCCGGAAATCAGGACCAGGTTAGACACGGATGTGGTACCCGCACCGGTCAAAGCATAACTGCTGCTCCGCATCACCGCGCCATTCGTGATCAACATTTGATTGAATGATGAAGGCGTGCCAATGACAAGCGGCGCGCCAAACCGGTGCTCGCCGGCGCCGCCGTGCACCGCCCAAATGGCAGGATTGGTGGCCGCCGCGCCCATCAGGAATCCGAACTCATTGCTGATCGCGGCACCCCGTGTAATCAAAGCACCCCCGTTAAACTCAAACCGACTGAGCGTATTGGTCATCAGCAATCGATCCACGTCGACCAGGCCTGCGTTGAGAACATTGGTTCCACGCCGCACATCCAGAACCCCGATGAGAGCAGGATGCGCCACGCGGAGCGTACCGCCATCCACCAAAATGCGATTATTGGTCGAGTTCTCTAACCCGCCCAGCGACACGGCTTCGCCCGCGAAAACAAAACCACCATTGCTGACGATCAACTGATTCCGAGGGCTCGACTCTCCCACGAGCAGCTGGTAAAGATTGGTCCACCGGGAGCCTGGGCCGGTTACCAGCGCCAGATTGTTGCTGCTGGAAAGATTCACTCCCAAAGTGGAGGCGATGTCATAAGCGACACCCTCGTTGCTTATCTCCAATCGGTTGCCCGCGCCGTTCCATCCGAGATAAAGCGCGCCGTCAACATTCCAACGCGATGCGGGACCGGTCACCGCAACGACGTTATTGCTGCCCAGGGGGTTGGAGCCCACAAAGCTTTGGGCCGAAAAAACCATCCCGCCATTGCTCACCACCATCTGATTGGCCGGAGCATTGACCCCAACGTAAAAGAAGCTGGCGTTGCTCCAAACCGAACCGACGCCAGTCACAATCGCCAGATTGTTGCTGCCGGCGTTGCCCCAACCCACGGCCCCACTAATTGGCCCGAAGCCAGACACCTGTCCGCCGTTGGTGATGATCAACTGGTTGAGCGCGCTGTTGCTCCCCACGTGCAATGTGCCTCCCACCAACCATCCGGAATTGGCATCCGTCACCCTCACGGAATTGGCGTTGCCATTCGGAGTGGGACCGATCACCGCATTCGTTGCCACCCGCACCAAGGCACCGTTGCTTACCACCAGGCGATTGTGCGAACTGAACGAGCCGATGACCAAAGCGACTTCATTGCTCCACATTGAACCTGCGTCAGTGACGAGTGCCAGATTGTTGCTGGCCGTGAAATTGGCCCCGACATAACCGGCGGCACTCTGGACGGTGCCTCCCGCCTCCACGATCATCTGGTTGGCGGGGCCTTGCACCCCGATGTAAAGTTCGGCGGCATTGCTCCAGGTTGAACCCGGTCCGGTCACCAGCGCGAGAATGTTGGTGGCCCCAACTTGACTGCCGAGGCTGCCTACGCGGTTGCGCACCTGTCCTCCGTCGCGGATTTCCAATCGCGTTCCGGCACCGTTGAAGCCAATGGATAAATCGGAACGGTTGCTCCAGAGCGATCCCGAACCAGTCACAATAGCAACATTGCTGAAGCTACCGGAGTTGACACCCAAAACGGCATTGTTGTTGTGGAGCACTCCGCCATTGCTCAACACCAGTTGATTGCCCGGTCCATTGAACCCCAAATAGAACAGATTCGCATTACTCCACGACGAACCCGGCCCGGTTACCAGGGCCACGTTGTTACTGCCAATTCCGAGACTCAGGTTGCCGTTGAACGCCCTTACCGTGGCGCCATTGCTTACCAACAGCCGATTGAACGAGCCGTTGCTTCCCACGTGTATTTGATTGCCCACAAACCAGCGGGCGGTCGGACTGACCAGCCGCACTTCATTGGAGCGGGCCGTCAGGTTGAGACCAATCACGCCGCTGCCGGCATTGGTGAACATGGCATTGTTGCCCAACGTCAGCAGCGTGAACGAGCCATTCGTGCCAATCGTGACGTCGGTAAATCCGTTCGTCGCGTTGATGTAGGTGTTCGAAGCGCCATCTGGCACTTGAGCAAGCGTGGGGAGACAGACCAATTCTGAAACAGTGATCAAGGCAACAAGTCGCATTGCGGCATTCATAGGATTGCAATCAGGCCGGAACGTCTTTCCAAGTTGATGACGACCCATTCGAACCCATTGCTGTCAAAATGCAAGCGAAACGATCTTCGGAAATGAGAAACGGATGCGGAAGAAAGTTTGAAGGCCGTCAACAAACCAGTTAGCGTTCGCACCGCATTGCTCATGAAGTCCCTCTGCTTTCTGAAGACCGTTCCCAACTACGCACCTGCCATTTTGACCTTTTCGCTGCTCCTCGCGCCCTTTGCGCCGGCGCTGTTCGCGAGTGAACGAGCCATCTGGGTGGAGCAAATGCAGCCCATTTCACCCGAACAGTACGTCTGCCGGAAAGCTCCAGCAACGCTCAGCATCGACGGCAAACTGAATGAACCCGCCTGGAAGGAGGCCGAGTGGACCAGGGATTTTGTGGACATCGAAGGTGCCGCGAAGCCGAAGCCACGCTTCCGCACCCGCGCAAAGATGCTTTGGGACGACCAGTTCCTTTACCTCGCTGCTGAACTGGAAGAGCCGCACGTCTGGGGCACGCTCACCAATCATGACTCCGTCATTTTTCACGACCCGGACTTTGAAGTCTTCCTTGATCCCGTGGGTCGCACGCAACCTTACTACGAGTTCGAGATGAACGCGCTGAACACGACGTGGGATTTGCGCCTCGACAAACCTTACCAGGATAACGGCAAAGCCGCTGATGCCTGGGAAATCATCGGCGCGAAATCCGCCGTGCACATTGATGGCACGCTGAATCAACCGTCCGATACCGACCAGGGCTGGACTGTCGAAATAGCCTTTCCGTGGACCGCTTTCGCCGAGAGGGCCCGACTGGGCAATGCGCCCAAAGAAGCCGAGCAATGGCGAATCAGTTTTTCTCGCGTCGAATGGCAGATTGTCATCACCAATGGTGCTTACCAAAAAATCCCGAAGACGCCGGAAAACAATTGGGTTTGGTCACCGCAAGGCGTCATCGACATGCACCGCCCCGAGATGTGGGGGATCGTGCAATTCACCAGTCGTCCCGCAAAGGAAGTCATTCAGGTGACACCGCTTCCCGGCAAAGCCGCGCGCGATTGCGCTCTTGAGATTTACCATGCCCAACGGGACTTCAACAAAGCCAATCAGCGCTGGGCTACGAACCTTGCCGGGTTGAATTGGACGGCATCCAAATCTGCCGCGGGCATTGACGCTCCCCGGCTCAAAACAACAGCCGACGGCTATACTTGCACCGTCGGCTTTAGAGAGAATGGTCGCCATCGCTCTTGGCAAATTAGACAGGATCGATTGCTGACTTTGGATGGGCGATAGCCACACCTCGATGCTGCCTTCATTTTGAAGCCACCTGTGTCGCACCTGGACGCTCCCAACCACCGCCCAGAGCCTTCGCGAGCAGGATCGTTGAAATCGCTCGTTGCCCTCGTAGTTCCGCATCCTGGCGTTCCGCTTTGAGTGCCTCACGCTGCGCATCCACTACGTCGAGATAACTGGTCAGGCCTTTTTGATAACGTTCGTTCGCCAAGGCAACGGTGTCCCGCGCCGAAGTAAGCCCGCGATTCACGGCCTCAGCTTGCGCCGCCAGCGTGCTCAAGTCAGACAGGGCATCTTCCACTTCGCGAAACGCATTCAGCACCGACCCGCGATAGGTGGCGACGTTCTGTTCGTACCGCGCCTCAGCCGCTTTCAGATTTGCGATGTTGCGTCCGCCCTGAAAGATCGGGACGGAAATGCTCGGACCGAACTGCGCAAAACGACTCGGCCAATCCACCAACGTGCTCAAGTCCGCGCTCGCGTAACCCGCCGCGCCCGTGAGTTTGATCGTCGGAAAGAACGCAGCTTTCGCCACCCCAATACGGGCATTGGCCGCTTCGAAGTTGTATTCGGCCGCCACCACGTCGGGTCGGCGTTGCAGCAATTCCGACGGCAAACCCGCGGGAATCTCCGGCGGCACGATACTTGTCGCTTTTGCAACCACACCGAAGTTCGCCGGTGGTTGCCCGCACAGCACGGCCAAAGCGTGCTCGACCTGCGCGCGACGGCGCGTGACGGCCTGAAGTTCCGATTCCACATTCGCGAGTTCCGTGCGGGCGCGCGTCACGTCCACTTCATTGATGAGGCCCGCTTTGTTGCGAGTCTCCTGAAGTTGCAATTCGTCCTTGCGCAGCGCAATCGTGGCCTCAATCACCACACGCTCGTTGTCGAGGGAACGCAACGCCTGGTAATTTCGCGCCACATCCGCGGTGAGCGTCAGCAACACCACTTGCAAGTCCGTCGCCACGGCGGAGTAATCCGCGTGGGCGGCTTCGATGTTTCGCCGCACCCGTCCCCAGAGATCGAGTTCATAGCTCAGGTCAAACGAACCTCCGAAGTCTTCAAATTTCGAATCGGGCAACGCATTCGCGCCATTCTCACTGAGACGATTCCAGGAATAACTCCCGTTCGCCGTAATGCTCGGAAATAACTCCGACTTGCTCACCCGGGCGAGTGCGCGCGCCTCGGTGACACGCGCCACAGCGACTTTCAAATCCTGATTCGCCTGGACTGCCTGTGCTTCGAGCGCGCTGAGTTCCGCATCATTAAAAATGGCCCACCATTCGGTTGGCAACACAGCGGCATTGGTCGAAGTTGCACCCTCTTTCCAGCTCGACTGGCTTGGCACTGCCGGCCGCGAGTAGTTCGGACCGACCGCACATCCGGCAAGCAACGCCACGCCTGTGGT
>DASUGI010000029.1:0-20236 GCA_036274115.1 Verrucomicrobiia bacterium
CGATAACCACCGTCGCCACGAACAATGCCGCCTTCGTTTTAAGTGTGCTTGCTGACGTCAACATCGAAAGCGGCGCCAGCCTGGCCGTCGACGGTAAGGGTTATGCCGCGAACCAGGGAATGGGTGTGGGACAATTCAGCACGACGGCAGGCAGTGGCGCGGGTCATGGTGGTTACGGAGGCAGCGGACAACCCGGGAGCGGGACGGCGCTGGGCGGCATGTATTATGGCTCCCTGATGAGTCCGACCACCTTTGGCAGCGGCGGCCGAACTGTCGGTGTTTATCCGGGCGGCGCCGGTGGAGGTGCGGTGCGACTGGTGGTGAACGGCAATCTGAAACTGGACGGACTAATCAAGGCAGACGGTACGTCGGGGCTTGGTTTGGGAGGCGGCGCATCCGGCGGCAGTGTCTGGCTAACGCTGGGTGGCATCTCGGGTACGGGAGGGATTTCTGCCAATGGTGGCTCTGGGGGTCTACCGTACGGAGGAGGAGGCGCCGGCGGACGCATTGCGGTCACATACCATTCAAATTCATTCACCGGAACTTTCGTCGCGAAGGGAGGAGCCGGGAGCACGCCGGGCAGCGCCGGGACGATCTATACCAAACTCAATTCGGCAGCCTACGCCGATCTCGTTATAAACAATGGTGGCTTGACCGGTACGAACGCCGTTCTCGATGGGAACGACCGTTTCAGTCTGACTCTGGCGGGTGGAGGTGCGCTTCGCCTGGTGACATCTGCTACTGCATTCGGCGCTCTCGAGGTGGGAAGTAATTGTGTTCTTCTGGTTGGCCCATTCACGTCCGGGTCTGCGGGTATGACGCTCAGCGTTGCCAGCAACGCGACGATCGCGGCGGGCGGACGCATTCTCGGGGATGGGCTTGGTGCGCCCGGTGGCTCCGGCCTGGGGGCCGGACAATTCTCGCTACTTGGCTCCACGGGCGCTGGGCACGGTGGCTACGGTGGACGCGGTGCGGGATTCACGAACACGGCGTTTGCTGGCGGAACTATTTACGATTCGACCACGTCCCCGGGCATGCCGGGCAGCGGTGGTGGCGGTGGTTTTCAGTCGGGCGGGGCCGGGGGCGCCGGGCTGCGGCTCAGTGTTGGGGGCACGCTCCTGCTGAAGGGGCAGCTTTCGGTAAATGGACTCAGCGCTGCAACCAACAATTCCGGCGGAGGTTCCGGCGGCGGTCTCACACTTACGCTGAACCACTTTTCCGGTTCGGGCGCCATTGCGGCGGACGGTGGTTCGGGTCATCTCCCGTTTGGTGGTGGTGGTGCTGGCGGACGGATTTCGATTACCTGGAATAGCAATTCGTTCTCAGGCACGTACTCCGCAAAGGGCGGTAATGGGTTTGTGCCAGGTGGTCCGGGAACAATCTGTCTTCGACCGAACCAGCGTCCAACTCCCGATCTTATCTTCGACAACGGCGGGCTTGTTGGAACGAATTCAGTTTTGGACGTGAGTTTACTCTCCAGTCTCACCCTGGGTCCGGGTGCAATCGTGATGTCGTCGTTGCCACAGGTGAATGTCACGAGCAATCTGACCATAGCGACGAATGCCCGGCTGCAAGCAAATAATCTAAATCTAACCGCCGGCTCCGCGAGTATCGCCAGCGGTGGCCGGCTCGCCGCGGATGCGGCGAGCAGTTCGGGACCGGGCCCCGGCTCTTACAATCCGCTCGGCTCTTCCGGCGGCGGTTATGGCGGTTATGGCGGACGCGGCGCCGCCGCGCCTTCCGGTGGCACGGCGTACGGGGCGACGTTAAATCCATCGTTGGCGGGCAGTCCAGGTGGTGGCCCATCGGGCACGAGCCAATCACCTGCGCCGGGTGGCGGCATCGTGCGGATGACGGTTTACGGACCCATGATTCTCGACGGACAGATTTCTGCCAACGGGGCGAGTGCACCCATGAACAACAGTGGCGGCGGTTCCGGCGGGAGTGTTTGGCTGACACTTAATCAGTTCTCCGGGTCGGGGAGCATCTCGGCCAATGGCGGCTCGGGACATCTGCCCAACGGCGGCGGGGGCGGCGGCGGACGCATCCTGGTCACCTGGACCAGCAATTCATTCACGGGCGACTATTCGGCCAAAGGAGGCGCCGGTTTTGTCGCCGGAGGGGCGGGAACGATTTGTCTGAGAGCGAACAACACTCAAACTCCAGATGTGATATTTGATAACGGAGGGTTGATCGGAACGAACACCGTCCTCGATCTGCCTTCCCTGAGGAATCTGACCATTGCTTCCGGGGCGAGCGTTACTTCGTCCATCGCGGGCGTGACGATTTCAAGCAATTTGACCATAGGCGCCAACGCGACATGGCGCACCCGACAACTCAACCTCACCGCGAGCAGCGTCAACATCGAGGCAGGCGGCAGTTTCACCGCCGATGATTCGAGCCCTTCCGGTCCCGGATCAGGCATTGCGAATCAGTCAGGATCATCCGGCGCCGGGCATGGCGGGTACGGCGGGCGCGGGGCGGGAACCACCACTGGCGGGAATGCTTACGGCTTCGTTTCCAATCCCAATCAGGCAGGGAGTCCGGGTGCAAACGCAGGACCGGGCGGACCTGCGGCCGGTGGTGGTGCGTTGCGCCTGACGGTTACGGGACCACTGACGCTGAATGGCCGGATTTCTGCCAACGGTTCCAGCAGCGTGACGAACAATGGTGGCGGCGGCTCTGGCGGCAGTGTGTGGCTGACGCTCAATCAATTTCTCGGAACCGGGATGATTTCTGCCGACGGCGGTTCCGGCCACCTGCCCAATGGCGGCGGTGGTGGTGGCGGACGAATCGCGCTCTCATTCAACACCAATGCGTTCAGCGGCATCCTCTCAGCCAAAGGCGGCCGTGGTTTCGTGGGCGGCGGCGCCGGCACGATTTACTTGAGCACGAATAATCAAAGGGTCGCGACGTTAATTGTAGACAATGGCGGATTGGTCGGCATGAACACGCCGGTCGACGGAAGCGCGGCGCATTTGCTCATCGCCGGTGGCGCCATCGCTCAACCGTCACTCTCGCAACTGACGCTAACGAGCCTGACCATCGCGTCCAATTCCGCGCTGGTGGCCGCCCCCGTCGGAGGTGGCACGCTGTTCCTGACCGTCAATACGGTAAACGTCGCAACCAATGGCCGCATCACGGCGGATGGATATGGTGGTGCTGCGATGGGAACGGGCAGGACGGGAATTTCCGGTTCAGGGGGCGGGGGACATGGCGGCTATGGGGGCCGTGGAGCCGGCTCAGTCTCCTTCGGTGGTGAGAGTCTTGGCGGCAACGCCTACGACTTGCTCGCCACCCCCGGCATGACGGGCGGAAATGGCGGAGGTTCGAATCCGGGTGGAATTGGCGGCGGGGCATTGCGCATGACGGTGAACGGACGGTTCAATTTGGATGGAACCATTTCCGCCAACGGTCTGAGTGCTTTCACAAATGGCGGCGGTGGCGGCGCGGGTGGCAGCCTCTGGTTGACCCTCGACGAACTCGTTGGCGCCGGCGCAATTAAAGCGGATGGTGGTGATGGGCATTTGCCAAACGGCGGCGGTGGTGGCGGCGGACGCATCGCGGTCAGTTACAATTTTTTGAAGGGCAATTTTCCGACCAACGGTTTCACGGGATCATTCTCGGCCCAAGGGGGCACTGGATTTGTGAAAGGCGGCGCCGGCACTGTTTTCGTTCGCACCAACAACAGCAATATTGCGAATGTGTTCGTGGACAACGGCGGCGCGCGGGGCACGAACACCCTGGTAGCCGGAACCTCCGGTTTCGATCTCCACGTCCAGGGTGGCTCGGTCGCCACCAATCTCGGCACGCCGCGCGACCTTTTCGTGCGCTCCAATTCCTGGGTGATTCAATCGGGCAACTGGTCGGTTTCGCGAAACGCAACTCTCGATGCGGGCGGCGGCATTGATCTCGATGGCCTGGGAAATTCCACCGTCGGGCGCGGTTCTTCGTTTTCCAATCCCAAGGGTGGTGCGGGCCACGGTGGTTATGGTGGATTCCATTCACCAAACTCGGGAAACGCCTATGACCTGTCGGCATCGCCCGCCCAGGACGGCAGCCGCGGTGGCAACGGCAGCGGCAGCGAGGGATCGAGCCCGTTCGGAGGCAATGGCGGAGGGGCAGCACATCTTACCGTAGGCAGCACCCTGACGCTCAACGGCGAAGTTTCAGCCGATGGCAACGACGGCGACTTCAATAGCGGCGGCGGCTCGGGCGGCAGTTTGTGGATTCAGGCGGCAGCGCTTGCCGGCAACGGGCTGATTACTGCCAAGGGTGGCAATGGCAACGGAACGGCCGGGGGCGGCGGCGGCGGACGCATCGCCGTTTACTTCAGCACGAACAACTTCACCGGAGGGTTATCGGCCTGCGGCGGAGCCGGGGGTGCAACGGGTGGCGCCGGCACGATTTACCAGCGAGACAATCCGCGCGGCATCAGTTCAATGACGCTCGACAACTGCGGCAATTGGGGGGCTGCGACGCCATTGTCGGCCAGCATTGGATTGGCAACGAATCTGGTGGTGACGGGTAGTGCCGTGGCGGAAATGCGGGGAGCAATTCCCATCTTCAGCAATCTGGTGGTCGCGGCTGGAGGCGTTGTGACCAGCGGGGACAACGATACCAACCTGTCGCTGGCGCTGTTGGGCAATCTCAGCGTGGCCGCAGACGCCGGGATTGTCGCGGACGCAAAAGGCTTCGCGCGTGACAGCGGGCCTGGACATGGGACGGCACTCTCCAATCAGGGCGCGGGCGGCAGTTACGGTGGTTGGGGCGGTGACTCCGCCTCCGGGGCGTGGAGCGGATCAACTTATGGTTCCGCGTCCCGTCCCGTGGATCGCGGCAGTGGTGGAGGAAGCGGGTCCGGTTATCCGGCCGCAGGGTCCGAGGGTGGCGGAGCAATTCGTCTTACCGTGGCGGGAACAACCGATTTGAACGGATTGCTTTCGGCCAATGGTGGGATGGGCTGGCAGGATGATGCCGGTGGCGGCAGCGGGGGCAGCATCTGGCTGAGCGCTCGGAGATTCACGGGAGACGGCGCACTCGCGGCCATTGGCGGTGACGGAGATTTCTTTGGCGGCGGCGGCGGCGGTGGCGGACGAATCGCGATTTACGCACCAACGAACACCTTTACCGGCTTCGTGTCAGTGAGGGGCGGCGACGGCGTAAACTGCGGCACGGCGGGAACCATCTTTACTTCGGGTAGTTTGGATGGGATTGATGTCGTTGCCCAGACACCGACGGGAATCGTTTCCAATATCGTCAACCAGATTGCGCTGGAGTTCACTGAGCCCGTGAATCTGACATCGGTGTCGGCCAGCGACGTGAGAATCTATACGCCCTACGGACTGTTGCCCGGAACGAACCAGACGTACTCTTCGCCGTCACCCACAACGTTGCTGGTCAGCTTTAATCCGCAGAACGTGCCGGGGAACTATCGCGTTGAGGTGGGCCCGTTGATTGAAGGTCTGCTCGCGCCCCGCATGTCGCAGGTTTACACGGGCGCGTTCAGCATCGTCTTGCCGATGATTTCAGGAACGGTCACCAACCTCGCGGGCCAGCCTGTGCCGGGCGTCACGCTGTCACCGGATGGTGGATTAATCGAGGCAACGACGGATGCGAATGGCAATTACTCGATTGGTGTCGCCCCGGGCTGGGGCGGCACGGTAACGCCTGCGCTGGGAACGAACGCGTTCGTGCCGGGACGACTGAGTTACACCAACGTGAGTGCGTCGGTCGCATCCCGGAACTATTTGATGGTTCCCACAGTTGCTCCCACGCTCACCTCCAGCGTGAGCGCATCGGGCTTGTCGCTGAGTTGGGGCGGCCTGCCCGGAGTGCTGTATCAACCGGAGTCTTCAACCAACCTCGTGAACTGGTCGCCCTACGGTCCACCGTTGCCTGGGACAAATGGCCTGATGCACTTGCTGGTGCCGACCGATGCCGACCCGCTGAAGTTCGTGCGGCTCCGCGCGGTATACTGAGCCAACAAAAAGCCGCCAGCGGTCGCTGGCGGCTGCGTGAAACCAGATAGCTTACTTCTGCGGCGACGAGCCGGCGATGCTTAAGGTCAGCTCGATGTCATTGGCCACCTTGTCTTCATTTTTGCCGGGCTGAATGTTGAATTCACCGCGCTTGATGGAGAATTTGGCGCGGACCACAAGCAGGTCGCCCTTTGCGTTCGGCACGCGCTTGCCGAGCATGTCTTTGAGATAAGTCAGTTTCACCGGCACGGTGATGTCCCTGGTCACGCCCTTGAGCGTGAACGTGCCCACGGCGTCGGCGGTGGTTTCATTACCGCTGGTCTTTACGTTCTTGAGTTCTTTCGTCTCAAAGGTGATTTCCTTGTGGTTCGCGACATCCACCCAATCCTTGCCGTGCATGTGATCTTTCATCATCGCGTTTGGCACAAAGAGCGATTTGGCATCAACGACGATCCTGCCTTTGGTCGCGCCAGGATTGGCCGGGTCAAAGGTAACCGTGCCGCTGATTCCGCTGGCGCTGCCGCTGATGGGTTCAAGTGGTGCGTCCAGCAGGAACTGCACGTTGTTGACGCCTTTTGGGTCTTTGAAGTCGAAGGTTTGCGGCGCGGCCAGGGCCGCGCTGGCAAAACCAATCGCGAGTAGGGATACGATTTGAGTCTTCATGTAGGAGTTGTTTTTCAGTTTTGTGTTTGTTGGTTTGTTACGAATCAACCGGGTCGCGCCCGCCAGGACTCCCGCCCCAAGCACTGCGCCACCCAGAAAATCCACGCCGGGCGTGAAGCGGTCCTGATAACTCACGCCTTCCAGCCCGGTGACTTCGTCCACGGTCTTGATCTGAACCTGCGTCCTGGTCCAGCCGCGATGGGCGCCGCGGGCCGCCCAGAATGCCACGGCACTCAAGGCGACCACCAATGCGACGATTTGGAGCACGCGTTTCATACTCGTGTTCAATTCAAGTCAAACAACAGTACCTGTGACGGCTGCTTCGCGGCAAGCTTCACTCGCGCTTCCTCAGACAACGCTGCCGCATCGCCAGCCTTCAACACCTGGCCGTTCACATCCACTTCGCCGGTGGCGACGTGCACCCACGCATGACGACCGGGATTGAGCACATGTTCAACCGAGTCTTTGGGATTCAGCCGCGCCAGGTGCAAATCCGCGTCCTGCTGGATGGCAATTGAACCATCGCGCCCGGACTTGGACGCCACGAGATGCAACTTTCCCGTCGGCGCTTTGGCCAGGGCCTTCTCGCCATAACGCGGCTTCACTCCGCGTTCATCGGGCAGAATCCAGATTTGCAACAGGTGTGTTTCGTCCTTGTCGGAAGGATTGAACTCACTGTGCCGCACGCCCGTTCCGGCGGACATGTATTGGAAATCGCCCGGGCGAATCACGCTGCCATTGCCCATCGAGTCCTGGTGTTCCAGCGCGCCATCCAGCACGTAGCTGATGATTTCCATGTCGCGATGCGGATGCATGCCGAACCCGCCGCCCGGCGCAATGCGGTCGTCATTGATTACGCGCAACGAGCGAAAGCCCATGTAGCGCGGGTCATGATACTCCGCGAAGGAAAAGGTAAAGTGACTGTCGAGCCAGCCGTGATTCACGTGCCCGCGTTCTTCGGATCTTCGGATCGTCATCATATTCATTCTCTTTCTCTTAACATCGTTCTCGTCGTCGTTCTCGTTCTCATCCTCGAAACGAGTTTCATTTCACGGTTAAAGTTTTAGCCCGCACCTTGGAATCCGCCCAATACTTAGTTACTGGCCTTGCCATGCCTTTTGGGAATGGCAAGGCAACGCGAAGACGCGACACACCTACGTTAATACAAATTTCAATGATTTCTTAAAAGTTGGGGGGGGGCGCCGCAATCGTGTAGACAGCGCGTGGCAATGAGCGTAGAAAGGAATATCAGCTAAAGCTTCTTCCGGGCAACAACATGAACACTTCGTTCAAACGGCGCTTATGAAAACTCATCCAGTCGCAGTGTTTCTTCGTTTGGCCATCGGCATTGGCCTCGTGTTTGGACCCACTCAATTCTGTGAAGCCGCCGGCAAGGTCGCAGCGTGGGGTGATAACGCCTACAGTCAGCGCGTATTGCCCAACGGTTTGAATGACGCCAAGGCGTTCGCTGTCGGTGGCGGTCATTGCCTGGCTCTTAAAGCAAGTGGCGAGGTAGTGGCGTGGGGTTATAGCGGTTATGGGCAGACCAATGTGCCGGCCGCTTTGGCAAACGTGCGGGCCATTGCGGCTGGGGCGGGTCATAGCCTGGCGTTGAAGACGGATGGCACAGTCGTGGGCTGGGGACTGAACAACTATGGACAAGCTACTGCGCCATCGGGTTTGGCTGGCGTCATTGCCATATCCGCTGGCGCGTATCACAACCTGGCATTGAAGGTGGACGGAACGGTCGTGGGATGGGGCTACGACGCGTACGGTCAGACCAACGTGCCTGCGGACCTCACCAACGTAGTCGCAATTGCTGCGGGCGGTTATCACAACGTTGCGTTAAAGGGCGATGGAACTGTCTTTGCCTGGGGACGTGGAACATCGGGCGAGACGAACGTGCCCCTGGGTTTATCCAATGTGGTTGCTATCGCAGCCGGAGGCAGCCACAGCCTTGCGCTCAAGTCCGATGGCCAAGTCATTGGTTGGGGATCAAACCTGTATGGTCAGTCGCAATCTCCAGCCAATGAAAGCAATTTCGTTGCGCTCGCGGCAGGCTATTTTCACAGCACTGGATTGCGCGCGGATGGAACGGTGACGGTGTGGGGCAGCAACAATTACGGTCAGACCAACGTTCCTGCTGGACTATCAAATGCAACCGCCATTGCAGCAGGCGGCGACTTGAGTGTGGCTCTGGTTGCCGATGGACCCGTTTACATCGTTGAGAGTCCCCCCGACCTGAGCTTGCCTTACACTTCGAACGGAACTTTCTCCGTCGTTGCTTCAGGCCATGCACCGCTCGGCTACCGGTGGTTCTTCAACGGCTTTGAAATTGGCTCGTCCGCTCGCTTCTCAAGCGTGACAAACGACACTTTGAGCATTTCCAATGCGCAGTTTGCCGACATCGGGAACTACTCCGTGCTGGTCAGCAATGCTTTCGGTTTGGTTCGGAGTTCCAGTGCGATGCTCACCGTGGTCAGCCCTCCGATCATCACGTTTCAGCCCGTGGGAAGAACCGTGGTGGCGGGAACAAACATCACCCTCAACGCCGCGGCGACGGGCACGCCGCCTTTAAGTTGTCGCTGGTTGTTTAACGGGACTCCGATACCCGGAGCAGTGGGGACTTCACTGAGTCTGAGCAACGTTCAACCCAGCCAGAGCGGCAACTACTCGCTACTGGTGAGCAACGTGTATGGTGTCACCGAAAGCAGCAACGCACTTGTGACCGTGCTGGAAAGCTCACCGTATATTTTGAAGCAACCGACGAATACGACAGCGACGCTTGGCGGCCTGGTCACATTCACAGTGGAGGCGCGGGGTTCAACCCCGATGACTTATCAATGGCGTTTCAACGGAGCTGACATTCTCAATGCCACCAATTCCGTGCTGACGTTATCATCGCTCGGATACGACGATGCGGGCTTTTACACGGTCGTTATCAGCAACCACGTGGGAACAACCGTCAGCGCCAAAGTGGAGTTGAGCATCCGTCAGGTCGCGGTTTGGGGATCGAGCTCTTTCTCTCCGACCAACGTGCCTGCAAGCGTGACGAATCTGGTGGCCATTTCTGCGGGCAACGATTATCTGGCCGGGCTTACAGCGGACGGAACTGTGGCCGTGTTCCCCGGTCGTTTGCCACGGTCATTTGTGCCGACCAATATTCCGCCCGGCTTGAGTTCCGTTTCAGGCATAGCGGCGGGCGAGGCTCATTGTCTCGCCGTGCGATCCAATGGCACTGTGGTGGCGTGGGGAGGTGATTCAGGAATCCGAATGCCAGCGCCGTCGTATGGGACTACCAACCTGGCGACCAATGTTCCAGCCGGATTGTCCAACGTTATCTCCGTTGCGGCTGGTGACTATCTCAGTCTGGCGCTCAAGTCGGATGGAAAGGTGGTCTCCTGGGGTGGGTATTCCGGCGGCCTGTGGGGAAGCTCTGGCTACGTCTTCTTTACCAATGTACCGGCCAATCTGTCCAACGTGGTTGCCGTTGCTGCCGGTGGCGACCAGAGTCTCGCCCTCAAATCGGATGGGCGCGTTGTGGCGTGGAGCAATGGGACGAATGTTCCCAGCAGTCTCTCCAACGTGATTGCCATTGCCTGCAGTGGTGATCTGGGTTTGGCCCTGCAAACCAATGGCAAAGTTGTCGCCTGGTCCACCGTTCCCCAAGCTGCATTTCCGTATCCAAGCCCGATTCCGCGAAGGGGTTTCCCGGCCACCAACGTTCCAACAACTCTCTCCAACGTGGTGGCAGTTGCCGCAGGCAGCGACGGAAGCATTGCCATGGCACTCAAGGCGGACGGCACGGTAACAACGTGGGGATCGACTTTGCTCACACCGTTCACCAACTCCGTGCCACCAGGTCTTTTCAATGTATTTGCGATCACTGCCGGTGGCGGGTTCTTTGCCGCACTGGCGGGTGATGGCGCTCCGCACATGACCATCCAACCCGCGAGCCAAACGACCGTTAAAGGCACGAACCTCAGATTGAGCGGGCGAGCCGTAGGCGTCCAACCGATGACCTACCAATGGCAACTGGACGGAGCGAACCTCGCTGGTGCGACCAACGCGGATTTGCTCATCACGAACATCGCGGGCAGCCAAACCGGAAACTACCGCGTCATCGCCAGCAATCCGGTTGGTAGTGTCACCAGCGCGATTGCCACCGTGACCATCCCGTTTTCAACCAATCTCGCCATTGCCCTGAATGCCACCAATCTCACCTGGACCACCAGCCCGACGAATGTTCCCTGGTTCGCGCAGAATCGCGAAACTCATGATGGAGATGCTGCGGCTCAAAGTGGACCGATTGGCAACAATCAGCAGTCCCTGTTGCAAGCGGCGGTTGTGGGACCGGGAACGCTTACGTTCTGGTGGAAGGTGTCGTCCGAACAGGCTTATGACCGGCTCTGGTTCAACATGGATTACCAGAACTGGGCCACCTGGATTTCAGGCGAAACCGATTGGCAACAGGTTATGTTCGCCGTGCCGGCCGGGACGCACACTTTGAATTGGGCCTACATAAAAGATGGCACGGTAACCTCCGGTAAGGACGCTGGCTGGCTGGACGAAGTGACTTTCACGCCGGCTGCCCCCTTCGCGCTGAGCGCTCCTCAACATTTGGCTGATGGCAGTTTCGCGTTTTGGTCGATTGATTCCGGTGGTCGCCAAATACAGCCTGTGAACCTGTCGCACATCGAAATCCAAGCCAGCACTAATTTGCAAGACTGGGTGGTTTTGCCAGGAGCGGGCACGTTGACGAATGGTTCACTCTGGATTCGCGATCCGAGTTGCACGAATTTCCCCCAACGCTTTTATCGCGTGATCGAATGGTAGCGCCTTGGCCGCGCGCCTTCGCAAGCTGGATTAATTAGTTCAAATGCAAAATAGCAGGGGGAACGCGCGAATCGTCGGCAACAGCGTCGTCAGATGACGGGTGCGCCTTGTGTTTGAGCCTTCTGCGCCTCTTCCTTCACTTTCCGCAAATCCAGTTTGCCCGTGCCCAGCATGGGAAAACTCTCGACGCGAATAAAGCCGTCGGCCTTCGGCTTCCATAAGTTGGGCAGGTCGCTGGCAGTGAGTTTCTCCAGACAGGAGGCCAGCTTGTCCGCGGTGAGCTTGTGCAAAACCACGAGGCGCTCACCCTTCTTCTCGTCGGCAACACTGGTCACAACGAAGGTCTGCTCGGTGACGCCCGCGAGTTCGTGCAGCTTCTCTTCCACCTTGATATGCGGCACCATTTCACCGCCAATCTTGCTGAAGCGGCTCAGGCGATCGGTGATTTGCAGGAAGCCATCTTCGTCCAGCGCGGCAATGTCGCCAGTGGTGTACCAGCCGTCAAACAACACCTCGGCAGTTTTTTCCGGCTTGCCGAGATAGCCAACCATGACGTTTGGTCCCCGCACGAGCAACAGGCCCGGCTGACCGAGTTCAACCGGCTCGCGCGTTTCCGGATTGAGAATGCGAACGCTGATGCCGGGCAACGGATGACCGATCTTCCCACGCTTGCCGCCCACTTGCCGGAAGCCCGCCGCCCGGAAGTCGTGCGTATTGACCGTGACAGCGGGCGAACACTCTGTGCAACCGTAGGCTTCGAAGGGGCGGATGCCGAATTGCTCGTCGAAGGCACTGGCGAGGCGTTCGGGCAACTTTTCCGCGCCGACGGCCACCAGGCGCAGACTGCCGAAATCTTCGGGATTGCAGCCGCGCATGTAGATTTGCAGGAAGGTCGGTGTGGCCAGCAGAAAGGAAACGGCGTATTCGCTGACGAGTGGGCCAATCGTTTTCGCATCGAGCGGATTGGGATGATAAACGACTCCGATACCCAGCACACCCGGCAGTGCCAGCGTTCCGGTAAAACCGAACGAATGAAAGAAGGGCAACACTCCGAGCATACGATCCTTCGAGCGGAAGCCGAACACCTGGCCGAGTTGCTCGATGTTTGAGCCAACGTTGTAGTGCGAGAGCATCACGCCTTTGGGTTCGCCAGTGCTGCCGCTGGAGAAGATGACAGTGGCAAGGCGGTCTAACGAATGGGGACGGCGGAGTGCGGAGTGTGGAGTGGATTGGAGTGAACGTTCCAGCCAACTAACCGGCAACAGTCGCGCCATGATGAACGCCGCAAGCTTCGCACCGAGGGATGGAGCTTTGATGACATCCTCCAGGAAGATCAAGTTACCCGGCACGGTGAGCTTGATTTTCTCCAGGAAGACGCGCGAGGTGACGATGGTTTTAATATCGCATTGTTGCACACAGGAATGGATCGCCGCAGCGGACAGGGTGTAGTTCAGGTTGACGGGCGCTTTGCCACAGAGCAGGGCCGCCCAGTTGGTGAGGGCGCCGCCAACCGATGGAGGCAGGAGCAATCCCACCATGTCCTGGCCGGCCCAAGTCCCGCGCAAGCGCCGAGCGAGAAATACAGATCGAACCAAAGCTGAACCAAAACTCACATGTGGTGTTTGCAGGTCGCCCATCGCAAAACGAAATGGAATGCGCCGTGCCGTGCGCACGAAGGCACGGGGCAGCGGCTGCATGTGTTCGCGGCGTTGCGACCAGGCTTCGGCCATGAGTTCCTGAACGGCCTGGCGAACTGCGAATGGAGTTGCCGTGTGGGGCAGGGGCTTGCCGTAATTGACGGTGATGGGATGGGGAATGCGATGGGGAAGTTTCCAAATGAATTTTCCGCCTTCGAAGCTGAACAGACTTCCCCACACGCCATCAAGCGCCACAGGAATGATGGGCGCGGTCTGATCCTTCATGATGCGCTCGAAGCCGCGTCGGAACGGCAGCAGCTGACCGATGCGCGTGATCTGGCCTTCGGCAAAGATGCAAACGACTTCGCCATTCTGGATCGCCGCTGCAGCGGTTTGCAGAGACTTGATCATCTCGCGTGGGCGCAGTTCCGAGGAAATGGGAATGGCTTTCATGATGCGCGCCCAGGGTTTAATCCAGCGCGATTCGTAGATCGCCTTGAGCATGATGAAGCGAATGGGCCGATCGGTGGAGGACTGGAGCAGTACGGCGTCAGCAAGGGAAAGATGATTGCAGACGAATAACGCTCCGCCCTTGGCCGGGATGTTGTCGCGACCGATGACACGGACGCGATACAGTGTGTGAGTCGCCAGCCACAGAAGGAAGCGCAGCAAGGCATCCGGCAACAGCCAAACGGCATAGAGCGCGCCGATAAAAGTCAACACGCCGCCAACGAGAAAAATCTGGCGCGGGGACAGTTCCGCGACGCCCACGAACAGCCAGTGTGCGCCGGATGCGAGAAAGACACCCACGAATGAAAGGAGATTGGCGGTTGCCTGGAGTTCGCCCTTTTTTTCCCGCGCCGGCTTGTGTTGAATCAGCGCCATGACTGGCACGATGAAGAAGCCTCCGGAGAAACCGAGCAGCGCGAGGAGTGCGAGCGATCCCTTCACCTCAAAAAACGGGTGGGCGAGCAGCGTGCAGAAAATTGAAAGGCCTAGTGCCCCGATTGGAACCAGGCCGTATTCGATTTTGCCTCCGGATAAGTATCCCGCCGCCAGACTGCCCAGGCCAATCCCAAGGGCGAGCGCCACGTTGAGATGTCCGATCCTGGTTTCATCCACACCTAAAACGTCCGCACCGTAAAAAAAGAGATTCAGCAGGAGCAACGCACCTAGAAAATTGAAATAGGTGTTGCCAACGATGGAAAGCCATAAGGGTCGGTTGCCGCGCAGGGCGCGGAGTTGGCGGTAGATTTCTGCCGGGAAGTTCGGATGAAATTTCTTCGCCGGGTCCGCTGCGGGGACGCGAGTGATACCGATGCAAGTTGTCAAGCCCATCAAGGCGAGCGTGATGAGCACGGCGCCAGACATCCAGTGTTCACCGCGAAAGTTGCTGGCGAGGTAGGCGGCGGCCACGGTGCCGAGGATGATGGCGACAAACGTCCCGAGTTCGAGAATGCCGTTGCCCCAGGACAGTTTTTTCTCGGGCAAAAGCTCCGGCAACGAGCCGTATTTCGATGGGCCGAAGAAAGCGCTGTGCGTGCCCATGAGAAACACGCCGGCGAGCAATAGATGTTTATGCTCCGAGGTCAGACCGACCATCACCACTGCCATGATGCCCAACTCGAAAACCTTCACCCCGATCATTACGGTGCGTTTGCTGCATCGGTCGGCCAGAAAACCGCCCGCCATGGAAAAGAGAATGAACGGCAGCGCGAAGAGCGCGCCGATGGCTTCGCCGTATTCGTGCTTTTGCTCGGCAGACAGGCCGGCGCCAAACACAATGATGAACACGGCAAGATTCTTGACCACGTTGTCGCTGAACGCGCCTTGGAATTGTGTGACGATGAGACACCAGAATCCGCGCAAACCGGTTGCGGGTGGCCGTTCGAATGCTGGCGCTTCGGACGTGCTGCTTCCGCCCGTGGACGAGTTCTCGGCTTCAGTCATCGGCGGGAAGCTAGCCGAAGCCGGGTGAAAGTGGGAATTGAAAAACTTGCCCCGGGTATCGAGTCACCTTGGACCGACAGCGATGCTGCGTCAGGCTTTGGCTGCTTGATTGCGCCCGGTGATTTGGGAATTGAGGGTCAGGAAGTCGTAGATGATGCCGATGCCGAACAATCCCAAGGTGAGCAAATACAGAATCCCGGTACCCCATTTACCGAGATAAAAGCGGTGGAGGCCGAGCCAGCCAACGAACGTGAGCAGCAGCCAGGCAACCGAGTAATCGTTAGGACCAGCCACGTATCGGCGATCCGCCGAGCGATCCAGGGACGGGATGAGGAACAAATCCACGATCCAGCCAATCAGGAACAGTCCGCCGGTAAACAGCCAGATGATGCCGGTGATTTGACGGCCATAATAGAACCGGTGCGCGCCGGTGAACCCCACCAGCCAAAGGACGTAGCCAATCACCTTGCTGTGCGTATCGGACGATGCATTCATGACGGTGACGTTAGTGACGAGGCGCTTCGCCAGCAATTACAAGTCCGTGGCGTGGCTGTAACCGCTGTTTTTGCTTTTACTTCGCTCCGAGCTTCAAGCGTCCTTCGTCCAGATCGATAAACTCAAACATCGTTTCCACCGCGCCGGGTGGGAGTCCAATCTCGGCGAGCCGCTCGTGCAATCGCGGGGCGCCGGAGTCGCGCCAACCGCGCTTGGACATGAAAGCATTCCAGATTTCGATATCCTCCTCGCTCGGACGGCGACCGTGCTGGAACGCCCATTCGAGCAATTCGGCGTCACTCTTGTCACCCTTGAGCGTTTCGGCTTCGAGTGTGGCGTAACTGATGCCGAGGAATCGGCAGCAGCGCGCGTCGAAGGTCACCGGATTCGGCATGCCACGCATGGTCTGCCAATCGGGCGGCAACTTCCCAGCCGCCGCGAGGCGCATCTTGTCCAACATACGACCGAAATAGACCAGACCATTCACTTGCTCAGCAGGACTGCGCAATCCGGGAATTATCGTTGGATATGGTTTTGCCATAGCTATTGAATAGACTATCAGTAAACAAAACGCGCAAGCGAATTGGTTACGGTGAGGCTTACCCGGAAATAATGTCCTGACAGTTCCGCCTCATTCGTCGTAGTAGTGAAAGACGACAAATTATGACAACCAACAACACCAACACAGTGCGACTTCACCGGGTGCTCCGCGCCAAGCCGGAGCGGGTTTATCGCGCGTTCCTTGATCCCGACGCGATGGTCAAATGGCTTCCCCCAAACGGCTTCACGGGCAAGATTCATCAAATGGAGGCAAAGGTCGGCGGCATTTACAAGATGTCCTTCACCAACTTCAGCACCGGGAGCAGCCATTCCTTCGGCGGAAAGTATCTCGAGCTCAAGCCCGACGAACTCCTCCGCTACACAGACAAGTTCGACAATCCGGGTCTGCCGGGCGAGATGATCACTACAATTACGCTGAAGCAGGTCTTCTGCGGCACCGAGTTGAACGTGACGCAAGAGGGAATCCCGGCCGTCATTCCCGCCGAAGCCTGCTACCTGGGCTGGCAGGAATCGCTGATCCTGCTGGCGAAACTCGTGGAGGCGGAAATACCAGATCAGATGTGATCCAGATCTTCGAGAGCGCGCGGTTGAAACTTTATCTGCCGCGCTATTTCCGCGTAACGGGCGAACTACGCCCTTTGAGGATCAACCCGCCAGCACCAGCCGGCAAGTGAACGCGCTCACCACGGTTCATTTTGGCCGAATGAACCAGTTTGCCGGATAACGGATCAATGGCATTGAATTCCAAAGCCTCGCGCGCTTCAAGCTGGAGTCCGCCGGCGCGAAGGCCAATCGGGATGCATACAAACTGATCGCCTTTGCGGCTTCCAATGTTGCGCACGCACCCGTCGCGGCTGGTCGATGCTTCGGAGATATAACAATTCGGCTGTCCATTGGCAAAAACGGTGAACGGCGCTTCGTTTTGCCTCCCGTCATTACGGCGCCAGTTGGGTAAGTCGGACGGCAGAATATCCTTGAGAAAGCGGAACTCGCGAATCGCCGGGGTGTCTTCAAAACGTGCCTGGCCGAAAACGCCGGCCTCAGAATGGAAAACGTACATCGGCAATCTGGCGGTGTAGGCAAATGCCGCCGCCATCACCAACCGGATGCTGGAACTCTCCGTCGCAACCGATGCGCCCGGGCCGATGGGCTCATTGCTGATCGCCGGCGGGAATCCCGGACGATCCCCGAAGTTCCAGCAGTCATAAACCGGCTTCCAGCCATTGTCCCGCGCCCGATCCCGGCTGAAATGCCACGTTGCGATGTCCGCCGAGCTGTTCGCGTAGATTTTCGCGAAATCATCTTCGTGATTTGATGTGGTCGCGACGAGAACGGCCGTTCGCTCGGCGAGATACTTTGTAAACTCGCGCAAGTCCACCACGCCTTGCTCTCCCGGAAACCCGTTTTGCCAGGCCTCATTGGCCACCTCGAGCAGGATGATCTTGTGCTCGCGGCCGGGCACCACCTCCGTCAGCAGCCGACGCATGTGTTCGATTCGATTCTGTCTGGCGGGCATGAGTTGGGCATCGGCGAAGATCGTGATCTGCGCGCGCAACCGGTAACGGTCATACGCCAGATCGATCAATTCGGCCACTTGCTTCCAATAATCCGGCCACGCTTCAATACGCTTTCCGACGCGATTCGTAAAAGTTACGGGCGCGATCTCCAACCCGGCCCAGGCCGGATACCAGCCGACCATCGAGAACATCCGGTAGTAATCAAAGCCCTGTTCAGAAAGGAACTTCAGATCGCTCTCCAAACGGGCGCGATCACTGCGACAACGCCCGAGCGCAGTAAAGTAGGAAACCCCAAGTCCGAGGAAAGGTCCGCCGTCGTCAACCAGGGTGTGATCGACGACTCGGACTACGCCCGATCGCCGGGACGTCAACCCGTCTGCGGCATCAGCCATCGTCAGGCCCATGGCAAGGAGAGCGATAACTGGCCGCAACCAGGAAATGACTGAGCTCATGCCGATGACTCCGACGGCTCGAGAGGGTAGAAACGATTCACAGTTCAATTTTTGGATGCCTCGCAAACGCGACCCAGTTCCGCGAGCCGGAGCACCGTGTTCCAGTTTCGCGCGGTATTCGTGACTCCGATCCATTTATCAAATTTCTCAGCCATCTTGCAGGTGCCAAATCCATTGGGCGTATGCACGTAAGCGACTCGCTCAATGACCTTGAGGTCCTCGCCTTTCACCGCCAGGGCACGGATGCGCTCGACGTCTTCGGCCTTTGGCACTTCCTGGAGGAGCGCGGCATGAACCGTGGTTGGCGCTTGGGTCGCAGCTTTGGCGAAAGGATTGCGCGCAATCAACTCATCCCACTCTGCCAGTGTCGGCGCGAAGATCGCCTTGTCGAAATCAAAATGTTTTCGGCACAACTCCGCGACCGTGGCGATGACCTTGTCCCGGCCCATTCGGCTCCGGACGATGGCGTTGCCGCTGTTGATGTAGGTGGCCACGTTTTCAAAGCCCGCCCTGGTAAGCCTTTCGCGAAGGACTTTCGTCGGCAGTTGGGTTTTTCCCCCCACGCCCCGAAACAGGATGAGATAGACTGTGGCTTTCATGACTTTGTGAACCTTGGCGCCTGGATGCGGAATCCTGGGATTCCAACAGACCTGCCACCGCCAGGCTAAACCCATTTGCCAGCCAGCGGGCGCGCCGGTAGCCTACGACGGTTGCTGCGTAGAACCTATGAAAAAACTACTGCTTCTTTTGATTGCTCTGCTGATGGGAACGGTCGCACGGGCTGGTGATGGCGGATTTCTCTTTGCGACCTTTAAAGGCGAACAGACGCCGATGACCGAGCAAATCTATTTTGCCGTCAGCACCAACGGTCGCCACTGGAACGCGCTCAACGGCGGGCAACCTGTCCTCGTGAGCGCGCTGGGCGAGAAAGGTGTTCGTGATCCCTACCTGCTGCGCTCACCTGAGGGCAACAAGTTTTATCTCATCGCCACCGATCTCTCCATCAATCTCAACCACGATTGGCGTCGCGCCGTGCGTGGCGGGAGCAAATCCATCGTAATCTGGGACTCCACGAACCTGGTGCATTGGTCCGAGCCGCGGCTGGTGAAAGTTGCGCCTGACGATGCCGGTTGCACCTGGGCACCCGAAGCGATTTACGATGAAGCGCGGAAAGAGTATCTCGTGTTCTGGGCTTCGACCACGGGGAGCGATGATTTCGCCAAACACCGGATCTGGGGCGCCTGGACAAAGGATTTTGTGAGCTTCGGCAAACCGTTTGTTTACACCGAAAAGCCCTGGACGCTCATCGATTCCACCATCGTGCGCGAGAACGGTAAATACTACCGCTTTTCCAAGGACGAGAAAGAAAAGGACATCACCTTCGAAGTCAGCGAGAACCTGATGGGCCCGTGGAATGAGGTCACCAATTTCTCGCTCGCCCGGATGCGTGGCTACGAAGGTCCGGAATGTTACATCATCAAACCGGCTGCCGATGGCAACCCTGCGACCTGGTGTTTGATTCTCGATCAATACAGCAAGGGCACGGGCTATCAGCCCTTCGTCACCGAAGACTTGAGCATGGGCCAATTCAGGCCCGGCGAAGGTTTTGTATTTCCGTTCAAATTCCGGCACGGCTCCGTGCTGCCCATTTCAGCGGCTGAATACGAGCGTCTCGAGAAGGCTTACGGTAAGAGGGAATAGGTGCGTTTCGTCCTTGCGCAACCCACCGCCAACGCAAAGAATTCAAATGATCGGCATAGCTTTTAATCCCATGAAAACTAACCTGGTAATAACTCTGGCCATCCTGTTGATGGCAACGGCGGGCTGTAAGAAAAGCGAAACCATCGAAACGGCGGATGGAAAAGTGAAAGTGAACGAGTCAGGTGATACCACTCGGATTGAAATGGAGAGCAAGGACGGCAAAGCCACTCTGGTGGCCAGCGAAACCCAGGTCGCTATTCCCGACACTTTTCCCAAGGACGTTCCAATTTTGAAAGGTGCCGTGCCCAAGATGACCATGAGCCAGGGCAAATCGGAAATTCTGCACCTGGAGCTCCCACAGAACGTAGCGGAGGTGAACAAGGAATATCAGGAAAAGCTAAAGGCCGAAGGTTGGACGATCGAATCCTCGATGAACTCGGGTG
>DASUGI010000030.1:0-29537 GCA_036274115.1 Verrucomicrobiia bacterium
CTGGGATACCACCACTTTTCAACAACTCTACTCACTCAGCATGCCGAGCATAGATGGTCGCGTCTTTGTCAGTCCCAGTGGGCGATGGGCTCTTACATCCACCGACAAGGAAAAGCAAATCTGGGATGTGGTCGCCGGTAAACTCCTGAATGCTCACGTTGAAGCGGGCGGAATTGGCGGCAAGTCGGCTTGGTCGCCCGATGAAACGAAGATCGCCACGGCAGCCGCCGACGGCACGAATGTTTACGTGCTCGCATTTCCCTCAGGCCGCTTGTTGCTGCCGCCATTGGAGCACAGCAATCGGGTCGTGCAAATTGTGATAGATCCAACCGCGCGCTGCATCGCTACCGGAACAATTGTGAGTAATAGAGCTCAGATGGCCGAAGCTCGGGTTTGGGATTTAGCCAACGGAAAGCCTAATACCGGCTGGATCACCACGGAGAATCCCGCACTCGGACTTGTTTTCAGCCCGGATGGCAAAGCGATATCGGTTTTCGGCGGAGGATGGCTCGATGCCAGTTATGTAATGAGTTCTCACAGGATTGAAGTTTTTGAACCTCTGTCGGGGCAACGACTTTTTCCAGCATTAAGTCACAGTGGACCGGTGTTCGCTGCCAGTTTCAGTCTCAACAATCGTCACCTCGCCATCGCTAGCGGGGACCGCACGGTGAACATCTGGGACGCGCGTAGTGGCCAAATTGTGCACTCCTCCCTCAAGAACGCGGGGATAGCTGTAAGGCTCAGTTTCAGTCCGGATGGTAATTGGTTAGCGGCAATGAATCACGACACTCCCATGCAGCTTTGGAATATCCGCTCCGCAACGCCGCTGTGCCCACCACTCAGCCATGAAGGAGAGCTTTCCGATTTCACATTTCTTAACAATGGTCAAAGGTTAACCACTCTTACTTTATCCGGAAAAATATGCGTTTGGGATTTGGCTCGCATTGAGCCCGCATCGCCGCCACTCGTCAGCGAACACGGTAATCCATGGACCGCTGCGGTTTTCTCGCCCAGTGGAGGACAAGTGGCAACCGTCACCGGGTGCGGCGATGTTCGTGTGTGGGACACCTGTTCAGGTCTCACGCTGGGACGACTGCTAATGGGGCCGGACCGTATTATTGGGGGCATGATCAACAACTCGGCCTCTTGGAGTCACGATGGCCTTTCGGTCGCAGCGCCATTTAAGGAAACGGTTCGCATTTGGGATGTAGTCTTAAGTAAGGAACGACTCAATCCGTTGAAACATGAAAACATTGTCATTTACACCGAATTCAGCCCCGATGGTAAACGAATCGCAACGGCTTCCGCTGATTTCACCGCACAAATTTGGGATGCAAACACGGGCATACCGCTGTGCCTTCCCCTCCGCCACTCCTACTACGTTCAGCGAATCCGTTTTAGCCCTGACGGACGCCGAGTTGTCACCGCTAGTAATGACCGAACAGCGCGTGTTTGGGACGCCTTCACTGGAGAAGCAATTAGCCCACCGATGCCGAGCCCAGGTCACGTTTTGCACGTCGCTTTCAGTCCCGATAGCCGCCGAATTGCGATGAGTGACAACGAGGGAACCATTTATATCCGCGAAGCCGACACAGGCCAGCAGGTCGGCTCGGTGATGCACCATTCAACTTTGGTGCATCATATTCAGTTCAGTCCCGACGGACGTTACCTGTTATCTACAAGTATGGATCGCACTGCCAGGGTTTGGGATGCTCAAACCGGGCAACCGATCTGCCCACCCTTGGTTCACACCGGTTATGTCGTATCTGGCGATGTTAGCCCCGACAGTCAGCGTGTCGTCACTGGCAGCTATGATTGCACGGCACGTATTTGGGATATCCAAACGGGGGAGCCACTCGGACCACCATTTAAACATGAAAAGCAAATTCTTCACGTCAGTTTCAGCCCGGATGGAAATCAAATAGCAACTTCGAGTCTTGATGACACGGCTCAAGTGTGGCATGTGCCAAAACTTGACTGGAGTACCGAAGAAATTCTTGCGGCTGCTCATTTACTCACTGGATCCCGCCTGGAAGATTCCGAGCGCGTCGAGCCGCTCTCGCGGGCAGAGCTGGAGGCGGCTTGGTCAGCCGTTTCCTTCCGCTTTCAAACGCTGACAAATCGAAGCGTGTTCGAAAAGGCTCGGTGGCATCATCGCCGGGCGCTGATAAACGAAATGCGGCATGATTGGTATGCGGCAGAATTCCATGCGCGCCGGTGGCTGGAGTTGCAACCGGAGAATGCAGAGGCCAATGCGGCGCTCGCGCGCGTCCTCGAATGTCGCATCCCTGCGAGAAGTTCTGCCGCAGAATCGGAATTAATTGACCTTTCGGACGTCTACAATGCCTCGCTCGCGATCCCCTGGCACGCAGGCCCACCGGGTAATCACTTAGCTGAGTTGCCACGCGGAATTCAGACCCTTGCGGGAACGCGCTTCGATATTCGAGGGTTGATTCAAGTCGTTTCTGAGCCAGCCGTGACGGCGAAATATCCGAAACAGATCGCTGGGATTCGAATTGGGCGTAAGTCAAGCCGACTTCAGTTCCTTCATTCGATTCAAGGTGGCGTATTGCCGGATGGTACCAAGGTGGGACATTACGTGGTCCATTACGTCAGCAGCCGCACTGAGGAAATCCCAATCATTTATGGCCGTGACGCTCGTGACTGGCACGAATTGCCGGAACATCCCGTAGAGGCCTCGGACGCGGTGATTGCCTGGCGAGGCAACAATCCAGCCACCAAAATAAGTGGCGCGACATGCATCCGATTATTCAAGAAAACCTGGATCAACCCAGCTCCGGACATTGAAATAACGTCTTTGGACTTTGTTGCAGATCATGCCGACGCCGCTCCCTTTCTCGTCGCTTTGACCGCAGAGTGACACCTTGGTGAGTGCTGCTTCACGCTGGTTCTATTTCTTCGTTTCTCACGTTGTAAGGTTGTTCGTTGTGGAACGGTTTAATCCGATGAATGGCAAATGCCGCGCATACCGAACCCGCATTCACCCTGGTTGAACTTCTGGCCGTGATCGGGACGCTTGGGATTCTCGCGGGTTTACTTTTGCCGGTTTTCAACAATGCAAAGATGGCCGCCAAAAAAATTCAGTGCATCAACAATCAAAGGGAGATGTCGAAAACCTGGTTGATGTATGCGGATGACAACAATCAAGTCGTCGCCGGAAATGGTCGCTTCTACCCCCCAAGCGTCGATGCTCCCGGTTGGGTGCAAGGTGCATTTTATTATGAGCCCAATACGAACTTGGACAATCTTTTGAATCCAAAGCTGGCACAGTTCGCAAGCTACATTAAGGATGCGAAGATTTACAAATGTCCGACCGATCGAAAAGATCACATCATTCCGGAGACGGGCGCCGTCGTTCCTCGGGTTCGCAGCTACGCCATGAATTCTTTCCTGGGTTACCGCGGCGAGTATGATTCGCGGCTTTCAACGGGCCACCGGATTTTTCAGTCGCTTGCTCAGTTATCGGCAGTTTCGCCTTCGGACATTTTTCTGATTCAAGATGTGAACCCGGATAGCATTTGCTGGCCGTTCTTTGGCAACTATATGAACGGCGAAGTGTTCTTCAACTTCCCGAATGCTTCACACAGAAGCGGAGGAGTCATTTCCTTTACGGACGGTCACGTGGAATATCATCGGTGGCAGGACTCGCGAACCTTCAAACCGGCCAAGCAGGGCCTGCCGGAGTATGGCCTCGTGGATTATCATGCGCATTCTCACGGCTCCACCACCAACCAGGATCTCAAATGGCAAAGACGCCATTCGACGGTGGCAATTGCCCGGTGATACGGGCTTTCAGCCATTCAAGGCCACACTAACCTGGACCTTATGGCTTCACCTGAAAGCGAAGCGGGCTGTTTGATTGTGAACTTTGGTCTGACAGAATCATGACGGAGATGAGTATTTCAGGCTCGCGCTCGGAAGACAGCCAGACGGGAAACTGGCGAGTGGGTCTTGTGGGCACCGGGCGCGAGCCGAATCAAACTTTCGAGCGAGGCGAAGTGCCGGAACTCTGTGGTGGACCAGCAGGACGGGCTCGTCCCCTTCTCTTCCCCGAAGAAGTTTAGAACCAGGTGGAATGCGTCCCTACCACGTTGACGTTTTTCGTGGTCACCGCTTTTGTGAACCTTTAGTTGAAAAGCAACGCCCTTTCTGAAAGCATTCGGCAGGGTCGGGCCCGTAGCTCAGCGGTTAGAGCAGGCGACTCATAATCGCTTGGTCCACGGTTCAAATCCGTGCGGGCCCACCAACCCAGTCCGCGACGTCGCGATCGTGCAGAATCGAATGGATTTCGTCTGAAGAGAAGGGAGGCGGTTGACTGAAAAACCAACCTCCACGGAACGAATCAAAGAATCTCAGTAAACCTTCCGCAGGTTTGACGGCAGGATGTTCAGTTCCATCCGGTACTTCGCCACCGTGCGTCGCGCGATCACGATGCCCTTTTCCTTGAGCATCTTCACGACTTCCTGATCGGATAACGGCTTGCTGGTATCCTCGCCTTTGAAGATTTCGGCAATCATGTCCTTGACGCTGGTGTTGGAGACATTCGCGCCACTGTCGGTCTGGAGACCCGCCGTGAAAAAGTACTTCATTTCGAAGACGCCTTGCGGGGTCTCCATGTACTTGCCGGATACCGCGCGGCTCACGGTGGTTTCGTGAACCCCCACGACTTCGGCCACCTGCACCATCGTCAACGGCTTCAGGAATGCCACGCCTTTATCCATGAACTCGCGCTGCCGTTTGACAATTTCACGCGCGATGTTTGCGATGGTGCTCTGCCGCTGATGCAAACTCTTGATGAGAAATTTTCCAGCCCGAATCTTTTCGCGGATGTAGTTCTTCACCTCAGCCGAGTTGCTGCCTTGCGACATCAGGTCTTTGTAAACGTTGCTGATGCGCAAATGAGGAATGTGCTCGTTATTCGTGGTGACGACAAAATCATCGCCACTGCGTTTGACGAACACTTCGGGCAAAACAAATTGATCGACGTTCGCCAGGAACGCGCGCCCGGGTCGCGGTTCGAGGCGCGCAATCCTGGCAAGCGATTCCTGCACCTCTTCGACGGTTGCCCCCGTGCCCCGGGCAATCTCCGGAATGCGCCGTTTGCCAAGCGCCTCCATGTAATCACGCACAATCTCGTACTCGAGCGATTCCTGTTCATTCTCACGCTCGAGTTGCAGCATCAAACACTCGCGCAAGTCACGCGCACCGACTCCGGGAGGATCAAACGTCTGAATCACCTTCAGCACCTCGAGGATTTTCTCTCCCGGCACGTTGCCGATGGCCGAAACCTCTTCCACCGATGCTTTGAGGTAACCGTAGTCGTCAATGTTGCCGATGATTACCTCAGCCACCGCGTGGTCCGCCTCGGGCAAACTCGAATCACGCACCTGTTCGAGCAAGCTCTCCGCGAGAGACGTCCCGGCCACGAGAGAATCGAACATGAATTGCCGCTTTTCCTCGTCCTCAGCGGTCGCGCGATTGGGCACATTGGTCTGCGAAAAATGATCGCGCCATTCCTGGTCCAGTTGAACCAGTTTTTCGAACTCGGCTTGAAAATCGTCCACCGGAGCGTTTTCGCCGCCCTCGCCCGGTTCAGCATGGTCGACATTGACATCGGCGGGCGGTTCGGCGGGATCGGCGGCTTCCGAGGGACTATCGACTTCGCCATTGCGATCCGACATTTCCGGTTCGGAAGCAATCTCCTCAAGAACCGGATTTTGCTGTAACTCCGCCTCAACGAGTGCCTTGAGTTCCAACGTGGGTGCCTGCAACAAAGCCAGCGACTGCTGGAGTTGCGGGGCCAACACCAGCGATTGCGTCAGCCGTTGTGATAGTTGTAAACCTTGCGCCATTTGCGCGCGAATTTTAACCCCGTACTGGCTCGACACAAGACAGAACTTGGCACGCGGCTGGCTTATTTGAGGATAAAGTCAGCTGCAACACTTGACTTGCTGTTGACTTTCAACAACATCGCGCCGTGGCACTGTTCACGATTCAAAACGAGTTTCGTTACGATGTCGTCCGCAAAATCTTTGAGGGCGGCATGGGCATCGTCTATGAAGCCGAACAACGCGGCACGCGAGATTTCGTCAAGCGAGTCGCCATCAAGGTGGTTCGCGCCAATTACGCCAGCCAGAAAACCTTCATCGATAATTTTATCGGCGAAGCCAAGCTGGTGGCGGACCTGATTCACACCAATATCGTCCAGACCTACCACCTGGGTGAAGCCAATGGCGTTTTCTTCATCGCCATGGAACTGATTCGTGGCGTCAACCTGGAGCAATTCGCGCATCAGCTGTCCGACAAACGAAAGCAACTGCCGCTGGAGCTGGCCGTGTTCATCACCAGCCGCGTCGCGCGTGGCCTCGCCTACGCGCATGCCAAGACCGACAAGGACGGCAAGCCTCTGGGCATCGTGCACCGTGACGTGAGTTTCAAAAACATCATGATCGCTTTCGAGGGCGACGTGAAGCTAACCGATTTCGGTATTGCCAAAGCCCGCGGCTTCCTGACCGACCAGGAAGGTGAAGTCGTCGCGGGCAAGGCGGATTTTATGAGCCCCGAGCAGGCGGATTTCCAAATTACCGACAAGCGCTCGGACCTCTTCTCCGCCGGCGTGGTGCTGGCCAACCTGATCCTGGGTTACAACATTTTCAAAGGCGCGACTGCCGAAGAATCCCGTCAGCGCGTGCTCAAGAATTCAATTCCGGATTTCCGCACGCTGGATAACCGCGTGGATGACCGGCTCAACGCCATTCTCCAACGGTGTCTGACTCGCGACGTGAACAAGCGTTTCGCCACCGCCGATGATTTGATGTACGAACTCGAGTATTACATCTATCACGGTGGCTACGGCCCCACCAACGAGACGCTGGGAAAATTCATCCGCGAACTCTTCGGCCAACAACCGCCGTCCGCTGCGCCCGCCGATTCCAACAACCACACTGAACTGCTTGACACTGCGCGTTTCCACATCAAAGTCTGAGGTGTGATGAAACGTTCCGCTCCCGGGCAGTTGGTTAAATTGGGTCTGCTCCAACACGCCTGTTCGAATAACGCAGCAGCCAATTTCAAGACCGTGCTGGCGCTCACCGAGCGCGCCGCCAAACAGGGCGCGCAGATCATTTGCACCCAGGAACTCTTCCGCTCCCAATACTTCTGTCAGAGCGAGGACTACGAGAACTTCAAGCTCGCCGAACCGATTCCGGGTCCAAGCACAGCGGCGTTTCAGAAGCTCGCAAGGAAATACAAAGTTGTCATCGTCGCGTCCCTGTTCGAGAAGCGCACCGCCGGCGTTTATCACAATAGCGCCGCCATCATTGATGCGGACGGTTCGTTGCTCGGCACATACCGGAAAATGCACATTCCGGATGACCCGCTCTACTACGAGAAATTCTATTTCACGCCGGGCGACCTGGGTTTTCGTGCCTGGGACACACGTTACGGTAGAATCGGAGTGCTGATTTGTTGGGATCAATGGTATCCCGAGGGGGCGCGCCTCACAGCGTTGCAAGGCGCACAAATCCTTTTTTATCCCACGGCGATTGGCTGGCATCCCGGCGAAAAGCAGCAGAACGGCGTGAAACAGCACGGCGCGTGGGAATTGATCCAGCGCAGCCACGCGGTCGCCAATGGCTGCTACGTCGCGGTTGCCAATCGCATCGGCCACGAAGTCATCAAAGGTGTGGGAGGCGACGGCATCGAGTTTTGGGGTCAGAGCTTTGTGGCGGGCACCTCTGGTGAAATTCTCTCCAAAGCCAGCGTTGCCAAGGAAGAGATCCTTGTCGTCCCGGTGGACCTGGCGCAAGTGGATCAAACCCGGACCCATTGGCCCTTCCTGCGCGACCGACGCATTGACGCCTACGGCGAGCTTACGAAACGGTTGATTGATTGAGGGCTGGAAGTCCTCCTTGACCCCTCTGTCGATTCGCGTTCTATTTCCGGTGTGATTGCGGCCAAAACCAAAGCCAACGGACGGCGCAGGACGAACCGTCTTTGGACATTTGAGGAAATGGTTGCGGAACTTCCCGAAAGCAATCTGCCAAGCGAATTGTGGGATGGAGAACTCATCATGTCACCGGCGCCTTCGTTCTTTCACCAGCAGATCGTTGACCGCTTTCATGACGCCCTTAAGGCACACCTCCGTCCCCGGCGACTGGGAACGACCGCTGCGGCGCCACTCGACATGGTGCTCACCAATACTCGCGTCACCCAGCCAGACGTGGTGTTTATTTCCAATGCGCGGCGGAGTTTGATTCAGACCCACCTCATGGGAGCAGCGGACCTGGTGGCGGAAGTAATCTCACCCACCTCCCGTCGGCGCCACCGCATTGACAAGCGCGACCTCTACGAACAACACGGCGTGAAGGAGTATTGGCTGATTGATCCTGGAGCCGGCACGGTGGAAGTCCTGCATCCAACCAGTGGTGAATATCAACTCGTGGGCCGCTGGCACGCAGGCGAGAATGCCGAGTCGCGCCTGCTAAAGGGTTTCGCCGCGAAAGTCACCGATCTTTTCGGACAGAACTGAACTCCGATGCAGCACACTCCGCTGGTCTGGATTACTGGTGCACGCGGATTGATTGGTAACTATCTCGTCCAACTCGCGCCACAATTTGCACCGCTTTGGCGCGTGGCCGGCCTCACCCGCGCTGAACTCGACTTGCTCGATCCGGTTGCCGCCCGCCGCCTGTTCGACGAACAAATGCCCGCCGCCATTATCCACTGCGCCGCCATCAGCAAGAGCCCCGAATGCCAGGTAAATCCTCCCTTGGCTCGTCGGGTGAACGTCGAAGCCACCGCGCTCCTGGCCGAACTGGCTGCGGACATTCCGTTTGTTTTCTTTTCTTCCGACCTCGTCTTCGACGGCAAGAAGGGCAACTACGTGGAAACAGATCCGGTAGGTCCTTTGAGCATTTACGCCGAAACCAAAGTCGCTGCCGAACAAATCGTCCTCGCCAATCCGCGCCACACCGTCATCCGCACGTCGCTCAATGGCGGAATTTCTCCGCGCGGAGACAGCGGATTCAACGAACAACTCCGCCGCGATTGGGAAAACGGCAAAGTCCCGAAGTTCTTTGCGGACGAGTTTCGCTGCCCCATTCCCGCCGTCGCCACGGCCCGGGCCACCTGGGAACTCCTGAACCGCGGCGCGACCGGTTTGTTTCACGTGGCTGGAGCCGAACGCCTGTCGCGTTTGCAAATTGGCCAGGCCCTGGCGTCTCGTCATCCCGGGTTGAATCCGAAATTCCTCGCCGGCTCATTGAAGGAGTATTCCGGTGCACCGCGTCCGGCAGATAGCTCTCTGAATTCGGCCAAGGCGCAGAGACTCCTCTCCTTTCCCCTGCCCGGCCTGACCCAGTGGCTTGCGGACAATCCCGACGCACCTTTCTGAACCGCGGTCCGACCAAACTCCGTTTCTGACCCGACTCACCATTGCGCCGTTGATTTAATACGTGAAACTGTGGCAGGCTGGGCGGACAACCAAACGCAATAAGCAGTAATATGGAACACAAGAAACGACTCGTGGAGAAAGACGCACCCCTCAAGAAAGATGATTTGATCGTCATCACCGGCGGCGGCGGCTTCATCGGCGGCAACCTCGCGCTCTACTTCAAGAACAAAGGCTTTACCAACATCCGCGCGGTGGACAAAAAACCCCTCTACGAGTGGTACCTGAACGTTCCCGGCGTTCAGAGCCTGTGCTACGACGTCAGCAACGAGGACAATTGCCATCGCGTGTGCGAAGGCGCCGTTGAAGTTTACAATCTCGCCGCCGACATGGGCGGCATGGGATTCATCGAGCGCTTCCGCGTCGAGTGCCTGCGCTCCATTCTCATCAACACGCACATGGTCGAAGCCGCCTACCGCGCCGGCGCTCGACGCTACTTCTTTTCCAGTTCCGCCTGTGCTTACAACACATTGTTGCAAAAGGACCCCAAGGTTCGCGCGCTGAAAGAATCGGATGCCTACCCCGCCATGGCCGAACGCGGTTACGGCTGGGAGAAGCTCGTCAGCGAAATGTTCTGCGAAGAATACTGGCATGAGCGCGGCATGAAGACCTTCATCGCCCGATTCCACAACGTCTATGGACCGCACGGCACGTGGGATGGCGGACGCGAGAAAGCCCCCGCCGCCATGTGCCGCAAGGTCATTGAAGCCATCGACAAGAGCGACCTGACCATCAACATCTGGGGCAACGGCGAGCAGACCCGCAGTTTCATGTATATCGACGATTGCGTGAAAGGCATCGACATGATCACGCATTGCGACGACCTCATCGCGACGCCCATCAATCTCGGCTCCAGCGAACTCGTTTCCATCAACACCCTCGTCAGCAAGGTGGAAAAAATCGCCGGCGTGCGATTGAAACGCACTTACAAACTCGACGCACCACTCGGTGTAGCCGGACGCAACTCCGACAACACGTTCATCAAGAAAGTGCTCAAGTGGGAGCCGAACACCACGCTCGATAGAGGCCTCGCCGCTACCTACAAGTGGATCAAGGTTCAATTTGAGAATCGGAAGAAGGGGAAACGGGTGGTGGAATAAACACGATTAGGCGGTGGAAAGCAATCCACATGCGGTTGATTTGAAGCGGAGACGATTTTGGATGGGGTTCATTGCGGGTCTGGCTTTGGCAATCATCCTGAATCTTGTCCCGTACATGCGCACGCGTGGTGCTTATCAAACTGACGGGCTTGAGGTCATCGGATTCCCAATGGTTTTTCGCAGCCTGGGTGGCTTCACATATGCGCTGGACTTCTTCTGGCCTGCGCTCGCAGTGGATATTCTTTTTGCCACCGCCTTGGCATTCACGGGAGGACTTGTGTTCTGTAAATTGCAAATGACGAAGTGATGTCAGCAGGTCGTTATCTATGTGAGCAGACAACGAACATCGACCGTCAACTCTGTCATTGGTCGCATCCCCAACCGCCTCGCGCTCGCCGGCGGCTGGATCGATCAGCCGTTTGTGTCACGGCATAATCCCACGCCGCCCGGCTCAATGGTTGTCGTGCAAATCGAGCCGAACTTTCGCCCCATGGACCGCGCCGGCATCGCCAGTGGCACGCGCGCGGTGGCGATGAAATTGTGGAAGGGCAAACTCCCCAATCGTCCGCCAGCCGAACTTGTGCGCGAACTTTACGAAGCCGAGAACAAGGGCAAATCCCAACCGAGCGGTTCGCAGGATATGGTCGGCTTGATTTATCCTGGCATCAATCGCCTCGACTACGACTTCTCGGCGAATGGCGGCGTCTTTCCCTCGCACATCGAGTCGCTCAACAACACCCGGGTCGCGCGCTGGCTCGAACGGGTGTTGCACATCCTGCCCGTTGAGCCACGGCCCGACGGTTACAATCCGCTGGGCAGAAAGAATCTCGATCCAAAATCGATCGCGCGCCTGGGGCAGACCGGAAAAGACTGCTTTGACGCCATCCGTCGCATGGACGCCGAAGCCCTCGGCGCATCGTTCAACGATTGCATGATTTGTTGGGAGAAGATTTTGCCCCACACGGTTTCCCATCCGACCCTGCGGGTGGATTTAAAGGCCATTCTCCGTGCGTATCAGCGTAGTTATCCCGGCGCGATGTTTTCCGGTTGTGGCGGCGGTTATCTGTACGTCGTCTCGGAACAGCCGGTCCCGGGCGCTTTCAAGGTAAACGTCCGGACCTCACGCTAGCGCATCCCGACAATACTTTAGCGCCCGGGCAATTTCCGTCATTCGATCCGAGCCCGCCGGAACTTTGTATTCAAATTCGATGGTGGCCTGCATGTTCCATCGGTTGTCGCGCAAGAGGCGCAACACTTCGGCGATCGGCGTGTCGCCTTCACCAAACGGCGTGTTCGGTCCGTTATGCATCTTCCGATCTTTGATATGCAAATGCGTGATCCGGTCGTGATGCTGTTTCAGAAACGCAACCGGGGAAACATTGTTGCCAGCGACAAAGTGCCCGAGGTCAACATTTGCCCCATTGAACTTCGCCAGCGAAAACGCTCGCTCCCAGTGCGCGGGCGTCGTCGTGGCATGGCCATGATAACCGACCCAGAACTGATGTTTATCGGCAAATTGTCCGACGCGTTTAAGCTCCTCCTCTTTGCCGGAAATTTCGGTGGAAATGGCGCGGCCGCCAAGCGCCTTCGCCAGCGTGAAAACGTAATCCAGTTCGGCATCCGACATTTTGAAAATGCCGTCCACCTTGACGATCTCAATCAACACGCCAGCGGTTTCATATTTCTTCCGGAACTCCGCCACCTTTTCCATCGCAACGGACTTGCGCCAGTTCGGCAAGTCTTTGGGAGAATCCGCGGGTGCACCGAGAAACGCTTCGACCGGCTGGGTTCTTAGTTCTACCCCGCTAATGCCGAGTTTCACACAGTTCGCGAGGATGTCATCCCCGGTCATCTTTGGGTTGCCAAAGCTGTATGGCACGTTGAGCCCGAGTTGAACTCCGGCCACCCTGGAGTTTGGTTTGCTGGCTGTTTCCGCAGCTCGAGCGCGATTTAAAACCGGCATCAAGCTCGCGCCCGCCAGCGCGCTCAACGACCGTTTCATGAAATCGCGCCGGGAATGCATTGGCAAAATCGCGTTCGGAGAATTCGTTTCACTGGGATTCATACGCGTTACGTTAAGCCGGTTCCACACGCAGGAAAATCGTATTTTTCGAAGTGAATGGCGTACGATCAGGAGTGAGTATTGCCGTCTAAACGTAAAGCGCGGCCTTCAAATCCCGCACCAGCACGCTCAGGAACGGATACCGGTTCTCCGGATCGAGCTCGATGCACTTGAGGATCGCTTTCTCCAATCCCACGGGGATGTCCCCGTTCAACTGGCGTGGCGTAAGAAACGCGGCGCGATCCGTTTGCGCGCGCAGAATTTCGGCTGAGGTCTCGCCCGGGAACGGCTTTTGATTCGTCAGCAACTCGTAAGCAGCCACGCCAAACGAAAAAATATCCACGCGCTTGTCGATCGGCTGGCCGGACAGTTGTTCGGGCGCCATGTAAACCGGCGTTCCGGGATTCTTGACAATCTTCTTGGGCTTCTCCGTGATCGGTTGCGCCAGGTCAAAATCCACAAGGCGCACCGAGGCATTGCGCGAGACGATAACATTCTCCGGCTTGAAATCCAAATGCATGTAGCCGCACTCGTGGACGTGTTCCAGGGCCTCGGCCATGTCGATGATGATCTGCGCCACGTTTTCCAACAGCACCGGATCGTGAACGGCGTAAAGCTCTTTCAGATTCGCGCCTTCGATATATTCCATCCCGCAAAACAACTGGCCTTCCACCTTGCCGTGTTCGAGGTAGCCGATCACGCATTGGTGGCCCTGACATTGTTCCAGCACCTCGCAGCCATTAAGAAAACGCTTCTTTGCGGTTGAGTCGCCTTGCAACTCCGGCAACAGTCGGCGCACGGCGCAAACGCGCCCGGACTCACTCGTTGCCAGCCAAATGTCCGCCATGCCGCCACTGGCCACGCGCTCGAGCAATTGGTACTTGCCAAATGGCCCTGGACTGGCCGGTGCCGTCGGCGCTGATTTTTTAAACAGACCTAACACGCCACTTTCTTTATCACGCAGAAACGCGAATCGCCACTCCGAATTCCGAATCGAAGCCTCGCAATACCGCTTGCGTGACGTAGAACAAGACCTACCTTGTTTTCGATGTCCATTGCCACGCTGCCCCGTTGGATTGAGCCCGGCCTGGCATTGATTTATCCCGCGCTGTGCCAACTCTGCGAAACCCAGCGTGCCGGACGCGAGTCGGGATTCGTTTGCTCCCGGTGCTGGAGCAAGGTTCGCTTCATCAAACCGCCTTTCTGCGAGCGCTGCGGCTTGCCATTCGAAGGAGAGATCTCGACACCTTTCGAATGCTCCAATTGTCGGGACATGGAGTTGAACTTTTTGGCGGCACGCTCGGCCGTGGCCGCCAAGGGCGTCGCGCGAGATGCCATTCACCGTTACAAGTATCATCAGGCGCTGTGGTTTGAGACGTTTCTCGTCGACCTGCTTCTTCGCGCGGCCCTGCCGGAACTGCGCGCGGGCAAATGGGATTTAATCGTCCCCGTGCCATTGCATTCCACCAAACAACGCGAACGCGAGTTCAATCAGGCGGAACGCCTGGCCGCCCATCTCGCGAAAGCCCTGACCCTGCCGCTGAACAACAATCTGATCAGTCGCGTCCAGCCCACGCGGACCCAGGCCCTGCTGAGCAAAAAGCAACGCGCCGAAAATGTCCGCCGCGCCTTTGCCGCTCGCAACGGAAGCAAGTTGAGCGGAGAGCGAATCATCCTCGTCGACGACGTCCTGACCACGGGTGCGACCACCAGCGCTTGCGCCGGCGTGCTCAAGTCCCTCGGTGCGAGCGATGTTTGTGTCTGGACAGTGGCCCGCGGACTTTGAATAATAGGCTCGACTAGTTGGTGGTTAATTTTTAAACGAAAATAAAACGCGAACAGAGGAAATGCATCTTTCGCCACGACCGCCGAACCCATCATCGTTTTTGGTCATGTCCACGACTTCTTTTACCAAGAAACCCATTGGCGTAGATCCCGTTGAACCGGCATTAACGCCGCCGCCCGGCAATAGCAGCAATGCCGCCTTCGTCAAGAAGAAGCTGAAGCTCGGCGCCGGCGCGAAATCCAAAAAACGGGAGATTCCCGAAGGCCTCTGGACGAAATGTCCCGAGTGCGAAACGATGATTTTCGACAAGGAACTCGATGAGAATCTAAAGGTGTGCGGCAAGTGCGGGCATCATTTTTCCATCGGCGCGCGCGAACGCATTCATTCCCTCGTGGAGACCTGCACGTTCGAGGAAATGGACGCGCAAATGATCAGCGTGGATGTGCTCGGGTTTACCGGGGCGGCCTCCTACAAAGACAAGCTCGCAGCCAACCTCAAAAAATCGAACCTCAAGGATGCCGTCGTCACCGGCATCGGAATGATCGGAACGCACCGCGTGGCGCTCGGGGTAATGGATTTCAGTTTCCTGGGCGGTTCAATGGGTTCAGTGGTGGGTGAAAAGCTCACGCGGCTTATTGAAGCCGGCACGGAAAAACATTTGCCGGTGATCATCATCTCGACCAGCGGCGGGGCGCGCATGTACGAAGGCATGTTCAGCCTGATGCAGATGGCAAAAACGTGCGCCGCGCTCGGCTATCACGCCAGGGCGAAGCTTCCTTACATCAGCATTCTGACCAACCCGGATTATGCCGGCGTGATGGCCAGTTACGCGAGCGTGGGAGATCTCATTCTTGCCGAACCCGGCGCTCTCATCGGCTTTGCCGGACCGCGCGTCATCAAAGATACGACCCAGGCGGAATTGCCTCCGGGCTTTCAAACCGCTGAATTCCTGCTCGACCATGGCCTCATTGATGCCATCGTGCCCCGCACCGAAATGAAACAACGCTTGATTGAATACCTCGATTTCATGATGGCGGGACGCCGGAAGGCGGCGGCCAGGGCCTGAGTAAACACCGAAGGGCATCCGGAGCTTTAATCGCAAATTTGCCATCCAGCGGCAGCTTCCCGCGCCTCAGGCGACCAGGCAATTAACTTGCACGCCCGCTGCGCCCATCTAATCTATCTGGGTGGATTGGTTCACAGCTCGACATACATTCCTGCTCGCGGTTCTCGCCTATGGCGCGAGCATGATTTATTCGGTATTCCTGTGGAGGAAGGGCTTTCGTCGCGATGACCGGGTCAACTACCTCCTGCTGCTGGCGGCGTTTGTGTTGCACACGCTTGCCATGTTCCAACGTGGCTTTTCCATCAACCGCTGTCCGGTCAACAATCTCTTTGAAGCCACCATGTTCTTTTCGTGGGCCGCAACGCTGGCCTTCTTGATCGTGGGGGCGGTGCGCCGGTTTCGATTCCTGGGAGCGTTTGCGTCGCCGGTGCTTTTCGCCGTGGGCGTGTTTGCGTTGATGCCGCCGCTCGACCCGCCACACGGCCCGAAACCGGAGTTTTCCGGTGGGCTGGCCAGTTTGCACGCCGCCATGATTCTACTGGCATACGGCGCCTTCGGAATTGGTGCCGCCGCTGCGGGCATGTTCCTGACGCAGCAACACAATCTCAAGTTCAACAAACTGCGCGCCGTACTTTCGGTGCTGCCGCCGATCCAGCGCCTTGACATTGTCGCCACGCGTGTCGTGCTGATTGGTTTCGTTCTGTTGACGATCGGTTTGGCCGCCGGTGGTCAACTCCCTCGACCGGAAGGAGTGACGTACTGGAAGGATGCAAAAGTGCTGTGGTCGGCAGTCCTGTGGGTGCTTTACGCCGGATTGCTGTTCAGCCGAATGAAGTTTGATTTCGCCGGTCGCCGCTTTGCTCTAGGGACCATTGGCGTATTCAGTTTCGTGCTGCTGACGTTCTGGGTGACCAACCTCCTTTCACCTTTGCATCACCCATGAGCGTTGTCGTCATTGGACTCAGCCATCGCACCTCGCCCGTGGAACTGCGGGAGCGCTTCGCCTTCCCCGACACGCACATCCCGGAAGTGCTGCAAACCCTCCGCAACAGCGGTCTCGCTGATGAAGCCGTGATCCTCTCGACCTGCAATCGGGTTGAACTTTACACGTCCACGAAGCTCGAGTCTGCCCAGGCGTTTCAGGAGTTGAAGAAATTCCTCGCCCAGGCACACGACTATCCCGGGACGCTGGGCGACGAGCTTTACACGCTGGACGAGCCTCAGAGTGTGAAGCACTTGTTTAAAGTTGCGTGTGGCCTGGATTCGATGGTGCTCGGTGAGACGGAAATCCTCGGTCAACTCAAAAAAGCCTACGATCTCGCGCTCCAAAGCGGCCACACGGGCGCTCGATTAAACAAAGCGTTTCAGCGTGCGTTCAATGTTGCCAAGCACATCCGGACCGAAACCAACATCCAGCGTGGCAGTATTTCCGTCGCGTCCGTCGCCGTCGAACTGGCCGAAAAAATCTTCAGCACGCTCTCAGGTCATGAAGTGATGGTTATCGGGGCCGGCGACACCAGTGAAAAGACTGCCCGCGCCCTGCTCTCTCGCGGCGCCAAGGGCATCGTGGTGGCCAACCGGTCGTACGACAAAGCCGAGGCACTGGCCAAAAACCTCGGCGGACGGGCGGTGAATTTCGAGGATTGGATGCGTGAATTTGAGACGATCGACATCGCCATCAGCAGCACCTCCGCACCGAACCATATTCTCGATGTTCCCCGGTTGACGCCATTGATGAAGCGACGCCATCGCCGGCCATTGTTGCTCATCGACATTGCCGTGCCTCGGGATATCGATCCGGCCGTGAACAAGCTGGACAACGTTTATCTTTACAACGTGGACGATTTGCAAAGCATCGCGGACGATTACCTCCAACAGCGCAAAGAAGAGATTGCGCAATGCGAAGCCATCATTGAAGAGAGGGTCCGGGGACTCCTCGGACATTCCGGACACCCGGGCCACGGCCATTCACCGCAACCCGCAATCAACAATGCCTGAACTTCCCATCCGCATTGCGACCCGCGGCAGCGCGCTGGCACTCGCCCAGGCAAACATGATTGCCGCCCAATGCCGGGCCGCCATTCCGGGGCTGGACTTCGAATTGAAGATCATCAAGACCACTGGCGATAAATTGCAAAAGGCTTCGATGGCGAAGACTGACCCCAGCCTGCCAAAGGGTTTGTTCACCAAAGAACTCGAGGTTGCTCTCCTCGAAGGCGAGGCGGATTTGGCGGTTCACAGCCTGAAGGATTTGCCCACTGACCTGCCAAACGGTTTGATTCTGGCCGCTACTCCGGAACGCGCCGATGTTCGTGACGTTTTGATTTATCGGGACGAACGGATGCAACGCCAGGGCGTTTTACGAGGATTCAAACCGCACACGCTGATCAAGGATTTTCCCAACAATGCGACCATCGCCACCAGCAGCACCCGGCGCCGCGCACAGTTGCAACTCGTCCGCCCGGACCTGAACGTCGTGGAGATTCGAGGGAACGTGGCTACCCGAATGCAGAAAGTTGCCGATAAAGCCGAACTGGATGCAACCGTGCTTGCGCTGGCCGGAATCTCGCGCTTGAACTTTACCATCTCACCAGATGGCAAGCTGCATGGCGACGCCGTCCCGCACGGACTGCTCGCAACGATTCTGGATGTGGAGGTGATGCTTCCCTGCGTGGGTCAGGCCGCAATTGGCATCGAGGCTCGCGCGGGCGACGAACGCATCCTGAAGATCTGCGAACGGCTCAATCACTACGAGACGTTTCAAGCAGTGACCGCGGAACGCGCCTTCCTGAACGAGATGGGCGGCGGATGCCTGAGTCCCGTGGCGGCCTTTGCTGAAATCTCCAGCGGGGAAATTTCCATGCGGGCTGTCTCATTTCGTGATGGTCCCGTCCGTCGAGCAGACGGCAAGCGCGCCGTCCGAGAAGCGTTACAACTAGGGGAGGATTTGGCTGCAAAACTAAAGTGATTCCGACGCGAGGGGCTAAGTGGATTTCAAGGCCCGGGGATACGCTCTCACCCGATCAACGGCCATTTGGCTGAGGAAATTCTCAACTTCGGTGGGATCGCCCAGCAGCTTCGCCACTAATCGGCGATGTGATTTCTCCAGGACTTCATGCTCCGACTTTAATTTGGCAAGCTCCAGTCGCAGCTCTTCAATTGCAGCATTTGCAGTCATGGATTTCTGAAAAGCAGCTACCAGACCACAGTAAAGGCAGCCACGGCAACCCGGGGCGGGCCTTTTGCCCCGGGGCTGCCGCAGTTTCCAGATCACTTCCCCTGGCTCTTCGGCACCACTACAGTGACCGAACAGATCTTGCCCGAATTTCCGGCTGAGTCCTGGGCTTGCACTTTGATCGTATAGACGCGCCCATTGCCTCTGCCGGATCGTTCGGCACGCACGCGCACACAGTGATCGTTGACGATTTCCCAATCGGGTCCCGTGTCGCCATCGCCGAGACCGTTAACCGGTTCATTGCTACTCACCGAGACAATCTTCCACGTGCCCGGTCCACATTGGTCCTTAACCGTCACTTTCAGCTTCACCTCCACCATCTTGTGATTCGGTGGCCAAATCCTGTTTGGGCTGGCGGTCGCCGAGATTAGCGGCGGAAGTGTGTCAATGACGGTCAACGTGCTGGTGCAACTCACGGTGTTTCCAGCAGAGTCGGAAACACTGACGTCCACGACATTGGTGCCCAGCGGGAAGATCGCAGCCAGCTTCACTTTCACAGGCGGATTCGTGTCGCTCGAAGCGGGAACTTGATTGGTTTGAATCGGCGCACCGTTCACCGTCCAAACAACTGAAAGCGCGTCACCATCCGGATCGGCAACCCTGGCCACCAGGGTTATTGTCTTATTCGAACATTGCACGACCGATGAGGTCGGACAGATGAGCGTGGGCGGTGTGTTCGTTTCCAGGGCCGGCACTGGAATTAATTGCCCTCGAATCTCACCGTCGGCATTTGTCGCGGTGTGAATGTTCAGATAGAGCAGTCCCGCCATCAGGTCGGCGACAACATTGGTGGATAACGCTATTGATCCAAAAATTACTCCGCCTTGAGCCGGATCGTTGGCAGGAAAAACATAAGGTGCCAGGTCGACTACGACATTCGCGGTTGTGCCGGTTGTCGCCGGTCCATGCAAGTGGGCCGACGTCGCAGCGCCGGTCAGATTACTGAACCCCGCAGCGGACCCGTAGCCTACGGCCAGAGTCAGGACTCCATTGGTGGGATCAAACGTGATGCCACCAGAAATCTCGTTTCCCGAGCCGGCACTGTTCGTAACGGCAGGCACTTCATTGGCCGAGCTCAAGCCCACATCGCGGTCAGTGCCCGGCGGCGATAAATCAAAATCGGCCGCCTGCGAAAGGACAACGGATGCAAGTAGTAGGAGCATGGATTTTTTCATAGGTATTCCTTTGATGAAACTGGAAACCTTTGTAGCAGGCGCTTCATCAGCCCGTCAACGACTGCAGCCGTGTATTTGACCCTAGTGGTTTTTGCGAGGTCGGGCTAAGTAGTTGGAGGGTATGTCGTCAGAAAATGGTCGGGGCGGCGAGATTTGAACTCGCGACCTCTTGCACCCCAAGCAAGCGCGCTAGCCGGGCTACGCTACGCCCCGACCGAAATCCGGTGTGAAGCCCGCGAAGATACTATTGAAACGAGGCGCCGTTTCAATCACGAAGATTCGCAGCCTTCAATGCCGCTTCTTCGAAACCATATCCGTCGCGTGGCCATAGAATGCTTCAGCGCATTGCATCAACGTCTCCGATAGCGTCGGATGCGGATGCACCGTGAGCGCGATATCCTCAGCCGTCGCACCCATCTCCAATGCGAGAGTGGCTTCGGCGATTAACTCTCCGGCCCCGGCGCCACAGATGCCGACGCCTAAAACGCGTTCGCTCTCCGGATCAATGATCATCTTGGTCACGCCATCCGTTCGGTCAAATGACAAGGCGCGGCCCGACGCCGCCCACGGAAACTTCGAAACTTCGTAAGCAATTCCCTTCGCCTTTGCCTCGGCTTCCGTCAAACCGCACCAGGCCAGTTCCGGATCAGTAAAGACAACGGCGGGAATGACCACATTCTCCATCACACTGTTTTCACCGTTGATGGACTCCACCGCGATGCGAGCTTCCTTGTGCGCCTTGTGTGCCAGCAGAATTCCGCCCGCGATGTCGCCAATCGCGTAGATGTGCGGATCATTGGTCTGTTGATGTGAATTAACTTTGACAAAGCCTTTTTCGTCCAACGCCACTTTCGTGTTCTCCAGTCCGAGATCGACGCTGTTCGCCGCACGACCCACTGACACGAGCACGCGGTCGTAGAGTTCCTCGACCTTTTTGCCGTCGAACTCCATCTCTACTTTAATCTGCTTTCCGGCCGTGGACATCTTACCGACCTTGGTCTTGAGCCGGATTTCTTTGAAAGCCTTTTTGGCGGCGGCCACGACCGGGCGCGCCAAATCGGGATCAGCCCCCGCCAAAATGTTGTCCAGTGCCTCGACGACGGTGACCTTGCTGCCGAGAGCGGCATACACCGTCCCCATCTCCATGCCGATGTAACCGCCGCCAATTACCAGCAGGCTTTCGGGAATATCCTCAATCTCCAACGCCTCGGTCGAGGTCATCACCCGAGGATTGCCGAGGTCAAACGCCTTGGGCATCGCGGGCACCGAGCCTACTGCAAGGATCGCTGTGTCATAATTGACGAACTGTTGTCCTTGATCGGTCTCCACCCGCAACGACTGTGAGCCTTCAAAGTACGCGCGGCCATAAATCACCTGCACATTGCGCATCCGCGCGAGTTGCGCGATTCCCCCTGCCAGCTTGGCCAACACACTGTCCTTCCACGTGCGCAGTTTGTTCAAATCCACAGTCGGAGGAGCGAACGTGATGCCGCGATGTTCGCCTTCCCTGGCCGCGGTAATCTGATGCGTCGCGTGCAACAGTGCTTTTGACGGAATGCAACCGCGATTCAAACACACGCCACCCAGCCGCTTCTCGCGCTCGATCAGAATGACCTTTTTGCCCAGGTCCGCGGCATAAAACGCCGCGGCATATCCACCCGGGCCGGCGCCGACCACTACAATTTCAGTTTTAATCGGATCCATATTTTATTTTCTCGTCCTCGTCCTCGTTCTCGTCCTTCTCCTCGCCTTTTCCCAATACGTTACCGACTGAGTTGCGGCTTCGGAACGCTGCTGAAACAGATCGTCTTCCTCACGAAGCTGACCAGCAGTCTCAAAGCGCTCAACCAGTTTGCAGAGAATTGAGACGATGCGAATGAGCAATACCTTTCCTTCCTGGACTCTTTCCATGGTGGCACAGCGCTTGGCCACCAGAGCGTCAAGACACGCGGCACACTCAGTAGCCGAACCTCGCGCATCGTCGAAGGACTTGGCCCGCACCTGCCGTTGACGCTTTCCGTTACCTTCGGCGGTATTCAACAATGCCGAAAGACTGGCACGATCCAGTTGGTCAGAAACCTCAGCCGTCTTGCCCTTTGCGGTTCGGGTCACCTCGTCCAGCAAATCAGTCACCCACGCAATAAATTGAAGCTCGAGTTGATAAACGTCCAGTTTCTCGTGATCGAACATCGCCGGTAACAATCCCGTCCTCGCAGCCTCACGCCGAGTCGAGTCCTGGCTTTGCTGTTTTTCATTCATAGGTTCGAGGACAAGGACAAGAACGAGGACGAGGACGACTCAAATCTTTACTACGTCCTCACTGAAGTCCTGCAACGCCGCAACAAGGTCCACGATAAATCGGGCCGCGCTGCCGCCATCAATCACGCGATGATCGTAGGACAATCCCAACGGCGTCATCATCCGCGCCTCAATCTTGCCGTCGCGCACCACCGGCTTCATCGCGCCACGACCGAGACCAAGAATGGCCACTTCCGGTTTGTTGACAATAGGTGTGAAATGCGCGCCACCAATGGCGCCTTGATTCGAAATCGTGAATGTGCCGCCCTTGAGCTCATCGGCAGTCACTTTGCGGTCGCGCGCTTTCTGCGCCACAGTCTCAAGTTCCTTTGCGAGGTCCAGGACGCTCTTCTTGTCCACCTCGCGAATGACGGGAACGATCAATCCCTGCTCCGTGTCCACCGCAATGCCGAGGTGGATGTATTCCTTCAAAACAATCTCGTTCGCCACTTCATCAAGGCTGGAATTGAAAATCGGATGCTTCTTCAGCGTGGCTGCCACGGCTTTCAAAATCAGTGGCGTGAGAGTAAGCTTGCTGCCCTTTCCTTCGTAAGCCGCGGCGTATTTTTTCCGCAACTCATTCAGTCGGGTGAAGTCCGCCTCATCAAATTGCGTCACATGCGGAATCGCATTCCAGTTCTCCCACATGCGCCGCGCAATGACACCGCGCAATGAGGTCACGGGCTTCTTCGTAACCGGTCCCCACCTGGAGAAATCAACCGGCTCGGCGGCAGGTTTCGCCGGAGCAGCAGGCGCGGCGGCGGAAGCCGACTTCGCCTTTGCAGCAGCAGCTTGCAATCGCTGAATGTAAGCTCGCAGATCATTCCGCTCGATCCTGCCTCCCGGTCCACTCCCGCGCACTTTGGTTAAATCAAACCCAAGCTCCCGCGCCATCCGACGCAGCGATGGAGATGCAACCGGCGCCGCGACCGGAGAACTCGGTTCTTCATCGCCCGTCACCTCGTCGGTTTCTGCTTCGCCCTCCGGTTCAGGTTCGGGTCGCCTGGCCGCTGGTTTCGCAGCCGGTTTGGTCGCAGCCGCAGGCGCACTGTCACCACCGCCGCCCTCAATCGTCAAAATGCGCTGACCCGCGCTGATCTTATCGCCCACCTTCACGTGCAGTTTCGACACGACACCACCGTCCGTGGCGGGGATGGAGGCAACGGCCTTTTCGTTTTCGAGTTCAATGACGGCCTGATCCTTCGCAATCGTGTCGCCCTCTTTCACCAGGATTGTCACCACGACGCCACTGTCCGCGCCTTCACCAAGTTTAGGGAGTTTTAAGTCCATAAATCCACAATACTTAATTGAACAAAATTTCTCGTACGCCTTATTGGCTTCAAAACAACCGCTCGACATCAACAATGTGAACTACGCTGGCCAAATGCTCCGGCAAAACGTCACCACCCGCGGTCCGAACCTTTTCACCTGGCAGCGACGTCCCGTTGGGTGCTTTCCCCTTCCAACGTTTTCGGCCAGGTGAGCGAGGATGCGCAACAACTCCACCCGATATCGCTTGCTTGCTCCGGAGAAAACTTGAAGGACTGCGTCGTCAACAGTGTACTTGTATGACTTCACGAGCCTTGGGCGCTGACAGCTTGTCGTGCAATGCTACCAACTCATCTTTCCCGTGCCCCTTACCAGCCCAAGAGCGATCCAATCGCCGCCCGATTTCTGCCTGCCATTGCGGATCATCGCGCTTGGCTCTGGCGCGAATGTACTCCGCCAGTTCGAGACGTTCGTCCAACGACAGTTCGTCCACGACTCGCTTAAGTTCACCGACGCTCATGGCCAAAGCTACGATTGTTCTTCACGTGTTTTCAAGTGATTTCCCCGCAACCTACACGAGTTGCGGTTGAACTTTCTCAGGATCAACCCCGAGATCCTTGATCGCCTTCGCCACCACTTCGCGACCGATCTCGCCCTTCTGCGCCAGCGCGTAGAGGGTGCCAATGACCGTGCTTTCCGCGTCCACCTGGAAGAACCGGCGCAAACGTGCGCGCGTATCGCTTCGGCCAAAACCATCCGTGCCCAGCGTGACCAACCCACCCGGTACCCACGGCGCAATTTGATCCGGCACGGTGCGAATGTTGTCACTCACCGCAACGAACGTGCCCTTTTCCTTCGCGAATAGTTGTTCGACGTAACTCTGCCGGGGCGTTTCGGTCGGATGCAACATGTTCCAACGCTGGCATCGAATCGCGTCGGTTCGGAGGAGTTTGTAACTCGTCGCGCTCCACACATCCGCACTCACGCCGTAACGTTCCGCCAGGATTTCCTGCGCCTTCAAAGCGGACTGCATGATCGGGCCACTGCCCAGAATATGCGCCTTGTGCTTCTTTTTCTCGCCAGCCTTGAATTTGTAAAGCCCTTTAAGAATGCCGTCCTCGACCCCTTCAGGCATTGGCGGCATGAGATAATTCTCGTTGTAGAGCGCCAGGTAATAGAAAATCTCTTCGCCTTCGCCATACATGCGGCGCAAGCCGTCCGCCACAATCACCGCGATCTCATACGCAAACGCCGGATCATAGGCCAACACCGTCGGAATCGTGCTCGCGTGCAGCAAACTGTGGCCGTCCTGATGTTGAAGTCCTTCGCCATTCAAGGTCGTGCGACCGGCCGTGGCACCGAGCAGGAAACCTTTGGCTCTAATGTCGCCAGCCAGCCAGATGAGATCCCCGACCCGTTGCAGCCCGAACATCGAATAATACGTGTAGAACGGCACCATTTCGACGCCATGTGTAGCGTAGCTCGTGGCAGCGGCGAGGAACGACGACATCGCTCCTGCTTCCGTGATTCCCTCTTCGAGAATCTGCCCATCCTTCGCCTCATGATAATAGAGCAGCGACTTGCTATCGACCGGGTCGTAAAGCTGACCTTTGCAGGAATAAATTCCAATTTCGCGGAACAACGAGTCCATGCCGAACGTGCGTGCCTCATCCGGAATGATCGGCACAATGTGTTTGCCCATGCCTTTGTGCCGGAGCAATACGGTGAGCAAACGCACGAATGCCATGGTCGTTGAAACCTGGCTGGTGCCCGAGCCCTTCGTGAACTCCTTGAGATAATCCATCGTGGGCACTTCAAGCCGCTTGGCCTTGGTGTTGCGCGCGGGAATAAATCCGCCCAATGCCTTCCGACGTTCGAGCAAATACTTGATCGCCGGACTGTCCGCCGGCGGACGATAAAATGGGGTCTCCGCAATAATGTCGTCGGTGATCGGAATGTTGAAGCGTTCACGGAACTCGCGAAGCTCCTTTTCATTCATCTTCTTCTGCTGATGCGAAATGTTGCGGCCTTCGCCCGCTTCACCCAGGCCATAGCCCTTGACCGTTTTTGCCAGAATGACCGTTGGCTGGCCTTTGTGTTCGGTCGCTGCCTTGTAAGCCGCATACACCTTTCGCGTGTCGTGCCCGCCACGCATCAGCTTGCGGAGCTGGTCGTCGGTGAGATGCGTCACGAGCTTCAGCAACTCAGGATACTTGCCGAAAAAATGTTTCCGCGTGTAGCTGCCGGGCTCGACGACGTACTTCTGATAATCGCCATCCACGGCCTCTTCCATGCGCTTGAGCAACAAACCATTCTTGTCGCGCGCGAGCAACTCATCCCAATCACTGCCCCAGACAACTTTGATGACATTCCAGCCGGCGCCACGGAACAGCGCTTCCAATTCCTGGATAATCTTGCCATTGCCGCGCACGGGACCATCGAGGCGCTGGAGGTTGCAGTTGATCACCCAAATGAGATTGTCAAGGTTCTCGCGCGACGCGAGCGTGAGCGAACCCAAGGTCTCCGGCTCGTCGCTCTCACCATCGCCCACAAAACACCAGACCTTGGGTTCGTTCTGAGCATCAATGAACTTTCGCGAAGCCAGGTAACGGTTGAACCGCGCCTGGTAAATCGACATGATCGGACCGAGGCCCATCGATACGGTGGGAAACTGCCAGAAGTCCGGCATCAAGTAAGGATGCGGATACGACGACAATCCGCCACCCTCGGCGAGTTCCTGACGAAAATTCTGGAGCTGCGCCTCGCTCAAACGGCCTTCGAGAAAGGCGCGCGCGTAGATACCCGGTGCGGAATGACCCTGAAAATAAACCTCGTCGCCTTGAAACTTCTCGGTGCGTCCGCGCAGAAAGTGATTGAACGCCACTTCATACAACGTCGCCGAGGACGCGTAACTGGAAATGTGACCGCCCACGTTGGTGGAGTGATTCGCCTTCACCACCATCGCCATGGCGTTCCAGCGCATCAGGCTCTTGAGCTGCACCTCCGTTTTCCAATCGCCCGGATACTCCGGTTGATCGGCTGCGGGAATCGTGTTGCGATAAGGCGTGTTGAACCCGCGGGGCATTTCGTGTTTGGAGGCCCGCACGCGGTCGGCGAGCTGTTCAAACAACTGCGCCGTGCGTTCCGGGCCTTGCGACTCCAGCGCCAGGTCGAAGACCGATTCCACCGACCGGGATAGTTTGTCCCCGTTGGAACGAGAACCGAAAACGTCTTTTTTTGTTTTGATTGTGGTGCTCACTTCAAAAAACTATTTGCCGCATGAAATCTACAGGCTGGTTGCGCCCCCGGCAAGGGAGGCAGATTAAACCCGGAAACCCCGCCCAACGCCAGCGAAATTAGCAGGACCGGGCGCAAAATGAAAATCCTCGACCTCACACTTCCCACCCCGGCGGAAAACCTGGCCTGTGACGAAGCTCTGCTTCAGTCCGCCGAGGCCGGCAACTCGGGAGAAGTGCTACGCTTCTGGGAATCGCCGACCCACTTTGTGGTCGTAGGCTACGCGAACAAAGTAGCCACGGAAGTGAATGTCGCTGCGTGCGATGCACGAAACATCCCCATTCTTCGCCGCTGCTCCGGCGGCGGCACGGTGGTGCAAGGGCCTGGATGCTTGAATTACGCGTTGATCCTGAAGATTGCTGACGATAAACCCACTCGGAACATCCACTCCGCAAATCACTTCATCATGGAACGCAATCGGGCCGCGCTTGCTGAAATCCGAAATCCGAAATCCGAAATCCGAATTGAGGGTCACACCGACCTCGCTATCGACGGCGTGAAGTTTTCCGGCAACTCACAGCGGCGTCAACGGAAGTTCCTCCTCTTTCACGGAACTTTCCTGTTCAACTTCGATCTCCCACTCGTCAGCAAGTTGCTGCATTTGCCTTCTCTGCAACCCGCATACCGGCAATCACGGCAACACAGTGATTTCGTCACAAATCTGAATCTGGAAGCCGATGTGATCAAACGGGCACTGGCTGAGATTTGGCAGGCGTGGCAGCCAGTCGAGAACGTTCCTCTCGCTGCAATCAAGTCGCTTGTCCAATCGAAGTACGATCAGCGCGATTGGAATTTCAAATTCTGAAACCCGGTAACCGCGACATGGTCGTCGCCCGTAAGCTGGGAGCACCGGCGTCCCGTCGGCAAGCGGCAAGAGCACGGGACTCGCCGGCGGGACGCCAGCGCCCCCCAGAGCAGTCTCCTGAGAATCGTAACGCGGCGAACAAGTCCGCCTCCTCACGTCGGCGGCTACACCACAAGGCCAGGGAATCGCTCCGGACGACGGGTTCAACCGGGTCAATCCTTCGCGGCCGCCACTGGCCACACCGCATCCCGACCTGACCACAAATCAAACTTGTTTGTCGCGCTGCCCGAGGTTGCATCCCCGCCGTCGTCAAGCCCGTTTCCGCCAGCGGAATAAAGAGTGAATGTTCCGTCCGAGTTGAGACGATAGCAGAGCGGTTTCGCGCTCATGAGGTCGATTGGTGCAGCGGAAAGGGATTGCGGCACCAGCGCGTCGAGATTTGGCGGATACGTGCCCGAGCGCAATTTGTATCGCTCCAGTGCAATTACTGTGATGGTCATGCGCCGCTGGGTTTCGCTCCGAACGCAAGATTCGGCTGCTTTAACAAAATTGGCGATGGCGATGGCGCTAAACAGATATCGGTATTTTGACATTGGCGAACTAAAAGCCTGATTCAGCGTGGCGTGATGCGATTTGATTTCGACATCAATCTGCGACCAGGGAACGCCAGCATTCAGTCTGCGGATTGAGTCCAGACTCCGCTGATGATGCTGAAGAAAGAGCATTTCATCCGCGTCCGCGTTTGCCTCCCAAAACGGCATGCCCACATAGGCTTCAAAATAGTCCTTCGGCGTCTTGAGTTGAACCGCATTGGTCGAGATGGACAATCCAAGGTACTTCATCCGGTCGCGCGAAGAGGAGGACCGCATCATGGCAAAGTGCGACTCTCCAAAGCCGCGTTCACCAACCATTCCCGTCTCAAACGTGTTGGCAAGATCCAAAGATTCCCAATCTTTTTGCAACCCGGCCAACAGCTCTTCATTCCAACCTTCTGCCTGCAGCGCCTGCCAGCTCACCGACAAGCCAAGTCCCGCCACCGCCACGCGAATCATCTGACTGACCAACGTGAGATCTTCCCGATGAAATTGCGCCAACTGCGTCAGCGCACGAAGGTCCAGAGCCGCCCGATCAACCTGATGCTCACGCAAAGCTACCAGGCAATCGCCTCCTAGCCATTGCGCTGCGCCGCGTATCTGCACGAAGGGAGACTTGGGTGTATTGGAGATGTTCGTCGGATCATTATAGAAATATCGCGGCGGAAACCGGACCGCTTCGCGTAATTCCAATGTGATGCTGACCTCATTGGAAAACTGCGTTGTGACAGTTTGCCAGTCATAGCCCTTGCCGCCCGAATGCATCACTGGCTGCGGTGAGGCCCAAACGACTTTTGCCTGGCCCGGACCGGTATGAGAACCGAAATCCAAACTTGAAGGTTGAATGCGCATCGCCCCTAGTTTGTTGGCGGCGGCCAATAAACGGTCCAGGCCTGGGCTTTTCTCGGGTGGCTTTGGGTATCCCAGTTCCTCCGCGGAAAGCTTCTCGCCCTTCGCGCGCAACTCCGCCTTGTACTTGGCCAGGGCGTCGCGGTTACGATTGCATCCGCGCAAGCAAATCCCTGCGCCGACCAGTAGCATCGACGCCACGACAAGAGCAGTAACGCGAATTGGCTTGCTCATGAATTCACCGAATCAAAACCGCCACCGGCAAAAAGTTTCAGGCCGGAGACGGCACGTTCTTAGTGAGTTGACCGTGCTGCTTCAAATGCGCTCGCACATCCAGGGCAATCTTCAACAGAACCAACAGTGCCAAACCAGCAACGGGCGAGCCCAATGCCATTACCAAAAAGCCGCCGCCGAGGATGGCCACGTGCAACACGATCACACGTCCATACGGCTGAACCATCAACGCCGGCAACGACGTCGTTCGATACTCGCCGCCGATGATGTAGTTGTAAGCAAACGAGAACCCATGA
>DASUGI010000031.1:0-25391 GCA_036274115.1 Verrucomicrobiia bacterium
ACTCCTACTCCTACTCCTACTCCTACTCCTACTCCTACTCCTACTCCTACTCCTACTCCTACTCTTAATCCCTTCGTCCAGCGGAGAGATTAAGATTACGAGTAAGATTAAGATTAAGAAAAGCGGCGGCCACATTCCAGCAAACCGCATTGACTCTGCCTCCGCGCCCCCGCAGATTCTGGCTCGATTATGAAAGCGCTTGCCGCACCTGCTGGATTTCGTCGCTCGGCTTTTTCTCAGTTCTCCGCGCCCTCAGTGGACGCCATCATGCTCGAGGAGCGCGCCGCGTCCTTCACCAAACGCAGCATCAAGACCAGCGCCAAACTCGCCGGACTCAAAATGGCCGTGAGCATGTGCGACCTCACCACGCTCGAAGGCAAGGACACGCCTGGCAAAGTCGCCTATCTCTGTCGCAAAGCGCTCCAGCCTGCCGACCCGAAATACGACGTGCCGCCGTGCGCCGCGGTCTGCGTTTATCCCAACATGACGCGCTACGCGCGCAAATTTCTGGGTGACAATTCACCCGTTCACATTGCGGCCGTCGCCACCGGTTTTCCCAGCGGCCAGTATCCGCTCAAGACCAAGCTCGAAGAAGTCCGCCGCACCGTGGCCGATGGCGCGGACGAAGTTGACATGGTCATTGACCGTTGTGCCTTCCTCGCCGGCGACCACGCCAAAGTCTTCGACGAGATCGCCGCCACCAAGGAAGCCTGTGGCTCGGCGCATTTGAAGGTGATTCTCGAAACCGGCGAACTCGTCACCTACGACAACGTCCGGCTCGCCAGCGAAATCGCCATGCAAGCCGGCGGCGATTTCATCAAGACCAGCACTGGCAAGGTGAATCCCGCCGCCACACTGCCGGTGACGCTGGTGATGCTTGAGGCCATCCGCGATTATTTCTTTGCCACCGGCATCCGCATCGGCATGAAACCCGCCGGCGGCATTCGCACCGCCAAGCAGGCCCTGCAATACCTCGTGATGGTCAAGGAAACCCTTGGCGACGACTGGCTCACGCCCGACCTCTTCCGTTTCGGCGCCAGCACCCTCGTCAACGACGTCCTCATGCAAATCGCCAAGCAGGTGGATGGAAATTATCAGGCGGCGGATTATTTCTCCTTGCCGTGAAATGAAAGGGGGAGCGACTGATGGGCACTCCGCTTCAAGTCAGAGCCATCGAACTCCTCCGCCGGTCCACCGGTGACCCGCAAGCCACATTCCGTTCCGGCCAATTTGAAGCTATCGAACATCTGCTGGAGCGACGCGGCCCGCTGCTTGTCGTCCAGCGCACGGGTTGGGGCAAGAGCAACGTCTATTTCATCGCAGCGAAATTACTTCGCGAACGAAGAGCCGGTCCAACCCTGATTGTTTCGCCATTGCTGGCGCTCATGCGAAATCAAATTGCCGCTGCAGCACGGGCTGGTGTGCGCGCGGTCAGAATCACTTCGGAGGAAAAGAATCGCGAGGAATGGGTGCGCATCCGCGACGAACTGCTCGCCGATCGCGTGGACGTTTTGCTGATTTCACCGGAGCGACTCGGCAACGAGGAATTTGTGCAAACGATGCTGCAACCCGTGGCCACCCGCATTGGATTGTTGGTGGTGGACGAGGCGCATTGCATTTCCGATTGGGGGCATGACTTTCGCCCGGATTACCGCCGCATCACGCGCATCCTTCGCTCATTGCCACCAAACATTCGGCTCCTGGCGACCACCGCCACGGCGAATGACCGTGTGGTAGCCGACTTGAAATTGCAACTCGGCGCCGGGCTCAACGTTCAGCGTGGCAAGCTCGCGCGGACCAGTCTGCAACTGCAAAACATTTTGCTGCCGGGTGAAACCGCCAGGCTGGCCTGGCTCGCTCACGCGTTGCCCAAACTTCCCGGCAGTGGCGTGATTTACACCTTGACCATCCGGGACGCGCGCACGGTGGCGGCGTGGTTGCGAGAAAACGGAATTGAGGCTGAGCCGTATTGGGGTGGGTTGGATGAAGAATTCGGTCAGCCCGGAATGCGAGAGCGGCTGGAAACACGGTTGCTTCGGAACGAACTCAAGACGTTGGTGGCCACGACGGCGCTGGGGATGGGCTTTGATAAACCGGATCTTGCTTTTGTCATTCACTATCAGTTGCCGGGTTCGGTCGTGCATTACTATCAGCAGGTCGGGCGTGCCGGACGCGCTTTGCCGGATGCATTCGCCGTTTTGCTTGGCGGTGCCGGCGACAGTGACATCACCGATCATTTCATTGAGACGGCTTTTCCAGCGCGTGAGCTCGTGGAAAAAATCCTGACGCAATTGGACGCCGCTCCTGACGGCCTCACGCTCGGCGAGTTGCAAATCCGGCTCAACGCTCCGCGCGGGCGACTGGATCACGCGTTAAAATTGCTTGCGCTCGAATCACCTGCGCCTTTGTTGAAGCTCGATAACCACTGGAAACGTACCGCCGCGCCGCTTGCGCCGGCCTTCTGGGAACGTGTCGAACGTCTCACGCGACTTCGCAAGCATGAGCAGGCGCGAATGTTCGACTATCTTCGTGCTCGCGTGTGTCTGATGCAATTTCTCGCGCGCGAACTGGACGAGCCTGATGCGCCGCCGTGTGGCCGGTGCGCCGTTTGCCGTGGCGCACCGCCGCTGGCCGAAAGTTTTCCAAACGAATTGGCCCAACGCGCCGCGCAATTCCTCCGCCGGACGCATCATCCCATCAAACCGCGAAAGCTCTGGCCCAAGGACGCCTTCAAGACCTATCAGTTCAGCGGGAAAATCTCGAAAGAGCTTTCCGCAGAGGAGGGCCGGGTGCTGGCGATTTGGGGCGACGCCGGGTGGGGTGATTTGGTGCGTGCGGGGAAATATGCGAACCCAGCCCGATTCGACGACCGGCTCGTGGCTGCCGTCGTGGAGATGATCCGCGATTGGAATCCGCAGCCGCAGCCCGCCTGGGTGACCTGCGTTCCTTCGCTGAATCATACGACGCTTGTGGCCGACTTTGCCGAACGGCTGGCGCGGGCGTTGCATTTGCCGTTTCATTCCGTCTTGCACAAAGCACGCGCCACCCCGCCGCAGAAGGAAATGCACAACAGCTTCCAACAGGCACACAATTTGGACGGCGCGTTTACCGTCAAGGCCGGGCGCGATTTCGCCGCACCGGTGCTGCTGGTGGACGACATGGTGGACAGCGGTTGGACATTTGCGGTTTGCGCGGCACTGTTGCGGCAGGCAGGCTGCGGGCCGGTCTTTCCCGTCGCGCTTGCGCAAACGAGCAAGTCTGACGACACTTGAACCATGAGCGCCCATCCGCTTTCACCCGCTGCACAGGTCGCGCTGCTGCTCTGTTCGCCCTTGCGGGCAGGCAAGAACAAAGCCGTTCAACCGCTGAGCCTCGGTGAATTCAACGAACTGGAAAAGCAGTTGCGGCGCGTTGGTGCCCCGTTGGAAGGTTTGCTCGAAGCGGACACGTCCCTGCCAGAGCATCTCGGGCCAACAGTGGACGCGGAACAAATTACCGCGCTGCTGGGGCGGGGATTCATGTTGAGTATGGCCCTTGAAACCTGGCAAAGCGCCGGTGTCTGGGTGGCGTTTCGTGGCGAACCGGATTATCCGGAACGTCTGCTGCGTCTCAAACAGAATGCGCCGCCGCTGATCTACGGTTGTGGGGAAAAGAAGCTTCTGCCGAATGGCGGGCTGGCTATCGTCGGCTCGCGCGATGTGGACCCGTCCGGCGAAGAGTTCACGCGAAGTGTCGCGGCCCAGGCGGCTCGTGAAGGGATGCAAGTCGTCTCCGGCGGCGCGCGCGGCGTGGACCAACTGGCGATGCTCGCTGCGATCGAAGCCGGGGGAACTGTCGTGGGCGCGCTGGCCGATAGTCTCCTGCGCTCGGCCACGTCCGGGAAGGCTCGTGAAGCAATTCAAGGCGGACGGCTCGTTCTGATTTCGGCTTTCGATCCTGAAGCTGGCTTCAACGTCGGTAATGCGATGCAACGCAACAAACAGATTTACGCGCTGGCGGATTTTGGGCTGGTTGTCAGTTCGGGTTACAACGAAGGCGGCACTTGGTCCGGGGCGATTGAACAATTGGAAAAACTCGGTCTCACTCCGATCTTCGTTCGCGCCGGCAATGATGTTCCGGAGGGCAATCGGCAGTTGCTTCGCCGAGGTGCATTGCCATTTCCTGCTGAGGCCCGGTCCGCGAGTTTGCGTGAGACATTGGCGGCCGCCACGCCCCGCAATCCACCATCAATGGAAACGGCTGATCTGTTTGCTTCGACTCTGCGTGAAACGCCAAGCCACCCCACCAGGGGAGGCTAGTTGTGGAATCTCCTTGCGTAAGCATCACTGTTTCCGCCGGGTCTGTTTCCACGGCTCGATTGTGAGCAGAAATCACGTTGATCGAAGTTCCACGTTCAGGCGGGTTACCGGATGGGAGGAAACTTCACGATCAAAGCGAATCGCAATCATTCCTCGTCATCCTGGGCTACCAGATAAACCACGCCCGCAAGGACGGCCACCCCACCGACGATGATGATTCCGTCGGCGACTACAGCAAAGGGAGTGACGGCGACGTGGTAGAAATCCGCCGGCGGCTTGGCATTGTATCCCGGGAGCATATACTCCGCGATGGGCGCGCCGTCCTGCCAAAGTTCAAACCCCTGGTGATTGGAAATAATGCGGGCCACATAACCCGTTTGCGGCAGCGCGTTGGTGTCGGTGATTTCCGGCAGAATCGGAATGGGTTGCAATCCGCTGGCGTCCACCTTCTTCAAAAAAATCGGGCGCTCGGTGATGGGATAACGGTCGTTTAGATCCAGCCAGTAGGCGCGCCGCCGAATCTTGCGGGAGTTTTCATATTGCTCATCGTATTGCACCAGCACCATCTGGCGCTCGGGCCGCGCGGCAAGCTCGAGGTTTGCGGGCTTGGCGGGGTGATAATGCTTCTCGCTCCACAATGCCTTGGTCGCACAGCCTTGCGCGAGCAGTGCTGCAACAAGCAAGGGAATAGTCAGAGTCCAGACTGGATTGCTCTTCACGCGCATAATTGCCCCGGGGTTTGCCTGCCGCGAGTCTATGGTTTTGGCGTATGAGGGCAACCGGAAACCACGTTCGCCATCATCTCGCATTCGGACGCTACGCGCACAGCCGCCCTCAGGAATGTTGCACCCCTTCGGGGTGCGGAGTTTCTGCGGGACGACTACCCGGGGTAGTCGCTACGCGCCAACCCCGGGCTAATTTTTCTTTTGCCCCGTTGGGGCAAGTCAGGTTGGCTGCGCGTCAATTTGTGAAATTCGTGTCCGGCGTGAAAATCCAGAGTTCACTTCCGATTCGGACATGGCTGCGGCTGGTCTGCGACACAGCCGCGCTCCGCAAAATTGAAGATTGACATCACCAGCTTTGGACGGGAAGCCCTTGCCGGGCTCAGGTTCGGGCGTTAGAGTGCAGGCATGAAACCGATTCCGGTTCAGGAAGCCCAAAGTCAGCTTGGCCAACTCATCGCCAAGGCGTGCCGCGGCGAGACGATTGTGCTGACCGATGGCGATAAACGGGTCACACTCGAACCGTTGGTTCTGGATCTGGAGGAGGACAGCCCGGAGCTGGAGGCGGAGTTGTTGAAAGCTGCCAATGGGCCGTTCACGCCTTTACGAGAAGGCGAGCTTCGCGAGATTGCAGATCGCGCGTTGCAGGAATATCGCGCCAAACGGCAGGGATGAAGCTGCCCCTGCATCGCGCCGGGGATTTCAACGCCGACTTTGATCAGCAATTTCGCTGGTATTTGAAGCAGGCCGGTGAGGAATTGGCCGAGCGGTTTTTGGAAGCGGTGCTGATTACGTTGCGTTCCCTGGCTAAGCAGCCCGATTTGGGACGCAGCCGCAAATTCCGTCATCCCAGCCTTCGCAATCTTCGATCATTCCGGGTCAATCCTCCGTTTGACAAAATTCTCATCTTCTATCGCGTCAGGAACGACACATTGGAAGCGTGGCGGTTGATGCACGGTGCGCGGGACTTGCCGCGCAGGTTGGTTGAACCGCCAGGGGCAGAGGATTGATTTATCGCCGGGTCGTCTGCATTGAGTTACTTTCCCGCCTTGTCCCTGAACTCTTTTTTGGTAACGTCTCCAGCCCTTGTGAGCATTGCCAAAGAAATCGCAAAGCGGCGCACGTTCGCCATCATCTCGCATCCGGACGCGGGTAAAACCACGTTAACGGAAAAGCTGCTGCTGTACGGCGGTGCGGTGCAGCTCGCCGGCTCGGTCACCGCGCGCAAAAACCAGCGCGCCACCACGTCTGACTGGATGGAACTCGAAAAGAAGCGCGGCATCTCGATCAGTTCCACCGTGCTGCAATTCGATTACGACGGCTACCGCATCAACCTGCTCGACACGCCCGGTCACAAAGATTTCTCCGAGGACACCTATCGCGTGCTCACCGCCGTGGATTCGGTGGTGATGGTGATTGACGCCGGCAAAGGCATCGAACCGCAGACGAAGAAGCTCTTCGAGGTCTGCCGTCAGCGTGGCGTGCCGATCTTCACGTTCATGAACAAGTGCGACCGTCCGATGCGTGATCCGCTGGAGTTGATTGATGAACTGGAGCGTGTGCTCGGCATCGGCGCGTTTCCGATCAATTGGCCCATCGGCAACGGATTTGAATTTCGGGGCGTGTTCGACCGGCAGACGAGTCAGATGCATCTCTTCGAACGCACGGTTGGTGGTCAATATCGCGCGCCGGTGAGTGTCGGCGACATCAATGATCCGGCGGTGCGCGGGCAACTGGATGAGCAGACGTTCAACAAGACTGTTGAGGAACTGCAGATGCTCGAAACCGCGGGCGAAGTCTGGAATGACGAAGCGGTGCTCGCGGGCCAGAGCACGCCGGTATTCTTCGGCAGCGCGAGCAACAACTTTGGCGTGCAGTTGCTGCTGGATGGCTTTTTGAAGCATGCGCCTGGACCGAAGGGGCGGTTTGGAGTTCCGCCTTCAGGCGGTTCGGAAGGCGATGGGCAATCGGATGGGAAGCCGCCTGAAGGCGGAACTCCAAACTTCATCGCCCCTGAACACCCGGCGTTCTCCGGTTTCATCTTCAAGATTCAGGCGAACATGGACCCGAAGCACCGCGACCGCATCGCGTTTATTCGCGTGTGTTCGGGCAAGTTCGAGCGCGACATGACGGTGCATCACTCGCGCAGCGAAAAGAAAGTGCGTCTCTCCAGTTCGCACAAGATTTTTGGCAACGAACGCGAGACCGTGGACGAGGCATTCCCCGGCGACGTCATTGGCCTTGTCGGTCATGACGTGTTTGGCATTGGCGACACGCTGACCACGGATCCGAAGATCACTTACAAAGAAATCCCGCGTTTCACACCGGAAGCCTTCAGCTATCTGCACAATCCGAACACGGCGAAGTTCAAACAATTCCGCCAGGGCCTCGATCAGTTATTGCAGGAAGGCGTGATTCAGGCGCTTTACCTCCGGAACTCGTCCATCAAGACGCCGCTGCTCGCTGCAGTCGGCCCGCTGCAGTTCGAAGTCGTGCAATACCGCCTCGAAAGCGAATATGGCGCGGAATCGCGCTTGGAATCCGCTCCCTGGACAGTTGTTCGCTGGCTGCCGACGGACATCAAGGAAGAAGATCTGGAGGCGCTGTCGCTTCCGACCGGCGCACGCATTGCCTATGACATCGGCAAGAATCCCGTCGTGCTGTTCACGAACGAATGGTCGGCCAACTACTTTGGCGAGACGAACCGGAATTGCCCGCTCTCGGCGTTGCCGGTGCAAACCGCGCGCGACTAGTCTAGCGCGCATTTGCCAGCTTTCCTTTTGCGGCGGGGTTCAACAGAATCGTGGGCAGCAATCAGCATGAGTTTCAATCAGAAAATCTTCATCGGTACCGACAGCGGGGCAACGACCTCGAAGATCACGGCGGTTTGGGAGAACGAAGAACCGGTTTCAACCAAGTTGCTCCAGCGCCCGACCAATTCTCAGAACGGAACGGCGGCGGTCATTTCCGGGTGGATTGAATCCATCAACATTTTTCTCAAGGAGAACAACCTGACCTGGGCGCAAGTGCAAGGGGTGGGGCTCGCGATCCCGGGACCATATCAGCGTTACGGTGTGCTGGATAAATCCGCGAATTTGCCCGCGAGTTTTGCGGGTTGGGACGTGGTGGCGGATTACAGCAAGGCGCTGGCGCAAGCGGCGGGTCAGACAATCCCGCTCGTGATGGGTAACGACGGTCAATACGGTGGCGTGGCTGAGGCGCGACTTGCCCGGCGCAACACAAAAAGTTCGGTGCTCATGTTGATGCCCGGTTCGGGATTGGGTTGCGCTTACATTGATCAAAATGGTTTGCCGCTTCCGGGCGACACACTGGCCAGCATGGAAGGCGCGCACATGCCCGCGCCGTTGCAGATGCTGGGGAACATCGGGCCGTTTCCGTGCGGCTGCGGTCGCGACTGGGGATGCTTCGAGGTTTACACAACGATATCCGGGTTGCCGCATTTGTTGGCGGAAAAGCTCAAGAAGTATCCGAATCATGAACTCGCGACGGCTTCGGGCACGCCCAAGGAAAAGGCGTTGTCACTGCGGGGCCGCGCGCAGAAGGGTGATCCGCTGGCCTTGGAGATTTTTGATTTTCAAGCACGGGCGCTGGGTTTACACGTTGCAAATCTTACGCTGGCGTTGGATGCCAGTATTGTGGTGATCGGCGGCGGGCTGATGGACCCGGAGGCGACGACGTCGGAGTTCCGCGAGCGTTACCTGAAGTTGATTCGCGAGGCGGCCGAACCGTACTTCTGGCCGACTCAGCGCAAGACCATCAAGATTGTGCCAGCTGTGCTGGGTGATTTGTCCCAGGCGATTGGCGCGGCGCTGGTGGCGCTATATCGCAGCCGCAACGTCAACGCCGGGTGAGATCACCCGGCCTACAATGCTCACCATACTCTGAACCTGGGAGCGCCGGCGTCTCCCCGGCCCGGCTCCGGAAACTCGCCGGCGAGACGCCGGTGCTCCCAGGTCACATGGTTCAATCGCGGCTTCATAGCTCAGCCCCACAACTGCCGATCTAACGAGCGTAGTTGAATGGCTTCCGAAATGTGGTCGCTGGAGACGTTGTCTGAGGCGGCAAGATCGGCAATGGTGCGGGCTACCTTGAGAATGCGATCGTAAGCGCGGGCGCTCAGGTTGTAATCAGCCATCGCGTTCTGGAGTAATTCCTTCGTCGTTTCATTCAGGGCGCAAAACTCTTTGATTTCGCGGGTGCCCATCCGCGCATTGCAGGTGATTTTCGGTTTGTGGGCAAAACGCTTTTGCTGCCGCTGGCGCGCGGCGACGACGCGGGCGCGAATTTCGGCGGAACTCTCGCCGTTACGGTCGCCGGAGATTTCGCGAAACTTCACCTGCGGCACTTCGACATGCAGATCGATGCGGTCGAGCAACGGTCCGGAAATGCGTCCGAGGTAATTCTGAATTTCACGCGGGGACGACTTGCTCTCGTGCGGCATTTTGCCGTCGGGCGTGGGATTCATCGCGGCCACAAGCATGAACTGAGACGGAAAAGTCATCGTGCCCGCGGCGCGGGAAATGGTGACGCGACCTTCCTCCAGCGGCTGGCGCATGGTTTCCAGGACGCTGCGTTTGAACTCAGGCAATTCGTCGAGGAACAACACGCCATTGTGCGACAACGAGATTTCACCTGGAGTTGGATTGATGTTGCCGCCCAGCAAACCCGCGTCGCTGGCGGTGTGATGCGGCGAACGAAACGGTCGCCGTGTCACCAGGCCCTGCTTGGGGTTGAGCAGGCCGACGATGCTATGAATCTTGGTGGTTTCCAGCGCTTCATCGAGCGTGAGTGGGGGAAGGATGGTGGCGAGCCGTTTTGCGAGCATGGACTTGCCAGTGCCCGGCGGACCGATGAGCAGGACGTTGTGACCGCCGGCGGCGGCGATCTCGAGTGCGCGTTTGACGGATTCCTGTCCTTTGACTTCGGCAAAGTCCACGTCGTCATCGAGCGGCTGGTTGAAAATTTCTGTGATATCCACTTTCGTTGGCGTGATGCGGATCTCGCCTTCGAGAAACTGCGCGGCTTCGCGGAGGTTCTGAATCGGGATGACTTGCAGGCCGGCAACCACGGCGGCTTCGGCAGCATTCTCTGCCGGAACGAGCACGCCAACTTTGCCGTCCTGTTTCGCGCGAATGGCGACGGGCAATACGCCCTTGCAGGCTCTGACGGCTCCCGTCAACGCGAGTTCGCCCACCGCGACGAAGTTGTCGAGTTGATCGGTTTCGATTTGCTCACTCGCGGCGAGAATGCCGAGCGCGATCGGCAGGTCAAAGCTGGGACCTTCCTTCTTCACATCTGCGGGTGCGAGATTGATGGTGCAGCGGCCCATCGGAAATTTAAATCCGGAATTGCTCAGCGCAGTGGCGACGCGGTCGCGCGATTCCTTTACGGCGGCATCCGGGAGACCGACGATGACAATAACCGTGTCGCCGTACCCCGCATTGACTTCAACTTCGACGGGATAAGCTTCAATGCCATTGACAGCGGCCGAGCAGACGCGGGCAAGCATGGGCGAAGACTACAGAGCAGATGCCCTCTTAACAATCGGAGAAATTTACCCGTACTCGCTGGCGGCAATCACGGCGTTCCCAATTGGAATACGCGATAGAACCGTTGCGGGGTGGGCGGGTTGGTGTCGAGCCAATTGAACGCACCGTTGTTCGTGGCTTGCACGAAGCCAGGTGCCCCGGCCCAGGTTGCGAGTTGCGGAGAATGCTCGACTTGATAGGAACGCCCAGCGGTAGCGGTCCAGGAAAGATTGTATGCGGATTGAGTGGGCTGCAGGCTGAGCGCCATGAAGGGCAGGCGAACAAAGCCCGCCCGCTCCAGGCCGCGTTGGACTTCTTCATTCCGCATGAACAATTGCCAGACGCGTTGGTTGCGATAGTTTTCGATCATGATGGCGATGGGTCCTTGATCAATGCCGAGCACGTCTGTGGCGTACCAGCCGAGGCCGAGATTGAAGGCGTCGCGAAAGCCGTAGGCGGTCCAGATGTTGAGGCGGAAACGAGTGTAGAAGTCACGCAGAGCGGGTAGCGAGTATTCGGGGGTAAAGGGTATGGCAGCACCGGCGGCGGTGGGCGCAATCGTCCCGTCGTCCAACGCGGGTGGGAGACCGCGAGCGGAATAGCCAGCGGGTGGAGGACCATCGCAAGCGGTGAGTCCCCAGATGGTGCTCGAATAACCGACCTTGGGGGCAGTGCTGCAGTAGGCGACCTGGGAGAGAGCGGCACGACGTGAGTTTTCAAAGTACGTCGTGTCATGGCTGTTCATGTAAGCATCCGAGATATGCCGGAAATCAATCCAGCAATGTGAATACTCGTGTCCGAACAGTGGAGGGAATGCCACGTAGGTTTGGCCATAGTTAGTGCCCCATGTGTAGCCACTGGTCCAGCGGCTCCAGGATGAAGCCGGCAACAGGTTGGTGGCCGCGCCCATCCCGAGGCAGTAAATGATCATGCCCTCGTTATAGCCGATCCAGTTTGCTGAGATGAAACCACCATTGGGAAACCAGCCCATGGAAACCACGTTGGTCCCTTGCGCCATCCAGTTCCAATCGACGCGATTGAAGATGGCGTCCGCCATCGTGCGAATCGCTGTTTCGTTCGGGTTGGGTTCGTTGAAGTATTGTTTGGCGTAGAGGATTCCTCCCAGCAACAGGGCGGTATCGATGGAAGAAAGTTCCGAATTCGGTGAGCGCAAGGCCGTGTTCATGTCGAGGAAATGGTAGAACCAGCCTTTGTAACCGATGGTGCCGGAGATCGCTGGACCTTGGGGACCATTGAGAAACGTGTTCAACGTCGTTAGCACGCGCGCAACTGCCTGAGTGCGCGTGATCCAACCGTGATCGACCGCAATGCCGATGGCGGTAAGGCCAAAACCCACCGCGGCGATGCTGCAGGCGGAGCCGACGGAACTGCGGTCCGGCACGAGGCCGTTCGCCGGGTTCGCCCGATACCAAAAGTAAGCGAAGCTCGTGCGCTGAACGTAATCGAGGAACTCGTCGTCGTTGGCGAAGGGACGAGGTGTGGCACTCAAGGTTGCCGTCGGAAGGCTTTCCTGCGAAGCATTGTCCACTGCCGTCACGTAGTAGAAATTGGTCTTTCCGTTGACGACTTGTTGGATACTCAGGTCGCAGTAGCCGGGAGCGGTCAGCAAGCTTGGGGTCAGGGGGGTGAAAGGGCCGACCGCGCCGGTGGTTGAACGGTAAACGCGATAGCCGGCCACGTCAGGTTCGGAATTTGGTTCCCAGTGCAACACAATGCTGCGATCGCCGGAGAGGATGACAAACCCGTTTGGAATTTCCGTCGCTGATGCAGTTTGAGCCAAAGCCGCGGCCAGGAGGACGCAGCAAGTCAGACTTGGTTTCGTCGGCATGTGATCCGGGAATGAACGGTGTCACCATCGGGGACGAGCGCGAAGAGGTCAACGGAAAAGCAAGTCATTGACAGGTCGAGTTCGTCTGCAATATTGGAACTTGCTCCAGAGGAACTCAAATGAACCAGTCGTGACCGGATAACATATTGCCAGAGATATGACTCCCCCCAAAAGCCTTCCAAGGCGCGCGCCATTTCGCGTGATCAACGTAACTGCCACGCTCTTTGCCTTGATCGTTGGCGTGGTGCTCATTGGCAACTCAGTTCAGGCCGCCAACCTGTTGGTGAACCCCAGCTTTGAACTGAATAGTGGGCGCGAAATTCCAACCGGGTGGACACGGTTTGCGCCGCCGACGGCTCAGGTACCCCCTAATCTCTGGATCGAAGCAGCGGTTCCGCCGCAATCGGGGGCGCTGCATTTCAAGCAATGGGGGGCGAGCTACAATGGGACTAACAACGCGGCCGGCTTGATTCAAGAGTTCAGCAGCGCGCCCGGCTCAACGTATCAAGCCAGTGGATGGTTTTACACCGGAGGCGGCGATGTTTTGGGCGCCGACTGCAAGGTGTGGCTTGAGGTTTCATTCCTGGGTTCGAGCAGCAACCTGCTGGCTCTGTATCGATCGGATGATTTTACCGCTGGCGCGGGAACGGACACGTGGATTCAGTATCCCGTAAACAAGGCGTGTGATATCTCGAGCCCGGTTTCGATTGGCGACCCGTTCTTCAATACGTACGCGGTGACCGGTTCGGTTGCCCAACTCGTTGCGCCGGTCGGGAGCACCAAGGTGCGTTACCGGTTTGTCTACCTGCAGATTGCCAACCAGGGCGGGTCTTGTTATTTCGACAGCGCGGTTCTCGATCAGGTCAGCGGCCCGGTGCCACCTCTTATCAGTAACCTCTTTCCGCAGAACATGATTTTCGTGAACCCGGCGGATGGGATCACTTTTAACGTCAGCTCGCCCAGCGGGTTCACGATCAACAACAGCGGCATTGGACTCGTCGTCAACGGCTTGGATGTGTCCGGGAGTCTGAATATCACCGGCTCATCATCCAACAAGAACGTCAGCTATCTCGGCTTACAATCCAACCTCACGTATAACGTATCCATTACGGTGACCGATTCACTCGATCTCACCGCGAGCGCGAGCACTTACTTCGAGACAACCTGGGTGGGCGTGCCACGAGTTTTGTATTCGTGGGAAGCGGAAGATTTCGATTTTACCAACGGCATGTATTTCAACCATCCAATCCTGTGCGACACCGTTGGCACGCCCAACTGTTATTTCGGCAAGGTTGGAGATGAGGGCGTGGACGAGCACGTTACCGGCACGGCTCCGAACCATGTATATCGGCCTGATGACGCGGTAGGCACTTTGATTTCGGGCGACTATGCCCGCAAGGACTATGCGCTGGCCGGGGTGTTCGATTATCGCATTGACCCGTTCAACACTGATATGTGGTTGAACTACACGCGGGATTGGACGAATGGCACGTATTGGGTGATCGGCCGGCTCTCCACCGACGTGGGCCTGAATGGGTCGCTGATTCTCAGCGTGGTGAACCCGGATACGACGACCACCGAGCTGGGGCGTTTCACCATCAACGGTGGCCGCGGGTGGAGCACTTTTGAAAACGTTTATCTGAAGGATACCAATGGTAATAACGCGCTCGTGATGCTCAATGGCAAACAGACGCTGCGCGTTACCAGCGTCGGCAATCTCCTTCCGAATTTCTTCATGCTGGTGGCTGCCCAGGCGGATTTGCCGCAACTCAGCAATGTGTACCCGACCGGCACGCATCCGTTCGAATACACCAATGCCCTCAGGTTCACGGTGAGTACGTTGGGCAGCAGTTTTCCAGCGGACGGGATTCGCGTGATCCTCGATGGTTACGATGTTTCTTCCAACCTGGTCATCACGGGTACGGCCTCCACCAAGAGCGTTGTCTATCCCACGCTTCTGCCGAATGCCATTCACACCGCCATTATCTCGGCGACCAACGTGCTGGGCAACGGCATCGCGGTGACGAATCGGTTTGATACGTTCAGTGAAGCCAACTTCATGGTCGAGGCCGAGGATTTCGATTATGACGGGGGGCAGTTTATTCCCGATGCCATCCCGAATTCCTATGTCGGGCTGGGCGCGGCGACCAATATTGATTTCCAACACCTCACCTTGTCCGGAGAGTTCTTCGCTTATCGATCGGACGGAATTCCCCAGGATTACCTGAACCAGCCGGTCCAGCATGATTGGGTGAGGTCCAACTTTGTTTATTGGGGTGGCGTCGATTACATCCTGACGTATTTCGCCGGCACTGACTGGGCGAACTACACGCGAGAGTATCCGGCGGGGAATTACCATGTTTATATCCGCACGTCTGGTGACGGCGCGTTTTCGATGTACCTGGATCAGGTTGTAAGCGGCGCCGGCACGGCGAATCAAACTACCCGCAGGCTTGGGCGTTTCGGCGCGGTGGGGAAGGATTACATCACTTATGCGTGGGTGCCTTTGACGGACGATGGCCTTTCCGCTCCGGCCGTCGTTAAGCTCAATGGATTGACAACGCTGCGGCTGGCGACCGATGGAAATTGCAATCCCAACTTCTTCATGCTGGTTCCGGCGGGCGGCATCACGCTGACCGCAACGCAATCACCGGGGCAAATTGCACTGTCCTTTCCAACGCAGGCCGGGATTAATTACCGCGTCTTTTACCGGACGAATTTGGCTGAAGGCAACTGGACGCTCCTGACATCGTTTCTGGGGGATGGCACGGTGAAATCCGTGACGGATCCTGCGACCGGGACAAGTCGCTTCTACAAAGTTTCATCGCCGTGAGAACGAGTCTGTTTGAGGATAAAAAAAACACTCGCGGCTGCGAGTGTTGTATCCAAAGTGTTTGAATCAAGCTGAGGTCAAGCTTGATGTTTCCGGCGGAAAGCCAGCACGCCGAACAATCCCAAGGCAACCAGCGAGAAAGTGCCGGGTTCGGGAATAATGGTGAATGTCGTGTCCGCAAAGACGGCATTGATGTAGTCCGAAACGACAAGTCCACCGTCGGACCCGCCTTGAGCGTAAATGCCCAATTGAAAGTTGACTGGTCCCTTCTCAAGGTTTGTCCAGGCTAGCGGGCCAGTCGTAATAATGCCCGAACCCCGGTCAATAAAGAATTCAGTCGTGGTTGCAATACCACCATTGCCGTCGCCGCCGCCGACTTGCTTAATGCCGAGAAGGATGGACGTGCCCGGGGTATAACCGTTGCCACCAGCATTATTCCCAAACAGGTGGAAGGGCCCCCCGAAGGTGACAATTTCTCCCGCATCGGAGTTGATGATGAACAGCATATCACCCGTGACAGGGCTATTGATACGGATGCCCGCCTCTTTGCGAGGTGAGTTGTCGCCGGCGGTCAGCGTAATTCGCGTGGTGAAGATAAAACTTGAATCAATGTTGAAGTTATAAGGCGTCAGGCCACCGTCACCTGATGCCAGCACATCGTGCCGATTCACCCCGGAAAACGGTCCTGAATAGATGTCCTGAATCGTAATTGTCGACGGATTATTGATCGGCGCCGGAGGCGTGATTGTAAGCGTCGATCCCGCGTCGCCGTTGGACACACGCGGGTTTGCTACATACCCATTGATTTGAGAGTGGGCTGTGTGGGAAGCGATTAACCCGACCAATGCGACACAAAAAGTGAAACGCTTAAGGCAAGTCATAAGTACTCCGCGTAGTTGGTAGTGTTTATTACTGAGCTAGCGTTCGGAGTATGAGCCGGGCCTTAATGCTGTCAAGCCTTAGTTCGAAATGCGGCGATCCGACTTATTCACAACAGCAACCCGACGAACGCTTTCGTCATTTACGCTTGGCCGGGGTTACCCTGTCAGATTCATCGTCCACTAAGAATCGGCAGGCCGCTTTAAAGGTTTGGACATCCGCAATCCATTGGCCGCTGTGAAAATACCAGCCGACCGTATGCGAACGATTGCTCACGGACTGAGTTGTTTGTGGCGCAGGTATTTCAGCCGCCAGCAGAGCCATTGGAGACATCAAGCCAGTCACCATTAAAGCGATCAATCGGCTCCATTGGCTGGTGGTGGTGCGGTTGGCGGAAGGTGCAGAAAGTTCCCCCACTGAGTTCGAAACGGTGCCTGCATGCGAGCCTGCCACTCGCCACCGCTTGCGAGACTCAGTGGGTAAAGATCTCCGGAGCGTTGCGACGCTTTGATGCAGCGAAGGTGCTGGATTGCTCCCGGACATGTTGGAATCATACGCTGCGGCCTGGAACTGAACAGAGCCAGAAGCGGAATTATTCGAGCAGCACAGTTAGGCAACTGTACTGGTTGGAATTCCCCGCAAGTGTTACTGTGCTGCCACTGCCTTTTAATTAAGATTGCCCTTATGAAAGCCGATGCTGTTTCCGGCCCATCGAAATCTGCCAACCCTGCCGGACCCAAGCTCTATGATCGCGTGGCCGCACGCATTTGTGAGTTGATCGAGCGCGGCACGCTTCGCCCGGGAGGACGGGTGCCTTCCATTCGAAAAGTCAGCGCGCAGGAACAGGTCAGCATTGCGACGGTGACACAAGCCTACCGATTGCTGGAAGCGCGAGGGCTGATTGAAGCAAAGCCGCAATCCGGATACTTCGTCAGGGCCAGGCGCTGGACGCTGCCGCCGGAGCCGGAAGTGTATCGTCCGCGGCCGCAGGTCAACAACGTGCGCGTGCGCGATCTCGTGTTGCAAGTGGTGCGTTCGAGTTTTGTGCCAAACATGGTGCGACTGGGCGTGGCCATGCCCAACGCGGAATTGTTCCCCACGCGTGAGTTAAGTCGCGTCATGGCATCGGTTGGCCGGCGCGCGCCCCAGGCGAACCATGCCTATGCTCCGCCAAAGGGCGATGCGGGATTGCGGGTCCAAATTGCGTTGCAAGCGATTGAAGCCGGGTGCGCGCTTTCACCGGAAGACCTGATCGTGACCTCCGGCGCTTCGGAAGGTTTGAACTTGTGTCTGCGTGCGGTGACCAAACCCGGAGACATCGTTGCGATCGAGTCACCAACGTTTTTCGGCATCCTGCAGATTATTGAGTCGCTGGGGTTGCGCGCCTGCGAAATTCCCACTTATCCGCGCCAGGGTATTTGTCTCGATGAACTGAAACACCGCTTGAAGCATTGTCGGATCAAGGCGTGCCTGTTCACACCCAACTTCAGCAACCCGCTGGGCAGTTGCATGCCGGACGAGAACAAACGGAAGCTGGTGGAACTGCTGACGGAACGTGAGATTCCACTCATCGAGGATGACGTTTACGGCAAGTTGGTGTTCACGGGCAATCGTCCCAAGGTATGCAAGGCCTTTGACAAGGAGGGCTGGGTGATGACGTGCGATTCCTTCAGCAAGACCTTGGCGCCGGGTTATCGCGTGGGCTGGGTCGCCGCGGGCCGGTTCCGCGAACAGGTGGAGTTTCTCAAGTGGACGAATTCGCTGGCCACGTGCTCGCCGCCCCAACTGGCCATGGCGCAGTTTCTTCAAAGTGGCGGGTACGAGAATCATGTCCGCAAGCTCTCGCGAACCTATGCGGAGAACGTGCGGCGCATGACGGAGATCGTGGGTTGCTGTTTTCCGGAAGGCACCAAAGTGAGCCGTCCGAATGGCGGGATGGCATTGTGGGTCGAATTGCCTCCACATATTCCGGGGCTGCAGGTCTACGAGCGGGCGCTGGCTCGCCGCATCAGTATCGCTCCCGGGCCGATCTTTTCAGTCAAGCGGGGCTTCCAGAATTACATCCGCCTGAACTTTGGTAATCCCTGGACCGACGAGATCGAGCAGGCGTTGGTTCACCTGGGTCAGATTATCGCGGGAGTCAATGCCGAGAGTTCGTCAAAACGAAGCTTCGCGGGAGCTTCAGGCCAGAGTGTCCTGAACGGCTCGCCGGGAAAAATCCTGTCACTCAGTCTGGCTCGCCGGTCGTCGGATTCTCCCACTCCGGATAAACCTCCGGCTTGAGTTGGCCGCGGCGGATCATCTCCTGCAAGTCACGAATGATCGTGCGGCGCGCAACATTGAACTGGCGGGAGAGCGCGGAGATATTGGGGCGCTCGCGGGAGTTGCCGATGATTTCCAGAATGCGATTCTGACGGCTGAGACGGTCCGTGGAGCGGCTCAGCAGTTCCTGAGCATCCACGCGGCGGGAGCGTTCCAGCGCTTCAAACTGGCGAACGACTTCCGCCTGGCCGCATTCGGTAAGCGCGGTTGCGACGGTGCGCTTCAGTTCGCGCACGTCCACCGGTTTGGGGAGGCAGTAGTGCGCCCGGCGGGGACCTTGCAAAGCGGCCATTTGCTGTCGGACTTCCAATGCCCCTGAAACGACGATGATGGGAACATGCGGCAGCAGTTCCTTGAACTCAGGCAGGAAGTCGAGACCGCGTTCGCCCGCATCAAGGACGTGATCGAGAATCAGAATATCGGGCCGGCTGTTCGGAATCCGTGCGAGCGCTTCGCTGCCGGTCTTGGCGCGGATGAGATTGTAATCGGACAGCGTTTCTTCGTAGATCTCGTATTGGAGATCGTCGTCCTCAATGATGAGCAAGGTGGCAGGCGTTTTCATGACCGCATTTGAATTTCGGATTGAACCAGGCGGGCTGGCTCGGATTTGATCGGCAGAAAGAGGGTGAACGTGCTGCCCGAGCCGACCGCCGTTTCGACGGCAAGGCCCGCTTCCAGTTTTTTCGCCAGTTCATAAACCATCGACAGTCCGAGACCGGTGCCGCGCCGGGCCGACATGGCTTTCGTCGTGAAGAACGGCTCAAAGATGCGCGATAAATTCTCGGGCGCAATCCCGCTGCCGGAATCTTTGACGCTGATGGCAATGCAACTGCCGTTCTGGGCCGGCGACAGGATTATTCCCGGCGGTGGCGCTTCAACGAACCGCGTCGTGAGCGTGATCTGCTTGCGATCCGTCATTGCTTCGGCGGCGTTGAAGATGAAATTGAGCAGGACTTGCTGGACGAAATCGCGCGCGACGGCGATGCGTGGCAGACCCTGAGCGCGTTGAAACTTCACTTCCACTTCGCGGAGAAAACGGTCGCCGAGCAATTTCAGCGTGTCGCTCACGATGGTGTTGACGTCACTCAGCTCGGTTTGCTGGTCGGAATTGCGGCTGAAACCGAGCATGGCCTCGACGATTCCCGCGCCCTGTTGGACGACCGTTTTGATCCGGTCGAGTCGCGTGCGGATTTTTTCGGGTTTGTCGAGATTGTCTTCGATGATCTGGGTTGAGCCTTTAATGATGGAGAGGATGTTGTTGAAGTCATGCGCAATGCCGGCGGACAGCGTGCCCAGGGCATTCATTTTTTGGCTGTGAAGCAATTCCTGATTGGCCATCTCCAGTTCGCGCGTGCGTTCCGTGACCTTTCGCTCCACCTCGGCATAGCTCAGCTTTAACCGACGGTGACGATTCATCGCCAGACCCGCGAAGAACAGGGCAATGCCAAGCGCGACCGAAAGAACCAGAACGAGCCGGGTTTCACGATACCATGGGACGACGATGGTGAATTCGAATTGAGCCGGTGAGAGGTCGATGTTGCCATTACGATCCATGGCGCGTACCTGGAAATAATGTTTGCCCAACGCAAGGTCCGCCAGGGGCGCCTCACGGGAGTCCTGGAACTGCGTCCACTCGCGATCATCCCAACGATAGGAAAAAAGCAGGCGACCGGTGGTGGTGTGTTTCCATTTATCACGGCCCCGGAACGACAACGTCAGCATGGATCCTTCGCGAAAACTGTTTTCGCCAACGTCGGCCGTGACGAGAGAGGTCTCCGGTGGATCCGGGTCTGCCTCGACGCGGAATTTGGCGGCGCCGCGGGAAGTGATGGCCGTAATGCGTCCGGTGGCATCTTCAAAAATTTCACGAACGGCAGGGGAGGGCAGGCCATCCTCGGGGCCATTGACGATCCAATTCCCCTGAGTATAGCGATAGGCACCGTCTTCACTGGCGACCCACAATGTGCCATCATGAGCGGCATAAAGACTGTTGATGCGAGTAAAACTGCCGCGCAAGATGTTCCAGTTACGACCATCGAAGTGCCATACTTGAGTCGGCGTGGCGCACCAGATTCGCCCATCCAATGCTTCCGCAAATCCAAGAACCTCTTCCGGTCCGATCTGATTTGTCGAGCTGAAGAAGCGCCAGGAGTTTTCATGTCGCCACGCGATTTCGTTGGCGCTGCCCAGCCACAAATCGCCGCTGCGCGTCGTGTGAAACACATTCCAGTTGGCCCGGCGCTCGACGTGGTCCGGCAGGGCGGGACGGGGCATGGGTTGGTTGGTTCGTGACGGTAAGGTGCTTTCCGGCTCCCAGATTTGAGGCGCGCGGCGAAACAATCCATCGGAAGTAGCCACCCAGATCACGCCGTCAGGCTGAACGAGGGTATCGTAGATTTTGCGAACGGAAAGTTCGTCCGCCGAGGGCAACTCCACCTGAGTGCCCTGAATTTCCGGGGGCACGTCATCCGTTGCGATCCATGATTGGTCGGACCTCAGGTTTCGCAATGGTCCCGCGGTTTTTTCCAGGCCTTTGGTGCCAATGATCCAAAGGTCGCCGTCGCGCGCCACTTGCAAATCGACGAATGAACCGATGGACGCCGGGTCCGCGCGTCTCAGCAATCGCAAGTTGGGATGGTCCGGGTCTTCCGCTTCGAATTGCAGCAATTGATCCGGCAGAAGGATTAGAACCCGGCCCTGCCGCACCGCGAGCAGCACCACGTCATTTGTTTGGCCGCTGCCAAAATGGTTTGCAATCGGGTCAATGCGATAGGATACCCACTGGCCGTCGCGAAATTCCTGCAAGCCATCCGGCGCCACGGTCCATAACTGTCCGCCCGGACTTTCGTAAACACGCCTCCGATACAAACCGGGACCGGGCACGGTCGTGATGTCGTAGCCATCGAGGATGGAAATCTCGGTGGACCTCAAGTGTCGCACCAGGATGTTCCCGCTCGCGCCCGGCGTGACGGAAAGGCAGGCGTTGTCCGGCAATCCGTCGGTACGGGAAAAGACCCGCCAACGGTTGGTGGACTGTGCATACAGCGGCGGCACAAGCGCCAACAGCATCGTGGCGACAAATGGAAGCGCGACGCTCAGGTTCATCTGGCCTCCCTGCGATTATCCTGCGTGCGACGGGTTGTGCAATCAAAAGCGCAGGTGTGCCACCAGACGCACAGTTCCCATCGGGAAATCCCCGAGGTAAAAAGACTGACCTTAGTACAAATCTCATGGCGCGTGTGTTTCGAGATGTATCCGGCGGCTCTGGTTCAATCCCGATGGGAAACGGAGAGGCTTTGTGGGCGGCGATCAATCAAGTTTTCAAAAGCAGTTCGTCGATTCCCGAGCCCATCGGTCACCTGGTGGTGCCGAAGCAGGTCGGGAATCCATCGCCATCGCCATCGCACATTGCGGCTGCGGCCAAAGCACGAAAGAAAGCGCGTCAGCGGCGCCGCCGCCGGCCGGCATCAGGCTTCACGCTGATTGAACTCCTGGTGGTGATCGCCATCATGGCGATTCTGGCGGCTTTGCTTTTGCCGGCGCTTTCCGGAGCCAAGACCAAGGCGCAGGCGATTTCGTGCGTCAGCAATCTCCGGCAATTGGGCGTGGCCGCCCAAGCTTACACCGCCGACAACCGCGGATTGCTGGTGGTGAACCATCCCACAATTGTTCCCAACCCGATGGGCACGAATGCGTGGGTGATGGGCAACATGCAATCCGACTATGAAGCGACCAACACCTTGTTTTTGCGATTGAGCAAATTCTTTCCCTACGCGAGTCAGCTCGGGGTGTTTCATTGTCCGGCGGATCGGTCAACGACCGGCGCAGATGCCATGAGTGGTTCAAAGCCGCGCGCGCCCCGGGTGCGGAGTTACGGCATGAACAGCTGGGTGGGCAGCCGCTACATGGAGGGTTATCCCCGGCCCACCGGGTACCGAACCTTTGTCAAAGACAGCGAGGTCAATGTTGCCGGCGCGTCCGGGCTCTGGATGATTGCGGACGAGCACGAACTCAGCATTGATGATGGCTGGTTTCTGGTGACGATGGACGACAGTGATCCCTTTGGCGATTTTCCTGCGACTCGCCATCAACGCGGTTTTGCAGTGAATTATCTGGATGGCCACGCGGACGTTCAGAAATTGCGCGATCCCACCTCCGTTTGGACCAGCGCGCAAGCCAGCATCTCGTCCCGGAACGAAGACTGGAGGCGCTTCAAGCTGATGACCACGATTCGCTAAGGCGCGAAACGCTTGTCCTCACATCCCCATGATCTGGTAACCGCCGTCCACGTAGATGACCTGGCCCGTAATGGCGGCGGCGCCGTCGCTGGCCAGAAAAGTTCCGGTGGCGCCGAGTTCGTCGGGAAGCACGTTGCGCTTCAGCGGTGCATGCGCTTCATAATGCTTCAACATCTCCGTGAATCCGGCAATGCCGCGGGCGGCGAGAGTGTTCACCGGGCCCGCGCTGATGCAGTTTACGCGGATTTTTTTTGGGCCAAGATCGTAAGCGAGGTAACGCGTGCTGGCCTCCAGAGACGCCTTCGCCACACCCATCACGTTGTAATGCGGCACGACCTTCTCCGAACCGTAATAACTCATGGCAATAACGCTTCCGCCATCGGTCATCAACGGCGCTGCGGCCCGGGAAAGAGCGACGAGTGAGTAGGCACTCACGTCGTGTGCGATGCGGAATGCTTCGCGACTGGTGTTCACAAAGTCACCTTCCAGCGCGTCCTTCGGGGCAAACGCCACGGAATGCAGCATCAAGTGCAACTTGCCGAATTTCTGTCCGACTTCGCCAAACACGCGGGCAATGTCTTCGTCCTTGGTGACGTCACACGGCATGATGAGCGTGTCCGCGCCGAACGTGCCCGCCAGTTCCTCGACGTTTTCCTTCAATCGTTCGCCCTGGTAAGTGAAGGCGAGTTTCGCACCCGCTTTGTGCCAGGCCTGGGCGATGGCCCACGCGATGGAGCGTTTGTTGGCGACGCCGAAGACGATTCCGAGCTTTCCTGCAAGTTGTGACATGGTGTGGTGATTGTCGTTAAAATGGATCAATTCATCAAAGCACGAACGCCGGCAGGATGGACATGATTGGCGGACTTATCAAGTTTCACTTCCGCACCCGGGTGTGATTGGAAGGCCCGTGTCGCATCAATTCGTCATCGTCGTCTTCCTCGTTCTCGTCCTCGAATTGATTTGAAAGAAGCGAGGACGACGACGAGGAGGAGAACGAGAGGAATCTTGAACGGCAGTTAAATCACACCTTTCGCACCCTCAGCCAGATCAGGGCAAGCAAACCGAGGACGAGCAACCCACAAACCGCCCAGGTGCCCGCGTTGGGATTACCGGGCGACAGTTGTAGTGCCAGCGCTCCGGTCGCCGGGCCGAAACAAATTCCGGCGCCAATAAACGCCTCATGCCATCCGCCGTGCTCGCTGCTGCCTTCACCGACATCCATTGAATAGAACAGCGACGAGTAATAAATCACACCGGTCCCGAGTCCGAATGCGAGTTGTGCCGCCACGACGATCCACAATTTCTGCGCCAGCAAGATGGCGGCGAAGCTGGCGATCAACAAAACGAACGAGCCGACCAGCCACCGAAAGCGATAGTGCCAGCCTTTCCACTTCCAAAGCAGCGCAAACGCGGCGAAGCGCCCGAAGAACCACACGGAGCAGAACAAGCCCACCCGCGTGGGCGAGAGTTCGAGCTTTTGCGCAATGCCGGGCATGACGGCAATCAAGGTGTTGATGGCGATGTAAGAGAAGGGGCTCGCCAGCCACGCCATTTTCAGAAACGCCTGGGGACTGACGGCCTGCCGAAACGCTACGGCTTCGGGTGTATGGTGAGTTTCCTTGACGGGCTCGGGAGTGGCGGCCAGTACGGCGTCATGGCGTCGCTCGAGCCAAAGCGCCAGAACAAACTGCGCCGCGAACAAAGCCGCCGGCAGCCAGAAGATCGCCCCTTTACCGAAGGCGTCGTAAAGTTTTCCACCCGTGAAGTAGGCAATCGCCGCCGCGCCAGCCCAGGTGCAGTTGTAGATGCCCACCATTTGTTGCACGCCGGCCTGGGATTCCTTTTCGCTCGCAAGGGATTCCAGGGCTGGCCACGTAAACAGCAGCACGATGCTATATACGCAAATTACCAGGAGCTGCCCGATCACATTATCCAGGAATGCGGCAGCCACCATCACCGCCAGCAGACTCAGGAAGCCGGTTTTGAGACTGAGCAGGTAACCGCGCCGTTCCGCGAACTTTCCGCATTGCACGGCGGCGAAGATGTAAATGAACCCGTGCAGCGCGGTGACCCAAAGATTCTCGCGATTGCCAAAGCCAAACCGATCGCGCAGGAAAAAGAACAGGTAATTGAGATAGTAAGAAGCCGCCAGCGTGTTCATCGCCGCCAGCGTGAAGTAACCGACCTTGAGTTGGCGATGGGTCATAGCCAGCGCGGAGCGCGGAGCCGGAAATGTGGAGCCGCCTTAGCTTTTCGCATGAGAGATCTCCTCAATCGCTTTCCGGCAATACCATTTAACGGCGTTGCTCATTGCGGGCGTGAGCGTTTCGAGATCGGCCACGGAGCACCAGCGAATGTCATGATGCTCTTCCGCCGCCAGTGTCGCCGAACCGCTTTTGGGCCGCGCCCAATAGATCATGCCGATGTGCTCGTGCGTGTCGCTGATACGATGAATGTCGAGAAAGCGGGGTGCAATCAGCGCGCGCGTGCCGGGTTCCGTGGTGGGTGCTCGGTCCCCCAACAATTCCACTTCCAATCCGCTTTCCTCGCGGGCCTCACGCAGCGCCGCTTGCTCCGGGTCTTCGTCCAATTCGATGTGTCCGCCGAGGGGCAACCATTTGTCGAGCTTGCGATGATGAATGAGGAGGACCTTCTCGTCCTGAACGACGAAGATGCAGGTGGTGAAATCAATTTTCTCGTG
>DASUGI010000032.1:0-30304 GCA_036274115.1 Verrucomicrobiia bacterium
GCTCAAATGATCCAATCAACAACCACTATGAAAACAATGAACAAAATCATGCTTGGTCTGACCGCCGCGCTTTTGTGCGGATCGATGTCGTTTGGGGCGGACAAGAAAATCGTGGTCGGCTTTTCGCAGATCGGCGCGGAAAGCGGCTGGCGCACCGCCAACACGGAGTCCATTAAATCGGAAGCCGCCAAGCGTGGCATTGAACTCAAGTTTGCCGATGCGCAGCAGAAGCAGGAAAACCAGATCAAGGCATTGCGCTCGTTCATCGCGCAGGGCGTGGATGTCATTGCGTTCTCGCCCGTGGTGGAAACTGGTTGGCAACCCGTGCTGACTGAAATCAAGAAAGCCAAAATTCCCGTCGTGCTCACCGACCGTTCAGTGAAAGTCACGGATGATTCGCTCTACGTCACGTTCATCGGGTCAGACTTCATTGAGGAAGGCCGCCGCGCCGCAAACTGGCTGGCGAAAGCGAGCAACGGCAAAGCCGTTATAGCTGAACTGGTCGGAACGCCCGGCTCGGCTCCAGCTAACGATCGCAAGAAAGGTTTCGAAGAAGTCCTCGCTAAGTATCCGGAGATGAAAATCGTGAAATCCCAAAGCGGCGATTTCACTCGCGCCAAGGGCAAGGAAGTCATGGAAGCATTCCTCAAGAGTCCCGACGCGAAACAGCTCACGGCACTCTTCGCGCACAACGACGACATGGCGCTCGGTGCAATTCAGGCGATGGAAGAAGCCGGCATCAAACCCGGCAAGGACATTCTCATTGTTTCAATTGATGGCGTCAGGGGCGCGTTCGAAGCGATGGCTGCGGGTAAATTGAACTGCACCGTGGAGTGCAATCCGCTTATCGGGCCGCAGCTCTTTGATGCGGTTGAAGCCATTCTGGCCAGGAAGAAATTGCCCAAACGCACGACGGTGGAAGAAGGCGTTTTTGAGCAATCGCAAGCCGCGGCCGAGTTGCCGAAGCGAAAGTATTAATTCGCGCAACTGCCGAATGGCCGCCGACCAGAAACCGCTGCTAGAGATTCGTGGGCTGACGAAAAGTTTTCCCGGGGTCAAAGCTCTCCAAAACGTGGACTTCACCGTGCGACGCGGTGAGGTTCACGCCTTGATGGGCGAGAACGGCGCGGGCAAGAGCACGCTCATCAAGGTGCTCACTGGCGTTTATCAACGCGACAGCGGCAGCCTGCGGCTGGATGGCGTGGAGATCAATGCCGCTTCGCCCAAGGCTGCAGAGGCACTGGGCATCAGCACGGTCTATCAGGAGGTAAACCTCATTCCGCATCTCTCCGTTGCGGAAAACATTTGTCTCGGTCGTCAGCCCACACGTTTCGGAATGATTCGATGGGGCGCGATGGCCAAACGCGCGGAAGCTGCACTGGCGCGCGTGGACATCAAACTCGATGTCACCCAGCCGCTCTCATCGTATTCCATCGCGTTGCAGCAGATGATCGCCATCGCGCGGGCGCTCGATGTTTCGGGCAAGTTGCTCGTTCTGGATGAGCCCACTTCCAGTCTCGATGAAAGGGAGGTTGAGGAACTCTTCAAAGTGATTCGTAAACTGCGCGGGGAAGGCCTAGGGATTGTCATTGTTACGCACTTCATGGATCAGGTGTATGCGATTTCGGATCGCATCACGGTGTTGCGCGATGGCCAATTGGTTGGCGAATTCGAGACCGTCAAGCTGCCGCGCGCGGAGTTGGTCAGTAAAATGATCGGCAAGGAACTCTCGCAAGTTCCGACGGTGCAGCACGACGAAGGGCAGGCATCACAGGCCAGGCGCGAGCCGTTGCTGGAATTGAAGAACTATGGGCGTGCGGGATCGGTCACCGGAATGAACCTGACCATCGGCAAGGGCGAAGTTGTTGGGTTGGCGGGCTTGCTGGGGTCGGGTCGCACGGAGACAGCACGACTCATCTTTGGCATTGATAAGCCACAGACGGGCGAAATGTTACTCGACGGCAAGCCCACGCAATTCAGTTCGCCGCGTGAAGCGATTCGCGCTGGCTTTGCGTTCACGCCGGAGAACCGCAAAGTGGACGGCATCATTCCGCGCTTGTCCATTCGTGAAAACATCATTCTCGCATTGCAGGCGCGGCGCGGCGCTTTGAAGACGCTTTCGCAACGGGAGCAGGAGGAAATTGCCGACAAATACATCAAGCTCATTGGCATCAGCACGCCGGGCGCGGAGCAGTTGGTAATGAACCTGAGCGGCGGCAACCAACAAAAAGTTCTGCTCGCGCGCTGGCTGGCGACGCAGCCGCGACTTTTGATTCTGGACGAACCGACGCGCGGAATCGATGTCGGCGCAAAGGCAGAGATTTTGAAGCTGGTGCAGTCCTTGCAAGAGCAGGGGATGTCGATCCTCTTTATCAGCTCGGAACTGGAAGAAGTCGCGCGCGACTCGCAACGGGTGGTGGTGTTACGCGACCGCGTCAAAGTCGGCGAGTTGACCGGCGAACAGATTTCCGAAGAGAACATCATGCGCACCATTGCGGGACACAGTCATGGCAGTTGATCGTTTTCAGAAACGCGAAGTGCGATGGTGGCACAGCTTAATCTGGCCGGTGGCTGGATTGGGGCTGTTATTGTTGTTCAACCTCCTCTTTACGGAAGGGTTCTTCCGCGTCGAAATCCGCGATGGACGGCTTTATGGCGTGCTCATCGACATTCTGAATCACGGCTCGAAAGTCATGTTGCTTTCGCTCGGGATGGCGTTGGTAATTGCGACCGGTGGCGTGGACTTGTCGGTTGGGGCGGTGATGGCGATTGGCGGGGCGGTGGCGGCGCAACTGATCAACAAAGCGGGTGTGCCGTTTCCGGTCGTAATTGCGGCATCGCTGGCGGTGGCGGTGCTGGCCGGTTGTTGGAACGGATTGCTTGTGGGCGGGTTCAAAGTTCAACCCATCGTCGCGACGCTGATCTTGATGGTGGCTGGGCGCGGCGTTGCGCAACTGATCACGGACGGTCAGATCATCACGTTTACGGACGAACGACTCACTTACGTTGGCAATGGAAGTTTGCTGGGCCTGCCGTTCCCGGTGTGGTTGAGCATGGCGATGCTGGCGCTCACCGTTCTGCTGACGCGCAAGACGGCTATCGGGCTGTTCATCGAGTCCGTCGGCGACAACCAGACGGCCAGCACTTACGCGGGAGTCAATGCTTCAACGGTGAAGTTTCTCGTTTATGTCTTTTCCGGACTGTGCGCGGGTCTGGCGGGACTCGTGGCCGCTTCCAACATCAAGTGCGCCGACTCGAACCATGCAGGATTGTTTCTTGAACTCGATGCGATTCTGGCGGTGGTTGTGGGCGGCACGGCATTGACAGGCGGCCGGTTTTACCTGGCTGGCGCGATTGTTGGAGCGCTATTTATTCAAACGCTGACGACGACGATGTATATGCGCAACGTTAGCGCGGACATTGCGCCGGTGCCGAAAGCATTGGCGATTCTCGCTGTGTGCCTGTTGCAATCCCCCAGGTTGCGCGCGCAACTGAGCGGAATCTTCCAGAGAAAAGCCGCATGAAGCTTCCCGTCTCAGCCAAATACATCCCACTGCTTGCCACGGCGCTCGTGCTGGTGGGGCTTTACACGTTGGGTTGCGTTTCCTTTGATAACTTTGGCTCGTTGCGCGTGTTGGTGAATTTGGTTGGCGACAATGCCTTCCTGGGAGTGGCAGCGGTTGGCGCGACGTTTGTGATTCTTTCAGGGGGAATTGATCTCTCAGTCGGAGCCGTGGTCGCGTTCACGAGCATCTTTATCGCGTCGGCGGTGGAAAAGGGAATGAACCCGCAGCTTGCCATCCTGCTGGCGTTGGTCCTGGGTGCGCTGTTTGGAACCGGAATGGGTTTGCTGATTCGGATATTCCACCTCCCGCCATTTCTGGTGACGTTGGCGGGAATGTTTTTGGCGCGCGGTCTCGGATTTGTGATTGCTCCCCAATCCGTCGGTATCACGCATCCGTTCTTTCTTGAGAAGATTTCTGAAAGCCTGGCCATTCCGTTGAATGACCGCGTGAGCATTCCGTTCACCGCCACGTGCTACGTCGTCATCTTTCTCCTCGCGTTGTTCGTGGCGCATTACACCAGGTTCGGTCGGTTTATCTATGCGCTCGGGGGAGATGAGCAATCTGCGACGCTCATGGGCTTGCCCGTGGGGCGCACGAAGGTCTTGATCTACACGGTGTCCGGATTCTGCTCGGCGTTGGCGGGAGTGATTTATACGTTTTACACGCAGTCAGGAGATCCGGCGTCGTGCGTCGGTCTCGAACTGGATGCGATTGCGGCGGTCGTGATCGGCGGCACGCTGCTGAGCGGCGGCGTGGGCTTCATGGCAGGCACGCTGATGGGAGTGCTGATTCTTGGTCTCATTCAGACCCTCATTACGTTCAAGGGCGACTTGAATACCTGGTGGACCAAGATCGTGATCGGGATGCTGGTGCTCGCATTTATTCTGCTTCAGAACTTCATCGCCAATGCTTCGGCACGACTGAAGACGGCGCACAAATAGCGCGCCGGTGGGCGTTTGCGGCCTGGGCCGGGATTTTTTCGTTCGCAAATCGCTTGGGAGCGCATAACATGCTGCCGCAACCAACACCAACCATGACGAAACCATTGATTCGCTGGACCGGACGTTTAAGCGTGGCTATCGCCGCGCTTTTGATCGCCGGTTGCGCCTCCTCAAATTGCTGCAAAATGAATTCCTCCAACTCCACTCCGTTTGGCACGGTTGACGGCCAGGCCGTGACCCTCTACACCCTCCGCAACGCGAAGGGCATGGAAGCTCAAATCTGCAATTACGGCGGCATCGTCACGTCGCTTAAGATTCCGGGAAAAGACGGCAACATGGATGACGTCGTTCTCGGCTATGACAATCTGGAGGGTTATCTCAAGAGTTCGCCGTATTTCGGCTGCATCGTTGGCCGCTATGGAAATCGCATCGCCAAGGCGAAGTTCACTTTGAATGGGAAGGAATACACGTTGGCAAAGAACAATGGTGAGAATTCGTTGCACGGTGGAATCAAGGGCTTCGACAAAGCGGTGTGGAAAGTTGTGAAGGCGACAGGAAATTCGCTGGAACTGCAATACACGAGCAAGGATGGCGAGGAAGGTTTCCCCGGCAACCTGAGCGTTACGGCACTTTACACGCTCACTGATGACAATGGGCTGCGCCTGGATTACACGGCCACGACCGACAAGGATACCCATTGCAATCTGACGCAGCACTCGTATTTCAATCTTGCGGGCAAGGGCGATGTCCTCAATCACGTCGTGACCATCAACGCGGATAAGTTTACGCCCGCAGATGCCTCCTCGATTCCCACCGGCGAATTGCGCCCTGTCAAAGGAACTCCAATGGACTTTACCAAGCCAATGGCAATTGGCGCCCGCATCAATGACAACGACGAACAACTCAAGCTGGGCCGTGGCTACGACCACAATTGGGTGCTCAACAAGAAGGCTCCCGGCACCCTGACGCTGGCCGCCACGGTCACTGAGCCCACCAGCGGTCATGAGATGGAAGTGTGGACCACCGAGCCGGGCGTGCAGTTCTACACCGGAAACTTTTTGGATGGCACCATCACCGGCAAAGGCGGCTGGACGTATCAGGCGCGCAATGGCTTTTGCTTCGAGCCGCAGCATTTTCCGGATTCGCCCAATAAACCCAACTTCCCGACGACCGTGCTGAAGCCGGGCGAAACTTACAAGAACACGATCATTTTCAAATTCATTCGCTAATCACAACCAACATCAACCATGAAGATCAAACAACTCGGTATCACTCTCAGTGCGCTATGTCTGGCGCTTGTTATTTCTGGCTGCGGCAAGAGCGAAAGCAGCTCGGGTGGCGGCACGGCTTCTGGAGATGGTGGCGGAAAGAAACTCAAACTGGCATTCGTGGTGAACAACGCGTCGCCGTTCTGGGTGATTGCCAAGGCCGGCACGACTGACGCGGAGAAAGAGCTCGGCAATGTCAGCGTGGATTTTCGCATTCCGTCTGGTGGCACCGCCGCTGAGCAACAGCAAATCATTGATGATTTGTTGGCCAAAGGCATCGATGGCATCGCGATGAGTCCGGTTGATCCCGCCAACCAGACTGAGTTGTTGAACAAGGCCGCCAGCCAGACGCTCTTAATTTGCCATGACAGCGACGCGCCAGAGAGCAAGCGGGTTTGTTACATCGGCACGGACAATGTCGCGGCGGGAGTCGAGGCCGGGAAACTCATCAAGGAGGCTTTGCCCAATGGCGGAAAGATCATGGTATTCGTCGGCACGCTGGATGCCGCAAACGCGAAGGAACGGTTCCAAGGCATAAAGAAGGAACTCGAGGGTTCGAAGGTTGAAATCATTGATGTGCGCACGGACGAAACGGATCGCGCACGCGCACAACGCAATGTGGAAGACACTTTGGTGAAGCATCAGGACGTGGCGTGCCTCGTTGGTTTGTGGAGTTACAACGGCCCGGCCATCCTGAATGGCACGCGCAACAGCGGCAAACTCGGTTCGGTGAAAATCGTTTGTTTCGACGAGGAAGATGAAACTCTTGCCGGCGTGGCTTCCGGTGATATTTACGCGACCGTCGTTCAACAGCCTTATGAGTTCGGCAAGCAGGCCATTACCAAAATGGCGAAATACCTCGGCGGAGACAAAGAAGCGCTCGCCGGCGGCAAGCAAATTGTGCCCACACTGAACATCAAGAAGGACAACGTCGCTGAATTCAAAGCCCGCTTGAACAAACAACTCGGGAAGTGATCCGAGTGAAAATCTCAGGGCGGCGTCGGCGTGACGCCGCTCCCTCTAAAACTACCCAATTAAGGTGGTGCGCGCGGGTGTGAATTTGATATTCAACGCGGCAGCAATTTGGCCATGACAACACCTTTACTTTCCATGCGGGGTATCGGGAAGCGATTCCCCGGTGTCGTCGCGCTCGATAACGTCAGCCTGGAAATTGGCAAAGGCGAGGTGCTGGCGCTTTGCGGCGAGAACGGGGCGGGGAAATCCACCTTGATGAAAATTCTCGGTGGCGTTTATCAGCCGGACGACGGACAGATTCTCGTGGATGGTCAGCCGGTGAAGATTAACAACGTCACTGACGCGATGAAGCTCGGTATCGCGTTCATTCATCAGGAGCTCAACGTCCTCGATAATCTCGACATTGCGGCTAATGTTTTTCTGGGTCGCGAACCACTGATCGGCCCGTTCAAGTTGATCGATCAAAGGAAAATCCACGCTGACACTGAGCCTTACCTCAAGCGACTGGGACTGGATGTCTCCAGCAGAACGCGCGTGGACAAGCTCTCCATTGCACAGCAGCAGATGGTGGAGATCGCCAAGGCCTTATCCCTGAACGCTCGCATCATCATCATGGACGAGCCCACGTCCAGTTTGACGCTGGTTGAGACGGAAAGGCTTTTGAAGCTGGTCTGCGAACTGAGCGAGCAAGGGGTGAGCGTCATCTACATTTCGCATCGGCTCGGCGAAGTGGAGCACTGCTCGGACCGTGTGGTGGTTTTGCGCGACGGCAAGAACGCTGGCGAACTGACCCACGATCAAATCTCCCACGACAAGATCGTCGGCTTGATGGTGGGGCGCGAAATCAAGAGCTTTTACGTTGAGTCCACCGCGAAGAAGACGCCGGGCTACCTCAAAGTGCGCAACCTCTGCTCCAGCCGCTTTCCGTCGAAGCAAGTGTCGTTTGATGCCGGGCGTGGCGAGATTCTTGGTTTCGCTGGACTCGTGGGCGCGGGGCGCAGCGAGATCATGAAAGCGTTGGTTGGTTTGGACCGTTCTGCCAGCGGCGAGGTTTCACTGGGCGGGGAATCGTTGCCCATCGGCAATCCGCGCGCCGCTATCTCCAAAGGATTTTATCTTGTTCCTGAAGACCGCCGCGGTGAAGGACTGATTACGGGCATGACCGTGCGCGAGAACACGACGCTTCCATCGCTCAAGAAGTTTGCCTCGTTGTTTCTCATCAGTCGCGATCGGGAGCGCAAGGTTACGGACGAACAAATTCAATCCTTGAAGATTAAAACGCCAGGGCCCGAGGCCCGCGTGCTCAATCTCTCCGGCGGCAACCAGCAGAAGGTTGTTTTGGGCAAATGGCTTTCCATGGACCCGAAGGTGATGATTCTCGACGAACCAACGCGCGGCATCGACGTCGGTGCGAAGGCGGAGATTTACCGCATCATGCGGGCCCTGGCAGAGCAGGGGGCGGTGATTCTGATGATCAGCAGCGACATGGAGGAGGTTTTGCACGTCAGCGACCGGGTAGCGGTGATGCATGAAGGTCAGATCACCGGGATTCTCGAACGGCCTGATTGCAATGAGGAAAACATCATGCAGCTCGCGGTGGGGAAGAAAATTGCTGCCGCCAAACCGGCGTTTGCCAACTGAGCGCGTGAACCGTGGTCAAGCATTTTGAATGAAGAAGGAACTCGGTATTCTGACATTGTTGATCGTGTTGTGCGGTGTTACCGCAGCGATTAATCCGCGGTTCCTGTCTGGCCCCAATCTCACCAACCTTGCAAACCTTATAGGTCTGTATGGAATCTTTAGCATCGGACTTGGCTTGGTCATTATCACAGGCGGGATTGATCTATCCGTAGGTTCGGTGTTCGCCCTGGCTGGTGTATTGCTCGCAATGATGCTGGCCGAATGGAAATGGCCTTGGCCACTGGCGGCGTTGACAGCGATCGGAATTCCAACTGCGTTGGGCCTCATCAATGGAGTGCTGGTCACAAAACTGAAAATCCAACCTTTCGTAGCCACGCTTTGCGGATTGATGATTTATCGCGGACTTGCGCGGTTCATCGCTGGTGAGGATACAAAAGGCTTTGGTAACGCTGAAGGTTTTCAGACTTTGCAGATTATTGCCAAAGGTCGGTTGTTTGGCGTTCTGCCTATGCCCTTTGTGATTTTAATAATCATCTCCATTGTTATGTGGTTCGTGCTGCACCGTTCGATCTATGGCCGCTATCTGTTCGCCGTTGGCCGCAACGAGGAGTCTACACGTTTCTCCGGTATCAACACGCGTTGGGTGGTGGCCAGTAGCTATGTGTTGGCAGGTTTGCTCACTGGCATTTCGAGCATCCTTTTCGCTTTTTATACCAACTCCATTTCTCCATCCAACCATGGAAACTTTTACGAACTCTACGGCATTGCGGCTGCGGTATTGGGAGGATGCAGCCTGCGCGGAGGCGAGGGCTCAATCATCGGTATCCTGATTGGCACGGCATTGTTCCAAGTGTTGCAAAATGTCGTGAACCTTCTGGGAATACCCAGCGCCCTTAATTTCACCGTGATGGGTACTGTTGTTTTGGTTGGTGTGCTGGCCGATCAGTTCTTTCAGGAACGTGCCAAGCAGAAGCTCGTTAAGCGCTAGGATTTGGCTTCCGTCTTGCGACGCCTTGTTTCGCTCCTATAATTCGCGCGTGTTGGACATTAAATTGATTCGTGAAAAGCCGGAGTACGTGCGCGAACGACTGGCGACCCGTGGGGCAGGGGACGAAGCGCTGATTGACGGCGTTCTGAACGCCGACGAACAACGTCGCAAAGCGCTCGCGGAGGTTGAAGCTCTCAAGGCCACACGGAATCGTGTTTCCAAGGAAATTGGCGCGTTGATGGGCCAGAAGAAATTGACCGAAGCTGAAGCCAAAAAGACGGAAACCAAAGACCTCGGCGACAAGATTGCCGCCCTCGACAAATCAGCAAAAGAAGCCGAGGCGCAACGCGACGAACTGATGTTGCGTCTGCCCAACTTGCCATACGAGAGCGTTCCCATTGGAAAGTCCGCCGAGGATAATCCGATCGTTCGGGTGCATGGCGACAAGCCGAATTTTGCGTTCAAACCCAAAACTCACGTCGAACTCTGCGAGGGTCTGGCGCTGGTGGATTTTGTTCGCGGCGCAAAGCTATCCGGCAGCGGATTTATTCTCTACACAAATTGGGGCGCCAAGCTTGAACGCGCGCTGATTCAATACATGCTCGATTTGCACACTCGCGAACATGGCTACACGGAAGTTTCGCCTCCCTTCATGGTAGGCGGAGACTGCCTTGTTGGCGTCGGACAATTCCCTAAGTTCAAGGACCAATACTATGGTGTGGCCGAGGGAGACAACGCAGCCGAACTGGGTAAGCTGTACCTGATTCCCACCGCCGAGACCCCAGTAGCCAATATTCATCGGGAAGAGATTCTCGCTGAGAAACAGTTGCCGATTTATTACTGCGCCTACACACCGTGTTTTCGCGGTGAAGCCGGAGCGGCCGGCGTCGGCACGCGCGGGATGATCCGAGTGCATCAGTTCGACAAGGTCGAGTTGATCAAGATCGTGAAACCGGAGGACGGCTATGGCGAACAGGAAAAAATGCTGGCCAACGCTGAACGGATTTTGCAGTCGCTGGGATTGCATTACCGCGTGATTCAGCTTTGCACGGGCGACATGGGTTTTGCGAGTGCGCGAACGTACGACATTGAGGTCTGGGCAGCCGGGCAGGGGAGTTATCTCGAAGTATCGAGTGTTTCCAATTGCGAAGACTTCCAGGCGCGCCGCATGAATCTCCGTTACAAAACTGATACTGGCGAGAACCGTTACCCGCATATTCTCAACGGGAGCGGTACTGCTCTGGCACGCTTGTTTGTCGCGCTGCTCGAAACCTATCAGCAAGCCGATGGCAGTATTTTGGTCCCAGCGGCGCTACAGCCATACTTGAAGACCGATCGCATCGCTCGCTGATTCCAGAAGCTGCTGACTCATGAGAATTCTCCTCGCCAGCAGCGAAGTTCATCCATACTCCAAGACCGGCGGACTCGCAGATTCCGTTGGAGCTTTTGCAAAGGCCCTCGCGAAGGATGGTCATCATCAAGTCGGCGTGGTCACTCCGCTGCATCGCGGCATTCATGAAAGATTCTCTGGTATGTCGCCGCTGGATTTGCAGTGCGACTTGCCGCTGGGAGCCACGCAATGCAAGGGGCGGTTGTATGTCACCGAGCCAGCGGAGAACTTGCGCATCTATTTCGTCGCTCAAGACGACTTCTTTGATCGGGCGGGTATCTATGGCGAGAACGGTGTCGATTATCCTGACAACCCGGAACGATTCATCTTCTTTTGCAAGTGCGTGGTGCATCTCGCCCGGAATCTCGATTGGAAACCGGACATCGTTCACATCCACGATTGGCACACGGGGCTGGTGCCGCTGATGATTTCTCAGCAGCGCCAAACCGGCGGATGGCAGAATGCTCCGGCGGTCTGCTTGACGATTCACAATCTCGCGTATCAAGGAGTGTTTCCTCGAGCCGCCTTTGGCTTGACGAACCTTCCCGAGAAGTCGTTTGGGTCGGAAACCGCGGAATTTTATGGTCAGATGAATTGTCTTAAGGCGGCCATTGCGTTGGCGAATGCCATCACGACCGTCAGCCCTCGCTATGCCAGAGAGATTACCACCTCAGAGTTCGGCTGTGGGTTGGACGGATTGTTGCGCAAGCGACAGAGCGCCCTGGTCGGTATCCTGAACGGCGTGGATTATGACGAGTGGCGAACCGTCGGCAATCCGTTCCTGGCCCAAGGCTATTCCGCAGCGGACCTCAGCGGAAAGGCCGCGTGCAAAGCTGCGTTGCAAGCCGAGTTCCACCTTTCGGTCGATTCCAGAGTGCCGCTGTTTGGCGTGGTGACGCGTTTGGCGGACCAGAAAGGAATTGATGTCGCGCTCGGCGCTCTGGAGGAAATGTTGAACTCACAAATGCAGTTCGTTTTGCTTGGGAGTGGCGCGCCGGGCTATGAGCAGGCGTTTCGTGAGCTTGCAAAACGGTTTCGTGGGAAAATGGCCGTGCGGATCGGCTACGACCATTCACTGGCACATCGAATTGAATCCGGGTGCGACTTTTACCTGATGCCGTCGAAGTTTGAACCCTGCGGACTCAATCAGATGTACAGTCTTCGGTATGGCACCATCCCGATCGTCCGTCGAACTGGCGGGCTCGACGACACAGTTGTGGATATCCAGGAAGACGTTAAAACCGCCGACGGAATCAAGTTCACCGAGTATTCAACACAAGCCCTGTCGAAGGCGATTCGCAAAGCGCAGGCACTGTTTACCAATGCGGAGCTGGTAAGGATGTATCGGCTCAATGGGATGAAGGTGGATTTCTCCTGGCGCAACTCAGTTCGACGCTTTGCTGAGCTTTACAGCAGCATTTGCTAGCAGGGCTGTTTTGGCGAGCTAAATATTATACTTACAATGTGAGTTATGTTTAATGCAGGTCGCCAATCTAATGGTTTGAAGATGCGGACCGTGCCCCTTCAGTCGGCACAAAGATCGCCGTAGCGTTCAGCGACGTTCCGTCCCCGCCACTTGTGGAGATTGGCCCGGTGGGCGTGTAGATGTAATTCGAGCCTCCGGACTGCGTTGTAAAACTGCCCAGGAGAATGCCGTTCGCCCCAATACTGGCCGCTTGTTTCTTTAGCTCACTGACACAAGCGTCCGTAGCACCCTGACCCACGCCGATGCCGTAAAAGGAATTCACCGTGCCGACAATCTCATACTTTTCCGGCGGTGTGCCGTAGAGTTTCACGTCGCTGGAGCGAATCGCGGGGCGCGCTGTGCCGGTGATGATGTGAGAACCAGTAGCACATCCGGAAAGAACTACTGCAGCCAGAATGACAGCAATTCTGAACCTCATGGCCGCACCTTCGTGCACCTCTGACGGGCGTTCAAGGGCAAAGACTCCTCAAGTACCCAGGCCGATTTACGGGTTCTGAGCCTCGGTTGCTTGCCAGCCACCACCGAGGGCCCGATAAAGCTGGACCACACTCAGCAATTCATCCCCCAGAGCACGAGCCAGTTGCAGCTCTGCGGTAAAGAGTTCCTGCTCGCTGTAGAGAACCTCCAGGTAACTCGTCACGCCGCCGTCGTAGCGGACATTCGCCAGTTCCGCCGCATCCCGGCGCGCCTGGGTATTTTGTTCCTGATAAATCGTAAATTCCCGGGTGCGTTGGTATTGGACCAATGCGTCCGAAACTTCGCGAAAGGCATTCTGGACGGTCTGTTGATACCGCGCCTTGGCTTCCTCAAAACGGGCCTTGGCGAACTCGTACTGACCCGTCAACCGCCCTCCGGTGAAGATTGGCAGGGTCAACGCTGGCCCGAACTGCCAAACGCGCGCAGGACTCGTGAAAAGGTCGCTCAAAGAAACGCTTTGATATCCGAACGCCCCGGTCAGAGTCAGTTGCGGGAAAAATGCGGCTTTCGCCTCACCGATGTTCGCATTGGCGGCCACCAATTCCTCTTCGGCACTGCGAATATCCGGCCGGCGTTCCAGCAAAGCGGATGGCAGACCGGCGGGCACATCGGTTCGCAACGGCTGTTGGCGCAACGGAAGGCCTCGTTCAATGTCTCCGGGATTACGGCCCAACAAAATGCACAAGGCATTCTCCGTTTGTTCCTGGCGGCGCAACACATCTACAATTGCGGCCTCAGCCGTGGAAACCAGCACGCGTGATTGGAAGACGTCCTGCATCGAAGCAACGCCACCTTCCTGACGCGCGGTGGTCAGCACCAAAGAGTTGGTCCGCACCGCGTAAGTTCGACGTGACACTTCCAGCTCATAATCCAGTTGCAGCAAATTCAGGTACGTTGCGGCGACTTCTGCCACCAGGGTCTGGCGCACGGTCAGTTGTGCTGCCGCGGTTGCCAGCAATCGTGCACGCGCGGCTTCGTTCGAACGTCGAATACGGCCCCACAGATCGACTTCGTAGGCCGACATGGCAGCGTACGCCGTCCCGTATTCCACCTGTGGATCGGCACCTGGCGGCACTTGTGACGGACCAACCTGAGAGGTGCGGGCGGTAACCAGATCGCCACCCACGGCGACGTTCGGAAAAAATTGCGATCGCGCCACTCGTGCCGAAGCCTGGGCTTGCAGCACGCGAGCGGCAGCAATCTTGATGTCCCAGTTGTTTGTGAGCGCTTCGCCGATGTAGGCTTGCAACTGCGGGTCGCCAAAGACTTCGGTCCAGCCCAGATCGGCAAAACTGTTCGTTGCCGCTCCATCAGCGGCTCGATATTGCTCGGGGGTATCTGTAGCGGGTCGTTTGTAGTTGGGACCGACAGCACATCCGGCGATCAGGAAAATCAACCAGGCTCCAACGCTCAGGCGGCAGCCGAAAATGGCTTTCATCAGTGCGCCCTCCCCTGCTCTGTTGTGCTTGCCGGCGGCTCGACGGGCTTGGGCTTCGCGCCGCGCTCCACCAGCGCCTGCACAAAAACGTAGCAAACCGGGATGATGAACAATCCCAACACGGTGGCGATGGTCATTCCGAAAACCACGCCCGTGCCCATCGTGCTGCGTGCTGCCGCGCCGGAGCCGGACGCCAGCATCAGCGGGACGCAACCGAGAATGAAGGCGAATGACGTCATCAGAATTGGCCGCAAGCGAAGCCGCGAGCCTTCCACGGCAGCATCAAGAATGGCTACTCCTTCTTCACGCTTCATCTTCGCAAACTCAACAATGAGAATCGCGTTCTTCGCAGCCAGGCCGATAAGCATTACGAGGCCGATTTGCGCATAAACGTTGAGATCATAGTCCCGCACCCACATACCAATCATCGTTCCGAAAATCACCGTTGGGGTTGCCAGCAACACTGAGAACGGCAAACCCCAACTTTCATATTGCGCCGCCAGCAGCAGAAACACGAACAGCACCGCCATGCCAAAGATGATCGGCGCCTGCCCTTCGGATTTCTTTTCCTGCAGGGTCAGCCCCGACCATTCGTATCCGGTCTCAGCGGGCATCGCTTGCATCACTTCTTCAATTGCCTTGATCGCCTGGCCGGAACTGTAGCCGGGCGCGGGCGCACCCATGATTTCCGCGGCGTTGTAGAGATTGAAGCGCGTGACGAAGTTTGGCCCGGACATCTTGCTGATGTGAACCAGCGTGCTCAAGGGCACCATTCCACCATCATTGTTGCGAACGTAGAACTGGCCGATGTCCTCCGGCCGGCTGGTGAACTGAGATTCTGCCTGGAGAAAAACTTTATAGACGCGACCAAAACGAACAAAATCGTTCACGTAAAGACCGCTCAAGTAAGTTTGAAGTGTTGAAAAGACGCTGTCCACGGGCACACCCAGCGTGCGGGCCTTCTCGCGATCCAACTCCACTTTCACCTGAGGCGTCGCGGGGTTGAACGTGGTGCTGATACGACCGATTTCAGGCCGCTTGGCCACCGCTTCGGTGAGTTGTTTCACATAGCCAGCAAGCTGGTCAATGCTGCCGCCAGTGCGGTCCTGCAACTGCATTGTGAATCCGGAAACGTTTCCGTAACCCGGCAATGGCGGCGGTCCGAAGGCAAATGCGCGCGCGCCGGGAATCGCGAAGAACTTCTTGTTCCACTCGGCCGCCAGGGCCCTCGCATGCAGCTCGGGCGCTTTACGCTCTTCCCACGGGTCAAGGCCGACGAACATCAACGCGCAATTCGGAAAGTTCAGCGAGTTAAGGATGTTCATACCCGCTAACCCGACTGCCGAACGCACACCCTTCGTGCTGCCGACAATATTCTCGACCTGCTTCAGCACTTCGTCCGTGCGCTGCAACGACGCCCCTTCCGGCAACTCCACCGCGACGAACAAGTAACCTTTGTCCTCATCGGGAATGAAGCCGCCGGGCACAAACTTACCGATGAGCCAGATGGCCACCACGACCAACACCAACAGCAGCATTGAGCGAGCGGCCTTGCGCGCGAGGATTCCGACGATGTTGCCGTATCCTTTGCCGAGATTGTCGAAGGTCTTGTTGAACCACTTGAAAAACTTTGCGATCGGACCTTTGCCGGGCGTGGGCTTCCGGAGCAACATCGCTGAAAGCGCCGGCGACAGTGTGAGAGCGTTGATGACCGAGAAAACTACTGCGACCGCGATGGTGAGCGCGAACTGGCTGTAAAGCTGTCCGGTCACGCCGCCCATGAACGCCACCGGAACAAATACCGCGCACAACACCAAACCGATCGCCACCACCGGCCCGGAAACTTCTTTCATCGCCAGTCTCGTGGCTTCAACCGGCTCTTTGCCATGCTCGATGTGATGTTGCACTGCTTCGACAACGACGATGGCGTCGTCCACGACGATGCCGATGGCAAGGACAAGGCCGAACATCGTCAGCACGTTTACGCTGAAGCCGAGCACTGGAAACATGATGAAGGCGCCAAGAAGTGAAACGGGCACGGTGCACATCGGGATGATCGTTGCCCGAAAACTTTGCAAGAAGACGTAAACAACGATGAGCACAAGGATGACAGCTTCGAAGAGCGTATGAACGATTTCATCCATCGATGCCTTGATGGGCAGCGTGGAATCGAGCGTGATGTCGTATGCCATGTCCGGCGGAAAACGATCCTTGGCTGACTCGAGAATTTTTCGAACGTTGGCAGCGGTTTCGAGCGCGTTCGCGCCGGGCGCCAGATAAACCCCAATCGCACCAGCCGGCGACTTGTTGAGCCGTGCCCGCAGGTCGTAAGTTTGCGCGCCCAGTTCCACTCGAGCCACGTCTTTGACTTTCACCTGCGACCCGTCGGGATTGGAGCGAATGATAATCTCGGCAAACTCCTTTGGGTCCTTTAACAGGCCCATCGCGCGGACGTTGAACTGGCTGTCGGTGCCCGGTGGAGCGGGTTCAGCGCCGATGCGACCTGCGGGCGACTGCGCGTTCTGCTCCTTGATGGCGTTGGAAATGTCCTGTGGCGTGATGCCGAGCGTCGCGAGTTTGTCGGGCCGCAACCACACGCGCATCGAATAATCCTGCGCCGTAAAGTTTTTTACATCGCCCACGCCTTTCACGCGCTTGATGGCGTCAACGAGATTGATGTCACAGTAATTGCCCAGGAACACCGCGTCGTACGTGCCTTGGGGCGAATTCAGCGCGATCACCATCAGGATGTCCGGGCTGGAACGATTGACGACCACGCCTTCCTTCTTCACGGCATCCGGCAATTGCGCTTCGGCCTGACCCACGCGGTTCTGCGTGTTGACCTGCATGATGTCCACGTCCGTGCCGACGTCGAAATAGACGTTCATCGTCAGCTTGCCGTCGTTGGCGTTGTAGGACTGGATGTAGAGCAGCTTGTCGACGCCGTTGACCTTGGACTCGATGGGGGTGGCCACGGATTCCATCACCGCCTCAGCCGCCGCACCGCGATAGGTGGTCGTCACCTGAATCATCGTCGGGCTGACCGGTGGATACTCCGAAATGGGCAAACGCTTGAGCGTGATCGCCCCGACGATCACCGTCAGAATCGCGATCACCATCGCCACGATGGGCCGCCGAATAAAGAAGTCAGCCATACGCTATTGTTTCTTCGGCTGAGTTTCCGTCGTGCCTTGCGTCATTTGCTGGGCCGTCATGGCGTTTACTTCCGCGCCTTCGCGAACTTTTTGCAGTCCCTCCACCACGATGCGCTCCCCTGCCCTGAGCCCTTCCAGGATGACAAAATTCTCTCCAAGTTGTGCGCCCACCTTAACGGCGCGTTGCGTTGTCTTGTTATCCGAGCCAACCACCCATACAAAGTTCTTGCCCTGCAACTCCGCGACCGCGCGCGTCGGTATTAAAACCGTTCCGGCACGATCCCCCAAATCCACTTTGATACGGGCAAACATTCCGGGGCGCAGCCGCTTTTCGGGGTTTGGAAATTCCGCCCGGACGCGCAGCGTTCCTGTCTTGACGTCCACCGCACGGTCGATGAATACGAACTTCCCCTTCGCCGGATGTTCTGTCCCATCGGGCAATATGAGCGTTATCACCAATTCAGAAATTTGCTTGCCCAAACGGCGCGCCTCGGATTCCGCGTGCAAGTAGTCCACTTCTCCGACACTGCAGTAAAACCAAATCGGATCCAACGTGGAGATCGTTGCCAACAGGGTCGGCTCGCCCTTGCCCACTAATTCTCCGATAGAGACTTGCTTGGCGCCAATCAGCCCGCTGGTCGGCGCGCGCACCTCACAATAGCCCAGGTCGATAAGAGCGGAGTCCACGCGGGCCTGTGCTGACAGCACGGATGCTTTGCCGACATCAACCGAGGCCAAGGCATTATCCAGGTCCTGTTGGGGCACGGCCTTCTTTTCAGCCAACGGCCGGAGTCGAGCGACGTCTTTCTCATACTTGTTCAGCGCGGCCTTGGCTTCAGCCAACATTCCATTGGCAGCGGCAAGCCGTTCCTGAAACGGTTTTGAATCCAACTGAAACAAGAGATCGCCTTCTTTAACCTCCGTGCCTTCGGTAAAGAGCATTTTGTCAACAAACGCTTCCACTCGGGCGCGAATCTGAACATTTTGCGGTGAATCCAATTGACCAATAAGTTCGGTCCTGAAAGCTGCATTGGTAGCCACCACCACCATCACCTGAACCACCGGGGGCAGCGGCGCGGTCGGAGCCGCCTTCTTGCAGCCACACCAGAGCAGGCCGGGTAACACCGCGCACAGGACTGGGAAAATCGAAGCTCGGAAAACGACGGGCTCCTTCGTCTTACACGTTGAAACGTTCATAGGCTGAACTGCGGGTTTGCTGGTGTGAACATTTACCCCGCCGCAATCCCCGGCCCCATCGACCATCAGAGTCCGCGAAGTCCGTCACACGCAGTGATGGTCTGAATTACCACTCACCATGTCCAGAATGGAATTTCAACCGGCCCGACAACGGTTCGGCTCTCCCGGCAGCATTTGATGGCCGGTCGCTTCATCGTCTCGTCTTTCCCGTCGCCGCAAAGTTCAATTCTGAGTCGTTCGTGACGGCAAGCTCCGGGGCATCCGCAGGCAGACGTTTAATTCTCCGCGCGTATTGTTCCATTCCCGGCACTGCGCTCAACCCATGCGCAAAGATGCTAAGAATGACAGTCATCATCACGGCCAGCCGGATGGTGGACTCCCCGGGTTGATGCGTCTCCTTTTCCAGGTAAACCAGGCCCAGAACAATGGAGGCCAGCCCGCGCGGACCAAACCAACCCATGAACAGGATCGTGGGTCGGCTCAGCTTCGTGCCTATCAGCGCAATTGCAACCGGTAACATGCGTATGACTGTCAGACTCAGCACCGCATAGCAAACGTGCCCCGCGTTGAACTGCGACAACGACTGGGCCACAAGCAATCCGAACAAAAAGAATACCGAAAGGTTGAACAACTGGCCCCAGCCTTCGGTAAACTCAACGCTATGTTTGCCGGCTTCCTTGAAACCAGGTTGCACCGCTAATCCCGCCACAAACGCCGCAATGAACATGCTCGCACCCACGAACTCTGACAGCAGCAGGCACAGCAACGGCAGCACAACAACCCCGAGTTGCTGCCACGAATCCGCCACCCATTCCCGGCGCTGCGCCAAACCCAAAAGCCATCCGCCCAGGCCGCCAACCGCGAGCCCTAGAACGGCACCGCCGCCAAGTTGCTCCACCATGAAGCGCGTGAAACTCGCCGCTTCACCTTCTGAGCCGCCCACGGCCAGAGCGATAAAAAACAGGAGGAACGGCACGGACAAGCCGTCATTGAGTCCGGCTTCCACATTGAGCGCCTGACGAATCTTCATCGGCACGCGCGAACTGCTCACGATGATCTGCCCCAGACCTGCATCCGTCGGCGCCAGAATGGCCGCGAGGATGCCTGCTTCCCAGATCGTGAGTTTCGGAAAGATCAGCAATGCTCCCATCGCGCCAAGCAGAATCGTCAGCAACATGCCCGTGCTTAGCAGCCGCGCCGGCAAACCGCGGATATTCTTCAACACTTGCAGATTGGTGCGACTCGCATCCGTGAAGAGCAACAACACGAGCCCTGCTTCCGCCAAGGACAGGAAAGTGCCCTTGCCAACGCGAAGCTGCCAACTGCCAGGAAAGCATAGCTCGATCAGCATCCCGACCGCCGTAAACACGATCGGTGCGGTGACCACCGTTCGTTCCAACCGCCGCGACACCAGGCTATGCAGGAAGATCAAGACCGTGAAGATGACAATCAGACTCATCGCCTGGAGGTTGCCTCCAGCTTGAAAGGAAAGGCGGTTAAAGCAACCCTTTTCTGGTTGCAGATTGCATCCCTGCCTCGGTGCAGTGGGCCCTAGTGGGGGGTTCTAACTATTCAGGTACACTTAGCGACCACCTTTGACAGCGGCAGATGAATCTGCGCCGACACATTGCCATCGTCAGTCAGGCGCGTTGCCAGAGTGCCGCCGAGCGCCAGCGCCAATTGCCAGGCCGCCCGGAGGGTAACCGTTGCGTCGTCAGAGTTGCTCACCCCTTCGCTCGGTCCGTCCGTTGCCTTTTGTAGTTGGTGCAAGACGGCTTCTTGCTTATCAACCGCAGCAACAAGGAACGACATCAGCATCTGAACATCCGTCCCGCCGCCGCTCTCGTATGACAACTCAAGCTGAACACCATCAACCCCGCTTAACCTTGGCAACGCCTCGCTCAGCATCGCAATCAAGTGATGAATGTATTTCGCGTTACCGCACGCCGTCCCAGGTGTTTGCCCGATCACCGCAGCGCGAATCTTCGCACCCGTTTCGTTGGCGCGCCTTCGCACATCCACCAACACACCTTCAACCAACTCAGCGCAATTGAATTCGGAGGGACGCAAGTCCGGCGACTCAACCTGGAAACTCATTCCGTTCTGCGCCTCAACTCTGGCCCGCTTCCAACCATCCATCGCCAGGCTGATCTCTGAAATCACGCCTCGTTGCGCCGGAGCAAGCGGTGTTTCAAGCAGCGCGCTGACCAACCCTTTCCAACCCGCAACAATATCCGCGTCGGCCCGTCGGCGCTCGCGATTCAGCTTCTCCCCAATCCGCGTCGCATCCAACGCAGCGAATTGAAGTGCGGCAAGCTTTCGATCGCGATCCCGGATGGTTCTCAACCGGGAATCCGCCTCTCCCTCCAGTTCGCGAATGCGCTTCTCATCCGCTTCCTGATGACGGGTCAGTTCCCGCACTTGCGCGCAGAGAGCCGACTGGATTACTTGCATGTCATCCAACGTCTGTCGGAGTTTCCGAAGCTCAACCTCGCGGGCTTCGGCCGTCGCCGCCGCGCTTTCCAGTTCGCCTTTCTGCTGGCGAACACAATGCTCCAGTTCGGATTCGCGCTGCTGCAGTTTTTGCTTCTCGGCAAGCCGCTCAGCCAACTGTTGAGTCAAACCTGCGGCTTGCTTCTCCAATGCCTCGGAATGCAAGCGCTGCTGCTGGTGTTGGGCAACCTCGGTCTGCAACAACGACTCAAGTCGTTCGATTTCCGCCTGACGGGACCGAACCTTCGCCTCAAAGGCTTCGATGGATCGCTCGTGTTGCCTCACCAACTCGCGAACCGCATCCAGCTGTTTGAGCACGTCCGCTCTCGCCTGTTCCACCTCGGCCAACCTCTCGGCAACCTTCTGGCGTTGGAGCGATTCTTCGTCGCCACGATTACGTGCGACAGCGAGTTCCCGCGTCAATGCCTCGAGTTCGCTGGTTTTGGCGTTCAGCCTGGCCTGTTCGGCAAGATAGTTGACGCGCTGCTCCTGGAGATTCTTTTGCGACGCCTCGAGATCGTCGCGCAACTGCGCGAGCGATTGCTTCTTGTCCTCCAGCTCAGTCTCAAGGTCGGCGCGCGCCCGGGTCACCAAACCAAGCTGCTGTTCCACCTTCTCCCGCCGTGCGGTTTCTTCAGCCAGTTCATGCTGCAGCCGTTGGATATTCGACTCCGCGTTGGCGCGTTCGGATTCCAATTGCTTGATGCAAACTTCCAGTCGGGCCTGCTCGGCAACGGCGTTTTCCTGCTGCTTTTTAAGATTTGCTTCGGACGCCCCTAACTCTTGCTGCAGCCGTGCTTGTGTCAATTGGTTCTGCGCCAACTGGGCTTCCAGGTCGTTACGCTTCTGACTCAAGCCGGCAGCTGATTGTTCCGCGCCCTGGCGCAACCGCGATTCGGTAACCAGCGACTCACTCAGTTTCTCGCTGGCCCGCTGCAACTCGGCTTGCGCCTCTTTCAACTCCTTGATTTGTCCTTCCAGCCGCGCTTGCGCTTCAATGGATCGTGCCTGCTGGTCGGCAAGTTGTTTCTCTGCATGCTGCAGTTCTTCCTGCAACCTTGTCTGTGTCTGCTGGTAATCTTTGAGCTTCCGTTCCAACTCATCGCGACGATGCCCCAGTTCAATGCCAATCTTCTGAGCGGTTTCAAGGTCCCGCTGCAACTTCGCCCGCGCTCCCTTGTTCTCCGTCAACTGCATTTGCAACGCGACGCGTTCCTGGCTGATCTCGCTGACCTGTTGCTCCAAATCCTTCCGTTGCCGGCTCTCGGTCGCGAGCGACTCGGTGAGTTCCGTGACCTTTCGCTCCACTTCAATCTGCGCGATCTGCAACTCTTTGATTCGCGCTTCCAACCGGCCCTGGGCCGCCGTGGACCTGTTTTCCTGTTCCTTCAACAGTCCTTGCGACGCTTCCAATTCCTGCACCAACTTCGCCTGAGCCTGCTTGTGCTCTGCAAGCTGCGCTTCCAGCTCGGTGCGGCGTTTACCCAGTTCATTGGCCTGTTCTTCGACTCCTTCGCGCCGTTTGGCTTCTGCCGCCAACGACTCCGTGAGTTCCTTAACCCTCCGCTCCACTTCAGTCTGCGCGGTCTGCAACTCTCTGATTCGCGCTTCCAACTGACCTTGGGTCGCCGTGGATCTGTTTTCTTGTTCCTTCAGCAGTCTTTGCGACGACTCCAATTCCTGAACCAACTTCGCCAGCGCTTGCTTCTGCTCTGCAAGTTGTGTTTCCAGCTCCGTGCGTCGTTTACCCAGTTCATTGGCTTGTTGCTCGACTCCCTCGCGACGCTTGGTCTCCGCGGCCAACGACTCGCTAAGTTCCGCCACCTTTCGTTCCACCTCCGCCCGCGCACTCTGCAGTTCCTTGATGCGTCCTTCCAACTCCCCTTGCGTGGTGGTCCAGCTACTCTGATGCTCACTCAGTTGCTTCCTGGCCGATTCCAGTTCCTGACGCAGTTTGCCCTGCTCTGCTTTGTGCTCGACCACCTGAGCTTCCAGTGCCGCGCGTTGCCTGCTGAGTTCGCCGGCCTGTTGCTCGACGCCTTCACGTCGCTTGGTCTCCGCCGTCAGTGACTCGGTGAGTTGTGCAACCTTGCGTTCCACCTCGGCCTTGGTGTCCTGCAATTCCTTGATCCGTCCCTCCAACTGGCTTTGCGTTGTCGTCGACGTTTTTTGCTGCTCGTTGAGTTGCTGCTGCGCCGCGTCCAATTCCTTACGCAGTTTGCGCTCCGCCTCCTGTTGCTCGCCCAGTTGCGCTTCCAAAGCGGTCCGCCGTTGGCCCAGTTCCGCGGCCAATTGCTCTGCGCCCTCCCGTCGCTTGGTCTCTTGCGCCAAGGACGCGGTTAAATCGGCTACCTTTCGCTCCGTCTCCACCTGCGTCGCCTGCAATTCCTTGACGCGACTTTCGAGCTTCGTCTGTTCTTCGCTCGCACTCCGCTGGTGCGTCTGCAACTGCTTTTGCGCACCTTCAAGTTCCTGGCGCAGCTTCGCCTGGGTGTCCTTGTGTTCGCCAAGATTTGCTTCCAGTTCAGTCCGGCGCTTGCCCAACTCATCAACCTGTTGTTCGGCATCCTTCCGGCGACTCGTTTCCTGCGCCAGGGATTCGGTAAGATCCTTTACTCTCGCTTCCAACTGATTCTGCGTGCGCTGCAACTCGCCGACTTTGGCCTCCAGTTTGCGCTGAACCTCTGTGGAACGCTCCTTTTCATCAGCCAATTGTTGACGCGCACCTTCCAGCTCATCCAGCAACTTCTCCTGAGCCAGGTGAGCCTCCTTAAGCTGCGCCTTCAACTGATCGCGTCGTTGGGCAATCTCGCGGCTCAGCCGGCGCGCCATCTCGAGTTCCCGACGCAACTGCACGTGCAATTCATTGTGGTCCGTCAACTGCGTCTCCAACGAAATCCGGCGCAAGCTGATCTCGGTGAGCTTCTGGTCGACCGCTTCACGTCGTTTCGTCTCCTGAGCCAGGGAATCGGTAAGCTGTGCGACCTTGCGTTCGGCTTCTTCCTTGGCGTCCCGAAGTTCCTTAACGCGGCTTTCCAACTGACCTTGCGTCGCGGTCGAAGTGCTCCGCTGCTCACTCAGTAGCTGCTGCGCCGCTTCCAGTTCCTTGCGTAATTTGCTCTGAACCTCCTTATGGTCCTCAAGCTGGGCTTCCAACGCACTCTGTCGCTGGCTCAGCTTGATCGCCTGTTGCTCCGCCTCCTCCCGCCGTTTTGTCTCGGCAGCCAGCGCCTCAGTCAACTGCGCGACCTTCTGTTCAACTTGCGTGTGCGTCCCCTGCAACTCATCAACCCGACTTTGAAGCCTGGTGTGTTCTTCACCCGCACTCTGTTGGTGCGTCTGTAATTGCTCCCGCGCCGCCTCAAGTTCCTGTCGAAGCGTTCCCAGTCTCGCTTCCAAATCACTGCGACGCTTTTCCAGCTCCGCCGCCTGTTGTTCGGCGTTTTCACGTCGTTTGCTTTCCAGGTTCAGAGTCTCGGTGAGTTGTTGAACCTTCCGCTCCACTTCGGCTTGTGCGCTTTGCAGGTCCTTGACGCGGCTTTCCAACTTGCCCTGTTCTTCCCCGGCACTCTGTTGATGCGATTGCAGCTGTTCACGCGAAGCCCTGATCTCTTGCTGCAACGCTTCCAATTGCGCTTCCAACTCGCTGCGCCGTTTGCCCAGTTCACCGGTCTGCTTTTGCGAAGCTTCCAATTCGTGACGCAACTTCGCCTGTGCCTCTTGCTGTTGAACCAGATCGCTCTCCAACGTCCGCCGGCGTTGACCAATCTCTGCGGCCTGCTTCTCCGCAAGCTGCCGCCGCCTGGTCTCTTCGGCCAACGACTCAGTCAACCGGGCGACGCGTTGCAGCATTTCTGTCGCCCCCGCGGGCGTGGGCGGTGTGGCTGGGCTGTCTTTGGGACTGACATTGACGTCTGCCGGCAGATGGATCGGCTTCGTCTCCTCCGCAGCCGCCTTCTTTCGCAGCCTGAACAACGCGCGCAGCGCGCTCAGCGCTCCCCCTTTGCGTTGCGATTCAGGCGCTGGCCGTTCCTTGAGTTGCTTCTGCGCCGCTTCCAGCTCCTGTTGCAGTTTCTCCTGCGTGCGCTGGTTTTCCGCCAATTCCTTTTCCAATTCCTCCCGGCGCTTGCCACTCTGAGACGTTTCCAGTTCTTGTTGTAAATCCTTCGCCGCATCCTGCTGCCGGGCCAACTCGGCCTCGAGTTCCTTCCGCTTTTTGAAGGCATCTGCCGCCAGCCGTTCAACTGCTTCGCGTCGCTTGATCTCTTGTTCGAGTTGCTCCTGCAACTGAGCCTGTGCCTTCTGGTTCTCTGCGAGCTGCGTTTCCAACTCACTGCGCCGCCGCGCGCTTTCCGACGTTTCCAGTTCCTTTTTCAGCGTCTGACCTGCGGCCTGCTGCTTGGCCAACTCCGCTTCCAACTGTCGCCGGCGCTTGAACGCCTCCACCGCCATGCGTTCGACCGCTTCCCGCCGCTTGATCTCAGCCGTCAATGACGCATTAAGCTTCTCGACCTCCGACTCCACCTTCGCGTGCTCGCCCTGCAACTCCTGAATCCGCGCTTCGAGCCGCGAACGCTCCGCCAGATAACTTTCCTTTAGCGCTTCGAGCTGCCGTTCCACTTCCTCCAATTGTTGGCGCAGCCGTTCCTCCACCTGCTTGTGCTCGGCCAGTTCGGCTTCCAGTTCGTTGGTTTTCTCCGTTTCCAGCGTCGCCGCCAGCGTCTTGACCTTCTCCGCAACCGCCCCCTGCTCCGCCTGCAACGCCTTCGAGCGGACCTCCAGTCGCAAACGCTCCGTCTGATACGCCTCGTTGCGCGCCTCCAGCTGAGCCTGCGCCTGCTCCAATTGTTCTCGCAACTTCGCCTGGGTCTGCTGCCCTTCCGCCAACTGCAGGAAACCCAGCATCTCCTTCTGCGCCTGCTCCAACTGCTCGCGGACTTGTGTTTCGGCCTTCAACTGCCCCTGCGTCGCCTCCAATTCCTCACCCAACTGGCCCAGTTCGGCTTCCAACTCGCTCCGGCGTTTGCCCAAATCGCCAGCCTGTTGCTCCACTCCTTCGCGACGCCTGGTCTCTTGAGTCAGCGACTCGCTCAGCTTCGCGACTTTGCGTTCCACCTCGGCCTTGGTCTCCTGCAACTCCTTGATCCGGCCTTCCAACTGTCCCTGCGTCGAGGTCGAACTGTTCAGCTGCTCATTCAGCTGCTGCTGCGCCGACGCCAACTCCTGGCGCAGTTTGGTGAACGACTCCTTGTGTTCTGAAAGTAGCGCTTCGAGTTCCATGCGGCGCTTACCCAGCTCGCTCGCTTGTTGCTCGACACCTTCGCGACGCCTCGTCTCCTGGGCTAATGATTCACTGAGTTCCTTAACCTTTTGCTCGACCTCCGCGCGAGTGCTCTGCAGCTCTTTAAAGCGCCCCTCCAGCTGACTTTGCTTCGTCGTCGAAGTGATCTGCTGCTCATTGAGTAACTGCTGTACCGCCTCCAGCTCCTGGCGCAATTTGGCTTGCATCTCCCTCTGCTCGCCCAGCTGTGCCTCCAACGAAATCCGCCGTTGGCTCATCAGCGTCGCTTGCTCCTCGGCCCCTTCCCGTCGCTTGGTTTCCACGGCCAGCGACTCGGTCAATTGCTGAACCTTCCGCTCCACTTCGACCTGTGAGTCCTGCAACTCCTTGACGCGGCCCTCCAGTTGGACCTGCTGTTCGCCAGCGCTCTGTTGGTGCGTCTGCAACCGATTTTGCGCACTTTCCAGTTCCTGGCGCAGCGTGCCGAGCTGAGTTTCCAACTCACTACGCTTGCGACCAAGTTGTTCGACTTGTTCCTGAGATTCTTTGCGCTGCTTGACTTCCCCGGCGAGCGTCTCCTTCAAGCGCTTGATCTGTTGTAACAGATCTGCCTGCGCCGTCTCCAGCTCCCGGCTTCTGACTTCCAACCGGGTTGCCGTGGTGGTGGAATCTTCCTGATGAGCCTGCAGTTGCTTCTGCGACGCGGCCAATTCTTCCCGCAGCTTTCCCAGCTGCGCTTCCAATTCACTACGGCGTTTGTCCAACTCGGTCGCCTGTTGCTCAGCACCTTCACGCCGCCTGGTTTCCTGCGCCAGTGAATCCGTCAATTGCTGAACCTTCCGCTCCACTTCCGACTGCGCGCTCTGCAGTTCCTGGACGCGATTTTCCAGCTTACCCTGTGCTTCGCCGGCGCTTTGCTGGTGCGTCTGCAGTTGCTGATGCGATGCTTTGATCTCCTGACGCAACGTCTCCAGTTGCGCTTCCAATTCACCCCGGCGTTGGTCCAGTTCACCCTTCTGTTTCTGCGAATCCTCCAGTTCCCGACGCAACTTTGTCTGCGCCTGCTGCTCCTGGGCCAGCTCACCCTCCAAAGTGCGCCGACGTTGCCCAATCTCCGCGACCTGCTTCTCCGCCCCTTCGCGGCGTTTGGTTTCCTGGGCCAACGACTCGGTCAACCGAGCGACGCGTTGCAGAATCTCAGTTGCTCCCGACGTTGCCGAACTTTCCTTAGCAACTTTGACTTCACCCGATGCGGCTGCCGGCGTGACCGGCTTCGGCTCTTCGACCGCCTTCTTGCGGAACTTGAATAACGCGCGCAGCGCGCTTAGTGCGCCGCCCTTGCGCTCCGGCTCGGGTGCTGGCTGTTCCTTCAGTTGCTTTTGAGCTGCTTCCAGTTCCTGCTTCAACCGGGCTTGCGCCTGCTGGTTCTCCGCCAGCTCGGCCTCCAATTCCGCTCGACGCTTCGCCCCTTCGGGTGTTTCCAACTCCTGCTGTAACGCCTGCGCTGCCGCCTGCTGCTTCTCCAGCTCAGACTCCAATTCTTTCCGTCGTTTGAAAGCATCCGCCGCCAGACGTTCCACCGCCTCGCGCCGCTTGATCTCCTGCTCCAGTTGCGTCCGCAACTGAGCCTGTGCCTTCTGGTTCTCCGCCAGTTGGCTTTCCAGCTCACTTCGCCGGCGCGCCCCCTCGGAAGTTTCGAGCTCCTTCTGCAGCGTCTGCCCGGCGGCCTGTTGCTTCGCCAACTCCGCTTCCAGTTCTCGTCGGCGCTTGAACGCATCCACCGCCATGCGTTCGACGGCTTCCCGCCGCTTGATCTCGGCGGCCAGGGACGCGTTAAGCTTCTCCACCTGGGACTCCAACGTCGCGTGCTCGCCCTGCAATTCCTGAATCCGCGCCTCCAGTCGCGACCTTTCGGAAACGTAGCTTTCTTTGAGCGTCTCCAGTTGTCGTTCCACTTCCACCAACTGCTGGCGCAAGCGTTCCTCCACCTGCTTCTGCTCCGCCAGTTCGGCTTCAAATTCGCTCTTCTTTTCTTTTGCCAGCGTCTCGGTCAGTCGCTTGACCTTTTCCGCCACCGCTCCCTGCTCGGCCTGCAGCTCCCTGGTGCGCCCTTCCAGCCGCGCCCGTTCCGCCTGATACTGCTCGTGACGGGCCTGCAATTGACTTCGCGCCGCCTCCAACTGCTCGCGCAACTTGGCCTGAGTTTGTTGACTCTCGGCCAATTGCAGGAAACCCAGCATCTGCTGCTGCGACTGTTCCAACTGCTCCCGCACTTGCGTCTCCGCCGCCAACTGCGTTTGGGCCGTCTCCAACTGTTGACCCAGCTCACTCAATTGCCCTTCGAGATCCGCGCGACGCTTGCTCAACTCGTTGGCCTGCTGTTCCACGCTCTCGCGGCGTTTGGTCTCGGCATTCAGGGATTCGGTGAGTTCCTTGACCCTGCTCTCCACGCTGGCCTGGGAACTCTGCAGTTCCTTGATTCGGCCTTCCAACTGGCCTTGCACTGTGGTCGAGCTGCGCTGCTGTTCGTTAAGTCGCTTTTGCGCGGACTCCAGTTCCTGCTGCAGTTTGCTTTGGGCTTGTTTGTTTTCAGCCAACTGCGATTCCAGTTCGGTCCGGCGTTTATCCAACTCACCAGCCTGCTGCTCAACGCCTTCACGCCGCTTCGTCTCCGCCGCGAGCGATTCGGTCAATTCCTTAACCTTCCGCTCCACCTCCGCCTGCGTAGCCTGCAGTTCCTTGACGCGCCCTTCCAACTGACCTTGCGTCGCCGTCGAAACATTCTGCTGCTCGCTGAACCGTTTCTGCGTCGACTCGAGTTCCGCCCGCAACTTCGTCTGCGCTTCCTTCTGCTCAGTGAGCTGCGCTTCCAGTTCCGTGCGACGTTTGCCCAACTCACTGGCTTGTTGCTCGGCCTGCTCGCGGCGCTTCGTCTCTGCGGTGAGCGATTGAGTCAGCTCCTTGACCTTTCGCTCCACGTCGGCCTGGACGTTCTGCAGCTCTTTAAGCCTGCCTTCCAACTGACTCCTGGTTGCGTTGGAACTGTTCTGCTGTTCGTGGAGGTGCTTTCTCGTGGCCTCCAGTTCCAGGCGCAACTTTGCCTGCGCCTCCCGGTGCTCCGAAAGTTGTGCTTCCAACGCGCGACTGCGTTGGCTCAGGTCGGCCGCTTCCTGCTCGACACCTTTGCGCCGTTTCGTTTCCGCCACCAACTCCGCGTTCAACAGCTTGATCCGGCCCTCAACGTCGGCACCGTTCAATTGAAGCTCTTCGAGTCGCTTCTTCAGCTTCGATTGCTCGGACTTGAAGGTCTTCTGCTCTTTCTCGAGTTGCTGCTGCGCCGCCTCCAACTCTCCACGCAGTTTGGCCTGAGCCTCCTTTTGTTCGACCAACTTCGCCTCCAACTCACTTCGCGCTTTCGCAATCTCGGCGGATTCCTTTTCGGCGCGTTCCCGTCGCTGCCCCTCTTCCGCGAGGACTTTTGTCAGCCGGGCAACTTCCCGCTCCACCTCAGCCTGCGTGGACTGCAATCGTTGCGTCTGCGCTTCGAGCCGGGATTGTTCGGTGGTCGAATTCTGCCGCTGTGCCTCCAATTCTTTTCGGGCCGCTTCCAATTGGCCCTGCAACTGGTTCAACTCCGCTTCCAACTGCGCACGGCGCTGCGTGATTTCATTGGCCTGCTGTTCGGCCGCCTCACGCCGTTTGGTTTCCTCGGCGAGCTTCTTCTCGACGCTGAGGATCTGGCGCCCCACTTCCGCCTGAGTCGCCTCGAACTTTTTAATCTTCGCTTCAAGCTTGCTCTGTTCTTCGCTGAACTTTCGCTTTTGCGTTTCGAGCTGCTTTCGGAACGAATCCAACTCCTTTCGCGACGACTCCAACTCCTCCTCTAGCGCCTTTCGACGCTGGCCACTCTCAGCGAATGCAGCCTCCGCCTCCTTGCGCAGTTGCGTTTCCTTGCTTAACGATGCTTCAAGGGTCTTGGCTCTTCCTTCGAGGTCAGTGCTGGCAGCT
>DASUGI010000033.1:0-34688 GCA_036274115.1 Verrucomicrobiia bacterium
GCCCAGCCAATCTCCCGCGGGGCCGGCGTGGCGCTCACGTAAATCGTCTGGTTCTGCATCGACTCAAACTCTTCGAAACGCAACGGCCGATTGTCGAGCGCGCTTGGCAGTCGGAAGCCGTGCTCGACCAGAACCGTTTTGCGCGAGCGATCCCCTTCGTACATGCCGCCGATCTGCGGCACGCTGACGTGCGACTCATCGATCACCGTCAAAAAGTCGCCGGGAAAGAAATCAATGACAGTGGCAGGTCGGGAGCCCGGCGGCCGATTGGCGATGTGGCGCGAATAGTTCTCGATGCCCGAGCAAACGCCCATCTCTTCCATCATCTCCAAATCGTACTCGGTGCGCATCTTGATGCGTTGCGCCTCGAGCAGTTTGCCCTGCTTCTCGAACCACGCCACACGTTCACCCAGTTCCTCGCGAATGCTGAGAATGGCGCGCTTCAGCTTCTCCGGCTGCGTGACAAACTGTTTGCCCGGATAAATCGTCACCGCCTGCAGTGACTCAAGCTTTTCGGCCGTCAGCGGCTCAAAACGCGTGATGCGTTCGATCTCTTCACCAAAGAACTCGATGCGCAAAGCATCTTCACGGCCCGCGGGGCAAAGTTCCACGGTGTCGCCGCGCACCCGAAAATTGCCGCGCTCGAACGTGATATCGTTGCGGTCATATTGCAGATCAATCAGCCGGCTGAGGAGCTGCTCGCGCGACAGCGTCTGGCCCACGCGAATCGGGATCACCATGGCTTCGTAGTCTTCCTTGCTACCGATGCCGTAAATGCAGGACACGCTCGCGACAACGATCACATCGCGACGTGCAAAAAGACTGCTCATCGTTGAGAGCCGCAGCCGCTCAATCTCTTCGTTCCGGCTTGAGTCCTTTTCAATGAACGTGTCGGTACGCGGGATGTAAGCCTCGGGTTGGTAATAATCGAAATAGCTGACGAAGTACTCGACGGCGTTGTTGGGGAAAAAGCTTTTGAACTCTGCGTAAAGCTGTGCCGCGAGTGTTTTGTTATGCGAAATGACAAGCGTAGGCTTGTTTACATTCTTGATGACATTGGCAATCGTGAACGTTTTTCCTGAACCAGTGACGCCCAGCAGCACTTGATGCCTGGTGCCGGCCAACACGCTCTCCGTGAGCTTTGCAATAGCTTGCGGCTGGTCTCCGGCGGGCGCGTAGTCGGCGACGAGTTCGAACATACCACCGAGGGTAGTTTGCGCTTGAACCATCGTCAAACCTGCCAGTCCGATTACAAGATTTCCCGGAGTCTACAATGGAGGCAGGGCTGTCCTCGCCGGTAACGTCGCAGCGTGCCAACTTGCCCGATTTGCCAGACGCCGCTGAAGACGCATCGGCAGCGCGAAGGTTTGTTCTATCAATGCCCCGGGTGTGGCGGGCGGGCGGTGACGATTCCGCAGCTCCGTCGCGTCGCCGGCGATCGTTTTGCCACGGGCCTGCTTCGACAAATCAACACTCAGACAACGGATGGAATTCACCCATGCCCTTTCTGCAGTCGGGCCATGCGAATGTTTCACTCGTCTGCTCCACCACTGGAACTCGATGCGTGCAAGCCGTGTGGCGTTGTCTGGTTCGATCCTCATGAGTTCGAGATCGTTCCTGAGGGCGCTGTCGCTTCCGTCAACGAACTGCAGTTGCGAGGTGCCGAAGCGTTCGGTCTCCATCGTGTCGAACAAATGAAACGCTGGAACGGCGATTCGGACCCGCCGGAAGAAACCTGGAAATGGGTTCCGGCGTTTTTCGGTTTTCCGATTGAATCCGACGTGGATTCATTGCGTTCCTGGCCCTGGTTCACCTGGTCCCTGGCACTGTTGATCAGTCTGTTCAGCGTGCACGCCTTCTTTAACCTGGAGGCAGTCGTCCGCACTTTTGGCTTTATTCCCGCTGAAGCCTGGAGATATGGCGGTCTTACTTTTCTTACTTCGTTCTTCCTGCACGGCGGCGTGCTGCATCTTCTCGGCAATCTCTACTTTCTACTTATCTTTGGAGACAATGTGGAAGATTTCCTCGGCAAGTTGCGCTACGGCCTGCTGGTGCTGACAGCCACATTGGCGGGTGATCTCCTGCATCTGCTCGCGGCATGGGGTTCCACCACACCGTGCATCGGGGCCAGCGGCGGCATTGCGGGAATCATTGTGTTCTACGCGCTCAAATTTCCACAGGCTCGTTTGGGGTTCCTCTTCCGTTACTTCGTGTATTTGCGTTGGTTGCAAATCCCTGCCTGGGGCGCATTGGTCTTGTGGTTATTGCTTCAATGCGTCGGGATATACACGCAGTTAAATGGATTCAGCAATGTGGCAGCCACGGCACACTTAGGCGGAGCCACGATTGGCTTTTTACTATGGCTTTTGTGGCGGAAGGCTGACCCGACGGAAGGCGCCGGCATCTAGCGCCGCAGCACCGCGGATTTGCTATCCAGTTGTGCGCGGACGGTTTCCGCCAGTTTCGGTGCTGCAAACGGCTTGGCCAGAAAATCAACCCCGTCGCGCAGACCAAACCGTTTGTCGGCAAACTCGGGATTGTAACCCGAGGTGTAAATCACCTTTAGCGCCGGATTGGCCGCGAGAAGTTTCTCGGCCAATTCGCGGCCCGAAAGGCCATCCGGCATCACCATGTCGGTGAGCAGCAGGCGAATGTCATCGCGATTCTGCTCCCAGAGTTCAAGCGCACGAACACCGGTGGGGGCTTCAATGACCCGGTATCCCAGGCGCGTCAAGACACTGCGCACGAGCGCGCGCAAGGCCGGTTCGTCTTCAGCGAGCAAAATGGTTTCATTGCCACCGGGAAGGGCCGACATGGAGGAGACTGCGCTCGCTTTGCGGGGCGGCGTGTTGAGTCGCGGCAAATAAATTCGAAAAACCGTCCCGCGTCCCACTTCACTGCTGACGTTGATCCAGCCGCCATGCTGTTGCACGACGCCGAACACGGTTGCCAGTCCCAGCCCCGTGCCCTTGCCCACGTCCTTGGTAGTAAAGAAAGGTTCGAAGATGCGCGGCAGAGTTTCGGCCGGAATGCCACAACCCGTGTCCGTAACCGTGAGACAGACAAACGAACCGGGATGGCCCGACGGATTCTGCGCCACACCATCTTCATCCAGGTCGATGGCTGACGTTTCAATCGCCAGCTGTCCACCGTTGGGCATGGCGTCCCGGGAGTTCACCGCCAGATTCAAAAGCACCTGATCCATCATCCCGGGGTCAGCATGAATGAACAGTTCGCCCGGACCAAAACTGATTTGGATGCGGATATGCTCTCCAAGAATGCGTTGAAGCATCTTGGTGGTATTCCGGACCAGTTCGTTCAAATCCACGTTGCGCGGCTGAAGCGTTTGGCGACGGCTGAACAACAGGAGTTGGCGTGTGAGATCAGTCGCGCGCGTGGCGGCTTTTTCAATCTCGCCGGCCATATCAGATTGCAGCGCCGTCAGCGTGCGATCCGACTTTAGCAAACCCACCTGCAATTGAATCACGGCCAGCATGTTGTTGAAATCGTGCGCCACGCCTCCGGCCAATTGCCCAATGGCCTCCATTTTCTGCGCCTGCCGCAATTTTTCCTCCAGGCCTTTGCTTTCCGTGACATCGCGCGAGTTGACGATGACGAAGGGCTCTTCCGAGTCTTCCGAGCAGTTCCGGCCGCTGGACTGCAGGATGCGCCAGACGCCATCGCGATGGCGGAATCGGTATTCGGCCTTGGCAACGGCACCGGGCGCCGACACTACTTCCTGAATGGCCGCAACCACTTTGGAGTGATCGTCCGGATGAACGTATTCCAGTCCATTATGCCCCACCATTTCCTCCGGTTTGTAGCCCAACAGCCGCTCGCTGGAAGGACTTTGATACAGGATCGTCGCCTCGCTGTTGATGGTGGTAATGACATCAGATGCGTTCTCGATGAGAATGCGAAAGCGCTTTTCGCGGGCATGAAGGTTTTCTTCGATGCGAATACGTTGCAGCGCTCCGGCGCCGTGATCCGCCAACGTCTGCAACACTTCCAAATCAGCCTGGTCGTAGGTCTGCTTTTGATAACTTTGAACCGAGAAGACCCCGATGGCTTGTCCCGCATCGCGCACGGGAACAAACATGAGGGACTGGGAACGGCGATCCTTATCTCCAAAACCCATCAAACCGTCCCAACCGCTGCTTTCCTCGTCGCGCAGGATCAATTGGCTGCCTTCCTCCAGCACCTTGAGAAACATTGGCGAAGGCTTGAAATCATCCAGGCCCACCTGGGTTTCCACGATCCGGCCCTCAATGGTGTCCTGCGACAAAGTCCGCTCGACGGATCTTCGTTTCGAGTCATACAGGTGCAGAAAGCACGCGTCCCAGCCCAGCAGGTTCTGGGCAGCGGCAACAATTACTTCCGCGGCTTCGCGACGGGAGGCGGCACTGCTCAGGGCCCGGGCCGTCTGAGCATAGATGGCGGCGCTCCGCTCCGCCTGAGTCCGCGCGCTGATATCGCTCATGACTGACAACAACAGAATGGGCTCGCCCGGAAGTTCGAGGAACGTATCGGAGATTTCCAGATCGCGCTTGCTCCCGTTCCAAAGTGTTACCGCGACCCTGCGATGAGCAATGTTTTCGCGCGCTTCGAAAACGCTGGCAAAGTCAGCCGCGCGCTGCTCGCGCAGTTCTGCGGAGTAAACGTTGGTAAACGGTGCGCCTTCGAGTTCGGTCCGGGTCTTTCCAACAAACTGGCAGTAGGCTTCGTTGACCATCATAATCTGCCCGTCGGCACTCGTCACTCGCATTGCCGCTTGAGCGTTGTTCCAGATGAACCGCAATCGCGCTTCGGCTTCCGCACTGAGTTGGTGTTGACGGGCGCGTCTTTTAAATTCACGAAGCATCGCAAACCACGTTGCCGTGAGAATTAAAGCACAGACGACCGTCGCGATTCTCAGGGTTGGAGTTGGCGCAATAAGGCTGAAGACGAGTAAAGCCAATGCGGCCACGAATCCACCCCTCGCTAATCGTTCGGCGGGCGATTTCATGGCGCAATCCAACAGCGGCGCGTCAAACTTGTGGAAAACATTTCTTCGGAAAGCGGCCTAACCCGCGATCCCGGCAACGCTTCCGCAAACTATGCGCCAACGGGCCCTGTGATCAGGAATCGCGAGAACTTTGCGAGTTTAATGCCGTCTTAGAGCAATCAAGGACTGGTCGGGTTGCCACTAACAACCTGGACATTATGGACTTGCGCTGGCAATGAACGGATCAACTTTCAACCAGAGGGCGGACCACCATCCTCTGCTCAATCTGTCACTGAACTTGAACCTTGGTGCCCAAAATCCCCAACACCTCCGGCATGTCCGTCACCCGCAAAATTCCCAGGTAATCTGGCCCTTCCGAATGCGACGCCGGCAAACCACCGACAACCAATCGCTTCACACCTGGTTCAAACAGGGCGGCATAGAGCGAATTCACCGCCATCTTGTCGCGCGCGTGCAATTCCACATTTGCAGCATCGGCCTCACGAACGAAATGAATCGTCTGCACCGCGCGTCGAATGTCCCAGACGCGCATCCCGTCGAGCGTCTGTCCCAACAACATGAAGCGCCGGCGAATCTTGGTCAGCGCTTTGTCGTCGCCAGTGAAGGCGCTCAATCCAATGCCGCGCGGAGCAAACCAGGCAAGCGATGCATTCGAGGACTTCAGTTTAGCCTTCAGGCTGACCAGTGGTGACACGATGTTGGCGATTCTGCTTGTGTCGCTGGGCTCGTCCGCCAGCGAAATGCCGAAGCCCGCGCGCAAATCGTGCAACCACATGGGACCGGAGTTTTCGTCCAGGACGTGAAGCTGAACAGCGTTGGCATCCTTTCTTGTGGCATCCTCAACCAGATAGAGGCGCAGGCTGACATCGTGTTGACTGGTGAACTCCCAGGCTGTCAATCGCAAGCCGTCGCGTTCGACAGAGAGCATCTGCCGGGGATCGAGTGGCAAATCATCCGTCGGCCAGCCGGCGAAGACCTTCGCCCGGAGCAACTCGGTAAGTTCAGCCGGAGTGCGGTTCTTCTGCTTTGCTGACGGAACAAATGTGTCTGCGATATTCGTGTTGATGGCGTCCGTTGGCAAAGTGCTGAACACTCGCAGTTGTTCCGGCGTAAAGAACTTCGTGCTGGCTATCGTAATGGGGTTCTCCGTCTCCTTTTCCCCGGCCTTGAGGTGACGATTGAACCAGCGGAGCACCGCGAGCCGCAATTCCGGCACTTCATCGTGCGGGCCAGGCGCAATCGCCAGCCCGAGTTTGTTGCTCGCATCAAGAAGCTTGTAAAGGCGACTTACCTTTTCATGAATGCGCAATGTGGTTTGCAGCGGAAAAAGGGTCGTTGTCCGTGCCTCCGATCAGCAAGGGGCGGGGCGCCGCCATCGCCGCCAGTTGGGGAAAATCCCAACGATAAAGGTTGACCGGGAAATTGCAGTCGCAATGGCTGTCCATTACCCCGTCGCCAATGTGGCATGCGATGTCGGCCATGCCCGCGAGCGGGGCGGCGACTTTGATCCGATCATCCAGTGCCGTGACCGTCCAACTGTAAGCGCCGCCGCCGGAATGCCCGGTAATGCCAAAGCGATTGGTGTCCACTTCAGGTCGGGTGCAGAGATAATCCAAGGCACGCATGCCGAACCACGCTTCAACACCGGCAGGTGTATAGCCGCGCGAATTCCACCACCACATGCCACGATCCCGCGTTCCCGTGTGAATGCCTTGGATCTCAGCCGCTAACACCGTGTCCAGCACGAGACACACATAGCCGTTGCGCGCGAACCATGCCCCATCCATTTGATACATCGCCTTGTTGCCGTAACTGACACCGTTCGTCACGAGTCGCCAATGGCCGCACTCGTAAAGAATCGTCGGCGCAGGGTTCGTCAGGTGCTTCGGGAGGTACAGGTTCGCCGTGCAATACAATCCGGGCGACGCCTGGAACTGAATTTTCTCAACCGTGAATTCGGCCTCCTCGAGCTTGCCGGTCATGACGGGTTTCAAATCAGTTCGCTCGGGCATCGGCAGAAGTCCCAGCATTTCCTGCAACTGCCGACGATACTCGTCCCGCTTGCCATTCCAATCCTCGCGCGTTCGGATATCGGCCAGGCAACGATCCACCAGCAGCAGCGTTTCATTCCGAAAGTAGTCGGCAACCATCTGATTGCCGCGCGGCGGTGTGTCAGCGGCGATCAGCGGCACGCTCATGGAGAAGACTATGATCAACCGCAAGAGAGACTTCATGCCACAAAGATGTTGTCATGGTCTCAGGGCGGCAAGTCCTTTGAGGTGGGAGCAACTCCACGCAAAAACAGATTGAGCCGAAGCGCAGGTGCGGTATTCTGGCAACGGTTGCGCGAGTAGCTCAATTGGATAGAGCGTCGGCCTCCGGAGCCGAAGGTTGTGGGTTCGACCCCCGCTTCGCGCACCAAATTTCCAGAATGTTGAACAAGGACGGGGATGTTGTGCGGAATCACGGAAAAGCCCGGACCAGGCTGGAAAACCCCGGAAACGCGAAGCTGTTAGCCACTTACAACGCCAGCATCGAATCTCTAGTTGTGCGCTTTCATTTCGAGGTGTGCGGAATGCGAGTTCCAAGAAAAATGTGTCAAAACCCCAATGAAAGCGGCTTCGGAAATCTGAAAGCGCACAGAATCGCCGTCCTTAATGAGGGGTGCAAGGTGCAAGGGCCCGAAATCGTTAACGTCGGAGGGTGGTAAGAATTCAACAGGGCCAATTTTGATGGCGATTCGGTTGGCGCCACTTGGGGGCTCCATTAATCGGCCCTCGCCCCCTCTCAAATCAGAGGCTCTGACCTTCATTTTGGGGGCGCGGTGTTCGTCCTGGTCCTGGCACGAGGGCACGCACTACCTGATTGATGAGCCTTGCGTAAGAACAATTGAGCCGGTTGACCCCAGCATAGCGAGCTAGGTCGAAAAGACAAACGCCGGCCAGGCGTGAACCTGACTGGCGCTGAAAATGGGAAGGATCGACTAGTTACGACTCACGCCTTGCCGGTGCGCTGCACCAACAATGCAGTGTTGCTGACGGCATCGAATGCGGAAGCGCAGCGCCTATAATGCAGCAACGTGGCCGGCCTCGTGAAAAGCCGTCTCGCGATAACGATTGTCGGTCTGATCTTGCACTTCGCTCATCGCGCACCTCCCGGCGCGAATGCCCGGATCGGGGCCGGGTTCTGCGCCTCAAGTTGGTCAAAGGCATTGAGCCATTCGGACCGTTGCCGCACGAACACCTTGCGCGCTGCTGCGTAGGCTTTCTGTGCTTCGGAAAGCGTTTCCCTGGCTTTGCGCTCCAACTCTTGCGCACCCCCCCAGCGTCAAAGGCCCGTTCCTGTCGCTCGATCTTCTCCAGGATGGCCGCTTTCATGAACCCCCCGAGATCGATCTTCTCCAAGCCTGAATACCAGTCCGACGCCGCCGCGCACATCCGCCGATACATCAGATCAGGCAGGTGAAAGCCGGCGAGGTTGAGATCAATGCCCTGCGTCAATAACACCGTGCGATCTTCGGCAAACTTGGCCTCGTATTGCTGTGCGCAAGACTCCTGCACAGTGATCTTCACCGCACGCCAATCATTGCCCTCACGCACCACGGAGAACTCTACTAGATCAGTTTTGCACAAACGAAACACATCGAATTGCTCCACTTCGTTACCACTGAATTGCATCGTGCGGCCCGGCTCCCAGCCCAGCTTCTGACACGAGCTGGCATCAACATCAATATACCCACAGCCGACGCCGGGGTAGTAGCACTCAATGTGGCCCTCAAACCTGTCAGTGGTAGCCGGGGTAAAGGCTCGGGTTTGTTCGGGGATTGTGGGAACGCGGTTTTTTTGCCACCATTACGGCGGACTCGGACGGTTGGTTTCTTCACAGTTACCTTTCATTCGGGTCTAGCTCTGGCGGTGTTCCAAGCGCTGCCAGGGCATTTTTGTTTGAGGTTATTTCTTGCGCTCCTGCTGCTCGACCCAATGAAGCAACCGGAGTGTTGTCTCGCCGCTCGGCTCACGTTCGCCGGACAGCCACTGTGAAACGTTCGGAAGCGGAACACCCATGTATTTCGCCAACTTCGACTTCATGCCAAACGCAGCAGTGGCTTTGTTGAGACGACCTAGCAGGGCTGGCATCGTTGGTTTCACGTCCGGAGAATTACCGCTCGCGGTAACAGTGTCAAGCTTCGCGTTCCTTGCAATTGGTGAACGTCCTTCCAAGCCTAAATCAAAAGGCTTTCTCCAAGTTTCTATTCTCTTCGATTCTTCCGCTGCAATAACTGCCAGCTTGCCTTCATTCGAAAGGCACTCAGCGTAGGACACCCGCAGGTCCTCATCGAGTTCGTCCGCGAGCCAGTTCAACTGCGTAAGTAATTCATCTGACAGGATTTTGACGACTGCGATAGTGAGATCGGGCGACAAGCGCGGCGCAGAAACCAGTATGTTGATCGCCGCTGCAATAAACAGCGGCGATCTGTCCGCGATCAGGAGATCACCCGCATAAACAAAGGCGTGCAGGTTCGTCGGTTTCTCCACGTCGTCTTCAGAAATGAATGGCTTTGCTATCGTCTTTGACTCTGGCCACTCATTCAAGTGAGGCACAGCGAACGCCTCGCCCTCTCCTGCTGTTAGCCAGGCTCTCCGCACGAAGAACATCTGGCAGATAGCATCAAGCACGTGCTCCGACGGTGACCCGGTAACTCCCCGCTCCAGTTTGCTTACATAGCTCTTACCAACACGAATTGCTTTTCCGAATTGCTCCAGCGATAGCCCGAAGCGGCCTCTAAGCCATTTGAGTCGGCCAGCCAGTGTTTTTGGGGCGTGTTGCATTAGGACACTTTTGGTGTTGACTAGGGACACCTTCCCGTTAGTTTGTCGCCCGTGACGATAGGAAAGAAGCGCTGCCAATCGAAGGAAAAACGCGCCGCAAGGATCAATGGAATTACGCGCGCAGCCGTCGATCTATCCGTCAGTCGTCAGCACCTTCAGGCTGTTTTAACCAATCGCCGCCAATCAAAGACTTTGATTGCTCGGTACCTTGCCTGGCAGAAGCAACACAGCAACGCCCAATGAAACTCACCTTCAGCGCACCTGGAATCGCGAAGCTGGTCAGAATTCGCGCCGGGGCTGCGGTGTATCCTCGTCTCGTGGCTGAAGTGGAACTCGGCAAAAGGCACGAGACCATCGTCTTTGGGGCAGTGGTGAAAGCCAGGGAATCACTCCTGCAAGTTTTGGCTGGTGGTAAACACATTGACGCCGCTCAGGAGAGCCTGAGCCGTGCTGAGTTCCGCAAGTCCGCGACTGCCGGCGCGAGCGTGCACGACGCGCAACGGTGCTTAACAGCGCGTCGGTGGTTACCAAAGGAAAGTTCCAAATGACGAACGCCAACCAATCCGTTGAACTGCGCTTCGACCCCGAGTTCATCGCGCGGGCCGTCGAATTGCGGTCTCGCATTGGCGAACTCAAAGCAGTCGAGGCTGAGATTGCTCTCGGACGGCGCGCCCTGACCGATTTGGCCGCCGCGGATCGTGCGGCCCAGGACGCGATCTATTCTTTTGTGCCGAGTCAGATCATTTCATTCGGCTCTGACGTTGAACGGGCGTTTTCTGAGCATCGGAAGTTGCAGTTCCAACGGGCCGGTCTGAACGGTTCTCTGGCCGAACTCGACCGGCGTCAGGGTAAGCTCAAGCGCGAGTTGTGGCGTCTATTTGGGGAGTTGCAACAGCAGTTTACACAGATCGCCAGCGCTTCGGGAGCGTTCTCTGGCGTCGTGGCTGTGAAACGTTCCGGCTATATCGACCGAGCCACGGCGTTGGGCCAACTCACTGAGACCATGAATCGTGGCGACCTGAAGGATCAGGTCAACACACTACTTTCGCTCTGCATCAAGCACGGTGCGGAACTTCCGGAGGCAGGGCAATGACGGGCCTAAGCGTCAGCACTCCGCCAGCTGAGCTAAAAGCAGACTTGGCACGTTACTCCGCCGCGCAACAAATTCTGGACAGCTTCAAGGTGAATCTTTACGCGAACGGCACCTCGCTGGTTGACACTATCGATTCGCTTCGCGAAAGCTACGGCGCACCTTCCGAAGTTGTGATGTTCCCGCGTGGGATTCAGGCCTGCGTGAAGCCTCAGGGGGCGGTCAAGCCGATGACCTTTGTTGTGGACGAATCATGGGCGAAGCTCTTCGCCCACCATTTAGATCGCATGAAAGCCGGCGGTTCGAAGCCCTATTTTGACTTCTGGCACTCAAAAGAACTTGGGCATTCCGGTTGGCCACAAAAAATTTATTGGGCTGCTGAGCGCGGCGTCTGTGCGCTAGTGGAATGGTCACCAGAGGCACGCGAACTGATCTTGACGGGAAAGTGCAATTCATTCTCGCCGACCTGGACCCATATGGAAGGCGATCACCCTTATGGAGTCGGTCTCTGTATGGGCGGGCTGCTCTCAAGTGATAAGAAGCCCGCTTTGCAGCGGATGCCGCCGATCAAACCTGAGCGACGGCGTGACACCGTCAAGCTGCTGGCGAAACGGTTCATGCAGTTTGTTGAAAGTCGGTTGCCAGATTACAAAGCGTCGCAGTTTGGGATAATCGAATGCTACGCGGCGGTTGCCCAGGAGTTTCCCGATTTGTATCGAGCGCACGTCCTGCTGCAAGCGATTCGCAAAGAGGCCGCGTTGGATGTGGAGGTCGCTTACGCATGATTTCCGCCTTTAAAAATCTAGACTGCCGGCGCGAGCGTGCACGACGCGCAACGGTGCTTAACAGCGCGTCGGTAGTCACCGGGCATGGATTTGCAGGGCCGCGTCTGGAGCGGTGGCCCGAGTTTGCCATGCCGGGCGTTCTTTCATGTGTTCGGTTCAGAGCTGGCTGCGGAGCGGTTGTTTCGCACCGCAGCCAGGTAACCAATTTCCGATTGAGCGTAGAGCGCGTTCCACGTGGAGCGCGCACCGCTGATCTCAGACTTGCAGTAAGTGGAATGACAATGCACGAGAGGAACAATTCTGAAAGGAGTTATGGTTCCTCATCACCGCCACAAAAAAACTAAACGCATGCACCGCTCCGCCAGAGCCAAAGCAACAATTCAATTTCGAGCATCGCTGGAGGAACGGCGAGGCTCAATGCGGCGATTATCATTTAACCTGGCGGAGCGTGGTGATCGCCGCTCTCTTTCTTCTGATAAGGAGCTGGAGGCGTATCAACGTTTTAATCTGTTGGCACGCTTTGATGGGTTTGTTGCCAGCGGTCTGTCCCAGTCAGAAGCTGCCAAGCGAGCGGGCTTCTCTCGCTCCACTCGTTTTCGTTGGCAGAAGATGCTCCAAGCCGATGGGCTCGCCGGTTTAACGCCAGGGCGCCGTGGCCGTCCACCAATCGCTGAGCGGGCCGGCCTGACACCAGCCCTGCTAAACCTGCTGCAGCGCTGCTGCACTGCCAGCAATTCAGTTCCTGGCGGCTTCAAGCTGTTCGCCCTTACGCCGCAATGTCCACCGAAACTTAGCCGTTTGCTTCGCAATCGGAAGACTGTCGCACAATCTCTGCGTGACCTCCTCCTGGTGAACGGAGGCGGCCAATGAAGACCGTGCCTGCAGCCTTGGACAAGCAGTTATTCGCCGCGCCTGGCTACCGTAGCTTCGGACTTCCGGATAAATCAATCGCACCCACACCGCTACGAACTCGAACTTTGTGGAAGGTGGATACCTGCGAAATCCTCCTGGACTTGTCACGCCAGCAGGTTCTGGAACGCATCGAAGACGGAAGGATTGCCTGGGCTTTTTGCATAAGCGCGAACAAGTCAGCCCGGCGTGATATACGCGTATTGACTGCGTGCGTCATTGAGTTGCTCGGTCACAAGACTGGCCTGCCCAAGAAAACCGCCAATCTTACCTTTGATGAAGTGATTGAGCTGATTCTGCCGCATCATCGCCCGGACCTTAAGGGCACAGAGCTTCAACGGCTGCTGGGAGTCAATCCAGATACGATCCGTCAGATCACCAAACGCAAGGGCTGGGTAATGTCTCAGCGCCCTAAGGAGCGATACGGCCCCAACGCCAGCCCCAAGTATTCGCGAGGGAGTGTCATTGAGTTTTTCCGGAAAACCCGAATTTCATGAACCAAGCTCAACATTTTCTAAAAATACGCTGCAAAACGCTGCAACGGCCATTACAGGCAGCGGTAGTCAAAAAGCCGGGGGTCAGAAAGCCCGCAAACCGGCCCGCTTATAACGAATCCTGGAGCGTTGGCGGGTAAACTCGCCCTGATTTATGCCTGATCTCGTCTTTACCATCAAAACGCCAGCGGAGCTGGAAGGTGCGGAGCGCGCCGCCCAGGCGCTGGAAGTTTCCATCGGCAAGGCCAAGGGGCTCGGCAAGGAATACGAACACCTTGAGACCCGGTTAAAAGCAGTCAAAGAGAGCATTGAAGCGTTCAAGGCCGCGCAGGCGGAATCATCCGGTAGCCCCACCAACGAGACCAAGAAGCTGGTTGATGAGTCGGCCCAATATCAAGCGGCCCTCGAAAGGCTCGCGGCTGCCCAGCGAGAAAAAGCGGACGCTGAAGCTTACGCTGCACTGAAGGCCGAGGCCGCTGCCGCCGCTCAGGAGCGGAAACGAGTGGCAACCGAAGAGGAAGCCATCGCCAAAGACGAGCTGTCGAAACTGACGAAGCGCTACAGCCAGGAAGAAGTTGACGCGCTCACAGCCAGCAAGCAGGCCCATGAAGAGGTAACGCAGGCCACTGATAAAAATTTCACGTCGAAGAAGCAACTCAAGGACATGGTCAAACAGCTCGGGATGGAATTCCCGTTGCTGGGGCAACTGGGGAGGCTTGCGTTAAACCCCATCCTGTTGACTGTGGCTGCCATCACGGCTGGTCTTCAACTGTTCAAGCTCCGGGTAGACGAACTTTCACGAGCGTTGGGCGGGATCGAGATGCCGGATGTTTCACAAAGCCAGGTGGACCGCATCAACGCCGGATCAGACGCGCTGAAGCGCTGGGCCGAGGCTGGCAAGGATGTGGCGGCTGAACAGGAGATCAGCGCGGGTTTCACCAGTCGGACCACTGCCATCGAGCGGCAGCTCGGCGCCACGCTGAAGTTGATTGAGGCGCGCAAAAACCTCGCGATGTCAGAAGCGAAAACGCCAGAGGAGAAGGCTGACGTTGAAACCAAAGCCGATGCGCAGGCCGCTGAAGCGAAGCGCAGCGCCGAAGACGCCAGGATCGAGGAGATGATTAAAAAGCAGCAGGCACTGCGCGATCTGGCTGCGAAAAAATTTGCTGAAGCCGGTGGTGTCACCGGGCCCGGTAAAGAAGAGGGTTTGGAAGCGAAATATCAGGAAGCAGCGAAGGCGGCGGAAAAGGAATTGGCGGCTGCACGCGACCGGTTGTTTGGTATTGCTGAGCATCAGTCGATGTCACGTTACGATCCCAGGCGGCTCTGGTATGACAACAAGTTCAGTGTCCAGTATGGCGACAGCACATACGGTGAAGCCAAAGACATGGAGCGGGCAAACATGGCTCAACAGCAAAGGATCATTGATCAGTATCAGCGCTTCAAAGAGAACCAGGCGGATCGGGAGCGCAAACGCGCCGCAAAGAAGCAGGCCGAAGATTTGACCAAAGAGGCAGACGCAATGACTGGCCCGATTGCAGATGAGGTCATTGCCAACATGGATAAGAACGCAGTGGACGCTGAGGTCGAGGATTTGAAATCGCGGGAGCGGGCGAACAAGGCTGCGGAAGAGCGCCGAAAACGCGACGAGCAGAAAGCTCGCAAGGAAGAGCAAGAACGTCGTAAGCGAGGGCATGATGAGGATAATGAAATCACCGCCCCAAGCCCGGAGAGTCTGCGCGCGCCACAGGCAGCGGTTGACGCCAAGGCAGATGCGGTTGGCGGCGCAATAGATCGGTTTACTGAAAGCGTGCTCGCTAGAATGGCCAGCTTCGAGCAGAAGCTAAACGACACTTCAAGCCGCCTCACTGACTCCATGAACACATGATTGACACCAAAACAGATTCAACTCACTTCATCGGCGTGCGGGTAACAGTGCCCGACGGTGCCGTTGGTTATCCAGCGGACAACATCGCCGGCACAATGCTGTTGATGCAATTGCTCAGCGCCGACGCAGTCTTGGATGGCGTGAATGCTCGCCCGTGGTTTTGCGGCCCGCTTAACAAGTTGGTGGGTGTTGTTGAAGTTGATGATTTGCAGCGCGGCCTGCTACTGGTTGAAGGGCTTTTCAGCAAGCTGGGGATAAGCGGCGGATTCTTGGAACTCGCCTGGCTCGACGAAGGGCGAACTTGGAGGTCTCACCCTGACAATACGTATTCCGCACTCAATGAAGCAATCGGCCCGGATTTCGCCAAGCTGGAAGACGCGCTGACGCGCCAAATCGAACAATTGAAGCTTAACAGGAAATCATGACTGGAGCTCCGCAACAATTCACCGCCGCCCAGATCGCCTCAGCCTTGGGCATGAAGCGCCAGGCGGTGCAGTGGCACTTACGTAACGTCAGCGCCAGTGGCTCTGTGATTGTCAGTGGTGTTGAGGCTTCAGCCTGGTCAATTCAAGTGTTGCCAGAAACGCTTCGGAATCGACTCGAGGTAGAAGCGCTCCAGCGCGGTTACCGCAGTGCTGCGGCGATGCTCACCACGCCTCCACTAACATGGCCACCGAAAGATTTTCCCAAGCTGGATGACATCACGCCGGAGGAAATCGAGAAAGCCACGAAGCTGCGCAAGGCACTCGGCCCATCGTTGTATGGTCAGCATGACGTCACGTTGTCATCTGCAGAGTTCGAATCTCGTGGAGTTGCGGAGTATGCTCGGGTCTTCGGTCACGGGATCAGCGCCCGTTACTGGCGAGCATTGTTCAAGCGCACCCTCCAACGTGATGGAGGCGAAGACAAACTCAATCGCCTGGAGTTGTATCTGTCAGACAAGCCTGCCCTGAAACTCCCGCCCGTTCGTGCAGCAGTCAAAGTCACCGCTCAATTTGCTCAACTGACAGATTACCTGGACTGTATTTCGGATCCCACGAAGCCCAGCGATATTGAACTGCGCGGTGTTTGGTCGTTGGCGTTTGAAATTTACGGCCGGCTTGTGGAACAAGGCACACCAGACAAGCGCGCTGCACGACATGTGCGCAGCTTCCTGTTCTCGCGTGCTTCATTCTTGGCACCCACGCGCAACGCGCTTCGCATGGCGTTTGATCGAAAGCTGGAGACGTTCGTAGCCAGTCACGCTGATCCAAATTCGCTCAAGGATGGTCGTGTGAACAACGGCGAGAAGTTCGAATTTCCTGAAGAGGACAAAGACCTGCTCACACATCGCGCCGTGTTCTATTATCGCGGCGACGTTGCGCCCGCCTGGCGTGATTGCCTGCGCAGCGGATTCTCTCAACTGCTGCGGGATCGTTACGCCGGCAAATCGACTGACAAATCTCACGTGCCCGCTTCGGTCATGGAACTGGTTGGGCCGGAAGTGGACATCCTCACAGTGATGCACCGAGGCCGCCGCGCCTTTGATTCCATCAAAGGCCACGTGTCTCGCAACTATGACGGTATTGCGTCATTGCGCTGCCTGCAGGCCGACGACTTCACCCTCAACACCTATTTTTTTGTTCCCCGATGGCCATGGATGGTTCAGTCTCACTCGCGGCCAAGTCATCCTGTTCATTGATTTCGCAACCAGTCGCATTCTTGGTTGGGCATTGGAGCCGCGCAAAAGCTACAGCTCACTGACGATCCGCAGCCTTTGCACCCACGTCTTCTCTGAGTTCGGTGTTCCTGAGGTGCTCTACTTTGAGCGCGGCCTTTGGAAGAGCGCCACGCTGCTCAAGGGCAAAACCGATCCATTCACCTTTCAGGAAATCAGCCAGGGCTTGCGGGAGTTCGGTGTCCGGTTCATTCACGCCATTCGCCCCCGATCCAAAACCATCGAGCGGATTGGCGGCATGTTCCAGGACATCGCGGAAGCTGAGCCGGGTTACTGCGGCCGTGATGAGCGCCGGGATGCTCCCGAATCATTGCGCCGGCAGATGGCAGAAGTTGAAGCACGAAAAGTTCACCCGTCGAAATACTTCTACTCATTCGAGCAATGGAACAAGCGCATCGGTGAACTGGTTGAACAGTATAACTCCACACCGCAACAGGGCCGAATCCTCAACGGCCTGTCGCCCGATGACGGTTTTGAAAAGAAGATCGACCACGCAAACCCGCCCATGCAATTCAGCGCCGGCCTTCGTTATCAGCTCGCACACGACAAGCGCTTGACCAGGGTGACGCTGAACGGCGTCACAATCCAGGTCGGCAAAAAGAAGTTTAACTATCGCGGCGAGGAGATCGCGCACCTCGTGGGCCGGGAAGTGCTCGCCTGGTTCGATCCAGAAAACTCCGACGTTCTGGTTGTCACCAATCCAGACCGCACTAATCCCATTTGCGTGGCGCGATCGCAAGAACCCAACGCACTGGAATCTTTGATTGCACCCGGCTCGGGAATTCTCAACCAGGAGTTGGAGCGTATAGAACAGCAGGCTTCCCACATGCGGACGCGGTTTAATGTCATCAAGACTAAGTTTCCATTGCCGTCGCGCCGTCTGTTGCTGGACGCCCAGAGCGCTGAGGCGATAGATTTGGGACGCGGCATCGAATTGGAGACCTCACGCGTGCGAGAGGCCCGTGAGACCGGTAAACGCCAACGCCAGCGCGCTGGTAAACTCGCACGTGAAACCGGCATCGTCGTCAGCAATCCTGCGCACCTGGAAGACAAGGCTGACGAAGCCCGCATCCTCCGTGAATTTCTCAACGAGGGAAAGGAATCTGAATGAGTAGCACTCGCCGCCAATCCGCAAACGGTCCACTGCGACAGGAGCGCTACGCCTCCAGCCCGGAATTCGAGCGCGGCCTGAATGGCAACATGGTTGCCCGCCGTTGTTCGGTAATCGAATCGGCCGCCGATCGTGAATTGATCTGGTGGTTGCATTTCATGTCACATCGGGCTGGTGGACTTAAAGCGCTTGTCACCGGGTTAATCACTGACTGTGCGGATCGAATCACAGACCGCGCCGACTACGATCCAAGCGACAATACCGAGAGTTGTCTCGGGGAGTTCCTGCAGTCATTGTGCCTCAACCCCTCGATTGGTCTGGAGTCCCCATGGTATTTTCGCGAGTTGGTACCGGCGCTACGCGAGCTCATGGCCAACTGGACCTCGGCGCGCCAACGCTCAACGGTGGTCACATCATTGGGGAAAAAGGTTTACGACGTCCTCAATTACACCGAGCACAGCAAAACGATGACGCTGGTTGAGGGCGCGGCTCGAACAGGAAAATCGTTTGCCGCTGAAGCTTGGTGTGAGCAGCGAGCCGGCCGGGCTCGAATCATTGAAGTTCCCACTGGTAACGCGGAGCGGGACTTCTTCCTGGCGTTGGCTCGCGGCCTCGGCCTCGGAAGCTTTACCCAATACAAAGCAGGAGAGATTCGCGAGCGCGTTGAGTCGGCCCTGTTGTCTGGTGATCTACTTCTGTGCCTGGACGAAGCGCATCGGCTCTGGCCAGAAGTAAACCCGCGCTACGGCTTTCCGAAGCGCATCAACTGGTTGATGAGTTTGGCCAACAAACGTGTGCCCATCTGCATGATCGCGACTCCACAGTTCATCGAACGGCAAAAGGCGGTCGAGCAAAGCGGTTGGAATTCATCTCAATTTATCGGGAGATTGGGTTACTACGAACCTCTGCCGCACGAACTCAGCCTTGAAGACCTGATTGCAGTTGCGTCGTCCGTCCTGCCCGAAGCTGATGCGAAAACAAAACGGGCGCTGGCGGCATACGCCCGCACGTCAGCGAAGTATTTGGCCGCCATCGAGGCGATTGCCAAGCGCGCCAGCTATATCGCCACCAAGGCCAGCCGAACCACTGTAACCGCACAAGACGTGCGCCTGGCCATGAATGAAAGTGTCATTCCTGCCGACTCAAAACTTGTGAGCGCATTGGCGCCGGCGACGAGGCATAAGCCTAAGCTCAAACACGAAAGCGCTACGTCGTTTCACCGTGCAGCAACCGAGCCACAACTACCGGAGCGCAATCGCATTGATACGCTACTTGAGGCGGCTGGAAAGGAATAGATGCTTTCTCGTCCTCAGCAAATTCTCCTGAAGCGTGCGCAACGCGAAGCTGGCCTTGATGACAGCGATTACCGCGACGCACTCGAAACCGTTAGTGGGTGTCGGACGAGCAAAGACCCCGAGCTGACAGATCGTCACCTGGACAAGGTGCTTGCCTACCTGGAGGCGATCCATTGGCGCAATGTTGATCGTGGTGCTTTGCAGCCGTCCTGCAGCGCCAATGCCGTGTTCCGGCGGCGAGGCTATTGGGCCTCTAAAAACACCGGGCAGCAGACCAGTCGTGATCGCTACGCCGGCACCAACAAGAGCCAGGCAATCGCCGGCATGGAGACGGCCTTGGCTCAACTCGGCTTTGGCCCTGGCTACGTCGCCGCGATCCGGCAGAACGTGACGCAAGGCCGCACCGACGACCGAGCGCAATACCTTTACCTGGCAGCGTTGCAGCGCACGCTCCGCGCCAAGCAAAAAGATTTGGTCAGCCCTGGCTGATCTGGACGACTAAAAAACTTCTTGCACACCCGCCAAAAGGGTGCGCAATTTCCATGTCCGCGTATTTGGGAAATTGGAAATACAGCAAACCGCACAGAATCGCCGCCCTGATACAAATGGAAATTTGCCGCGCCGGAGCACAGCGAAGGCGGGCGACCGATGCGAGTCCGAACCAACGCTCAACATGAAAGCCATTCTGCCCTGGGTCGTGGCCGGGCTCGCCATCGCAGGCGGGGTCCTGCTCTTCAAAGCAAACCAAGCCAAGTCAGCTGAACTCCAGAAGTTGCAGGCGGAGATACAAGAGCTGGAAACGCTTCGCACTGAAGTTACCGAGTTAAAAAGCCAGCAAGTCCCCGCCGCAGAGATCACCCAGTTGCGCAAGGACCGCGAAGATTTGCTGCGCCTGCGAAATGAGGTCAACAAGTTGCGCAACGAAAGCCAGCAACTCACCAAACAGGCGCAAACGGCACAGGCCGCACTCGCCGGCGCACAAGCCGAAACCCAGCGCGCCCAACAGCAAGTTCAAGCGGCGGCGGAGCAAGCGAAGACCGCCCTGGCGGATGCGCAACTGCAGCAACAGGTTCAGGTGCTGAATGGCTGTATCAACAACCTTCGGCAAATCGATGGCGCTAAGAATCAGTGGGCTTTAGAGCATCAGAAAACAGCCGACGCGATTCCGACTGCTCAGGACATTGCGCCTTACTTTACAGACCAGATCATTCCCGTCTGTCCCGCAGCGGGAAAATACACACTCAACGCGGTAAGTGTCGCTCCGACCTGCAGCATCCCCGGACATGTCATGCCAGCCGCCAGTCAGTGATGCATCTCTTCTGATTATTGCTGTGCCGCACCGCTTGACAGCAAAGTTGGCGCGGACTAATACTCGAAGATGAAAGCCTGGCTGGCTGCCTTGTTTGCGACTGCGATCTTCACATCACCGCTGATCGCACAGGAAACAAGTCAAAGCGGTTCGACAAACGCGCCCGGCCCCGCCAGTTCCTATTCCACTTCCTACACGAGTTCGACGCCCATAGTCATCACCGAGCCTCAACTGGTTCGCAAGGATGAGGTCACCGTGAAAAAATTCAAGGTGACGGGTTTTCTGGTGCGACCTTTTAAAGCCATGCGCCTGCACAAAGCCCCCGGTGCTGTCGCCAGCCTATTTCAAGCGATCAATCCTTTTTCGCGGGAAACGATCACCGAAAATACCCGCTTTGAAGGTGAATTAAGCACCGTCGCCTGGTCTTCGACTATCGGTTGGCGGGCTGGCAATTCAGGCATATCGAATCCAGTCACGCACGAAGGAGGTTTGACCGCTCTCTCTGTCGGCCGTTGATCAACTGGAGATCCGGCTCAGTGCGCCAGCACGCTCACCGCTTTGCTTGTCATCGTCAACAACGCGCCCGGGAACAGGCCGAGATAAAACATTCCGGCCACGCACGCCGCCACTGAAGCTTTCATCGGCCACGACAAATGGATTGCGGACAAATCTGGCGTTTCCTTGCTCCAGTAAATCGCCCGGACCACGCCGAAATAGTAGTAAATCGAAATCACCACGCCCACCAACGCCGTGAACGCGAGGCAATAGTAGCCGTAGTTGGTCGCGCCTTGCTCGATCACGGCCTTGAGCAGAAGGAATTTTCCGAAGAAACCCGCCAGCGGCGGAATACCCGCCAGCGACACCATCGCGAGCGTCATCGTGGTGGCCAACAGGGGCGAACGTTGATTGAGTCCCGCCAGCCCGGAAACATCTTCCGTATCCAATTGCTTCATCACCACTGCAATCACCCCGAACGCCGCCAAAGTGGTAAAGAGATACCCCGCCAGGTAATACAACACGGCCGCCCCTCCGTCGTTTGCAATTGGAGATTTGCCATTGGCCATCGCGCCAGCAAGCGCCGCCACGCCCAGCAGCAGATAACCCGCGTGCGCAATGCTCGAATAGCCCAGCAGGCGTTTGAGATTGCGTTGCGGCAACGCGCAGAGGTTTCCGTAGAGAATGGTGATTCCCGAAATCACGATCAACAGGTTGGTCCATTGCGCCGTCACACTGGGAATCGCGTAGAACAGAAAGCGCAGCAGGAGAACAAACCCGGCGGCCTTTGAGCCCACCGCGAGAAATGCCACCGTCGGTGTTGGTGCGCCTTGATAAACGTCCGGCGTCCAGATCTGGAGTGGAAAGGCGGCAATCTTGAAGCCGAGCCCAACCAGAATGAACAGCACGCCAAAGAGAAACACCTTGTTGCCCGCGAAATTTCCGACCACCTGCGCCAGTTCGGTGAAGTTAAACTTGCCACTCGTGCCCCAAACCAGCGCGATGCCATAAACCATGAATGCCGACGACAGCGCGCCCAGAATCAGATACTTCACCCCGGCCTCCAGCGATTTCACCTTGCTGCGCGTAAAACTCGTCAGCACGTAGAACGTGACCGTGATGAGTTCAATGGCGACAAACAGCAGCGCAAAATCATTCGCCGACGCCGCGAACACCATCCCCGCCAGCGCGAAGACAATCAGCGAGTAATACTCCGAGATGCCCGCGGCAATTCGATCCGAGAACTCAACGGCCAGAACCAGCGTCAACACCGCCGCTAAAAGGAAGAACCGCTTGAAAAAGACAGACAGCGCGTCCTGCACAAACATCCCGCCGAACGCCGATTGTCCAATCAAGGCGCAACTGCAATGACTGGTAAAGCTGTTCAGAAGCAGGATTCCCAGAATTGCTGCCGCTGCGTAGCCAATGGCGCGCTTGCGTTCCACGGGCAGCCACAAGTCAGCCAGCAGCATCACGATGCCCAGGCCCACCACCGCCAGCTCCAGTGAAATCAGCGAAAGGTTCATTTGTTTTCCACCAGCACCACCGTTCCGTTTGAATCAGGCGCTTTGGCCGTTGCCATTTTAACGATTTGCTCCGTCACTGGTTTAACCTTGTCCGTCAACAACCGAGGGAAGAAGCCAAACACCAGCAGGCTGGCGATGAGCAGCGCATGCGGCAGCCTGCGCCAGAGGTCCGCATCAGAAAGATTTTCCCATTTTGCCGACAACTCGCCATGCAACACCGTCCGCACCGCCCGCAACATGTAAACCGCCCCAATGATCAACGCGCCCCACACGGCAAGTACTGTGATGCCCCGCAAAGGGTTCACTTGCCACGCGCCGAAAAGCACGCTGACTTCACCCACGAAATTCAGGAAGCCCGGCAAACCGCAGCCCGCCATTGCGGCCATCACAAACGCGACGCCGACGAAACGCAGCTTCTTCGCCAGCCCGCCAAGCTCGCTCATCTCGAGCGTGCCGGTCTGGCTGTAGATGTAACCACTTAAGCCGAACGTCAGCGCCGCCAGGAAACCGTGTGCGACCATGATGACCACTGCACCCGTTACGCCGATGAGGTTCAGGCTCGCGATGCCGAGGAAAATCATTCCCATGTGCGCCACGCTGGAATTACCGATGAGGAGGTTCAGATTCTTCTGCCGCATTGCGACCCATCCCACGTAAAGCACGTTGCCAAGCGCCAGCCACGCAAGAAACTGCATGTGCATTCGCGCCACCTCAGGGCAGAACGGAATCGCGACGCGGATCAGGCCATAGAGCCCGAATTTTTTCAACACGCCAGCGTGCAACATGGCCGTTGCGCTCGGAGCTGAACCATAGCCCAGCGCCGCCCAGGAATGGAACGGCCAGAGCGAAACCAAGATGCCGAAGCCCAGGAGCAACAGCGGGAAGACAAACATCTGTGCGCTATACGCCATAGTGTGTTCTGCGAAATACTGCGTCAGCGTCGGGATGTCGAAGGTGCGGCTGTCGGTCGGCAATTGCAGATAGAGCGCAATGAGACCGATGAGCGCCAGCAACGCACCGATGCTCAGGTAAAGCGTGATCTGGAACGTCGCGTAGTTCTTTTTCTCCCCACGTCCCCACACGCCAATCATGATGAACGTCGGCACCAGCGCGAGCTCGTGGAAAAAGTAGAAGAAGAACAGGTCGAGCGACATGAACGCGCCGAGGATGCCGCCGGTCATCGTGAGCAGCAGGATGTAAAATTCCTTCTCGCGCGTCTTGATTTCGAACGAGCAGCACGCCGCAGCAAATGCCACAATCGCGCCCATCAACACCAGACCCACGTTCAAGCCATCCACACCGAGTTTGCAGGCGATGCCGAGTGATTCCGCACCCAGTCCGGGAATTGTGGTGACGAACCTGTAACCATTCGCGTCTGCCGGCGCGCCGTTGAATTGCCAGAACATCAACACGCCGAGCAGCATCGTGACAAACGTCACTCCGACCGCTGCCGCGCGCATGACGATCGCAAGATTGCGCGGCACAAATGCCAACGCCATGGCGGCAAGCAACGGCAGAATGAAAATGAAGGTAAGTATGGACATCGTTAATTGGGCGGAAGCGAGATTGAGTTAGTTGTGACGCTCGCCCTCACCCTGGCCCTCTCCCCCGGGGAGAGGGAACAGCAATGGCGTGTGTTTGGAACTTCGATCAGCCGGCCGCCAAATCCTGTCGCTCGATTTTCTGTGAGGCGGCGAACAGTTCTCCCTCTCCTGGGGGAGAGGGCCGGGGTGAGGGTGGTCGTGTCACACAAATCGCACGAAACGCCGCAATGCAACCTCTCATTAGCACCCGGCTTTAGCCGGGTGTTCGCGACGGCGTGACACGCAAACCGTTTCAACGGTTTGCCACCCGCGCGGAGAAACCGTTGAAACGGCTTTTCAATCCCGCCCGCACCAGACACGTGGCTAAAGCCAGGTGCTAATGAGAGGCGTATTGTGTTGCGCGTTGTCATTCTCATCTCCCAAGCACAAACCACAGCACGACGGCTACACCAAGCACGAACAGAAAAGCGTAGCTCTGGAGATTACCGGTTTGCACCAACCGTAGCGCCCGGCCCGTCAAATCCGTTCCACCGCGCACGAGGCCGACGCAAAAGCCCTCCACGATCCAGCGGTCAATCCAGTCGGCCACCGCCGCGATCAGATCGTGCGCGCGAATAACGGTGGCTTCGTAAATTTCGTCAACGTAAAAGCGGTTCGCCATGGCGCGTGACCACGGTCCAAGCTTGCCCGGCAGCGGGTCGCTCTTGGCCTTGCCGTAAAACGCCTTCGCGGCGAGATACCCGATCACAACGGCCACCAACCCGCCAAACACTGCCGCGGGTGCATGACGGAAAGGTTCAATGAGCCGGGTGATCAAGTCGGAATACTGGCCTTGCACTCCGGTGAACTGGTAGTCAAACAATTCATTAATGCCGATCAAACCGCCGGCAATGCTCAGGAGCGCGAGAATTCGCAGTGGCCAAATCATTACGCCGGGCGATTCGTGAGCATGCTCTGCTTCATGAGCTTTTGGTTCGCCGAGAAACGCGACGAAGAACAGGCGGAACATGTAGAAGGTGGTCAACACGGCGACAAGCGCGGCGATCGCGAACAGCGCGTAACCAGTGAAAGGATATTCATGCGCGCGATGTAATGCCTGCGCGAGGATAGCGTCCTTCGAATAGAAACCGCTGAACGGCGGAACACCGCACAGCGCGAGCGTGCCGACGAGGAACGTCCAGTAGGTCACCGGCATTTTCTTGCGAAGCCCACCCATCTTCCAGATGTCCTGCTCATGATGCATCGCATGAATGACCGAGCCCGCGCCAAGAAACAACAGCGCCTTGAAAAACGCATGGGTGGTGAGATGGAACATCGCCGCGGTCGGGCCTGCCGGGCCACCAAGTCCAACCGCCATCACCATGTAGCCAAGTTGCGAAAGAGTGGAGTAAGCGAGAATGCGCTTGATGTCGTTCTGCTGAACCGCAATCAACGCAGCAAGCAGCGCAGTGAATCCTCCAGTCCATGCGATCACGGTGAGCGCATCCGGCGTGAAGATGAAGAACACGCGGCAAAGCATGTAAACACCTGCCGCCACCATCGTCGCAGCGTGAATGAGCGCGCTGACCGGTGTCGGACCTTCCATCGCGTCGGGCAACCACACGTGGAGGGGGAATTGCGCCGACTTGCCGACGGCGCCGCAGAAGATCAGCAATCCAGCTACAGTTAATCCGGTGGTTGCCGGATTCTCCTCCACGTATTTTGCAATCACACCGAAATTCAACGAGCCGTGGAACAAAGCCCACAAGGTTAAGATCCCAAGTATGAATCCGAAATCCCCGAGGCGATTGGTCAGGAACGCCTTCTTCGCCGCGTCCGCTGCACTGGCTTTCTCAAACCAGAATCCAATCAGCAGATAGCTCGACACGCCGACGAGTTCCCAGAAAATGAACATCTGAACGAAGTTGTTCGAGAGCACGATGCCGAGCATCGAGAACGTGAACAGACTCAGGCACGCGAAGAACCGTGAGAAGCCCGAGTCGCCCTTCATGTATCCGATCGAGTAAATATGAATAGCGCTGCCGACGCCCGTCACAATCAGCAACATCATCAGGCTCAACGGATCCAGCTTCAGCCCAAAGTCCACTTGCAGTCCGCCGAGGTCGAGCCAGTTGAGTGTGAATTCCTGCGGCGAAAAGCGGAAGGCGCGGAAGCAAAGCAACGAGGACAAGAAGCCGACCACGATCGCGCCAACCGACAACGTCGCGCTGGCCTTCTCGTTCTTCAGCGTGAACAGGGTGATGATTCCCGTCGCCAACAGCGGCAGGAACAAAATCACCCAGGGTAGAACTTCGTATTTCATTTCTGCTTAACCACGGATGAACACCGATGAACACGGATGCTTGTAGCAGCCGAGGTAACGAGGCTCTGACTTTCAGCACGCGAAACGCAACACGCAATGCGATGCAAGGAGGTTTGAGCCTCCTCACGTCGACTGCTACGTATGAAATGGTGCGTTGGCTTCATGGGTCAAAGTTTCATGCTCGTCAGGTCTTCCACGTGCGCCGACTGCCGCTTGCGATACAGCGCGACGATGAGCGCCAGACCGACCGCGACTTCCGCCGCCGCCACCGTGATGATGAAGAACACCATCACCTGGCCGTTGAGGTTGTCATTGAACCTCGAAAAGGAGACGAGTGCGAGATTCGCCGAGTTGAGCATCAACTCCAGTGACATATATATCACGATCAGATTGCGTCGCGTGATGACGCCGAGCAGGCCCAGCGCGAACAACAGCGCGCTGACGACGAGATAATGTTCGAGTCCGACGATCATGAGTGGACTGAGTAACTGGTTAAATCGGTTAAATGAGTGATTCGTCCGCGAACGTGCGAGTCATTTGACCTGTGTAACCTATTTAACTTATTTAACGATTCCCAAATCACTTGAGGTCTTTCTTGCTCAACAGAATCACGCCGACCATCGCCACGAGGAGCAGAATGGAGACGATTTCAAACGGCAACAGGTAATTCGTGAACAGCATTTTGCCCAACGTCGCAGTGTCGCCCACAGCGGTCGGCACCGGCAGGTCCTTGCCCGGATGTGCCGCGAGCAGCGAACGAACGAACAGCCCGACAATCGCCGTGACAGCAAGCAGGCCTGTAATAAATCCCGCCTTCTTGATTTTGCGACGCTCTTCTTCTTTCAAATCGAGCAACATGATGACAAACAGGAACAGCACCATCACCGCGCCCGCATAAACCAGCACTTGCACCGCTGCGAGAAAGAACGCGTGCAGCAAAACGAACAGGCCCGCCATCGAAATGATCGTGAGCACCAGGAACATCGCGCTCGTCACCGGATTGCGGCTGAACGGGTTCGCGACGACCAGTGTGCCGCACACGAGCGTGAGCACCGCGAAGACGTAAAATAAAATGTCGGGTAGTCCCATTCTAAAAATCCGAATGACGAAATCCGAAATCCGAAAGAAGCTCGAAATCCGAAATCCGAATAACGACAGCAACGAATGCCTGTTTTCGGCTTCGGGCTTCGGGCTTCGGATTTCTTTCGGATTTCGTCATTTGGATTCTAGATTTCAAACCTTCACCGGAAAACTCTCCTGAGCCTTGGCTTCTTCGGCTTTGTGCTTCCACTTCTGAATGCCCGCGTGAACGCCTCCGAGCGCGAGGAGCGTTTCCTTGTTGTAAATCATCTCCGCGCGGCTCGTGCCAGTGAGCGAATAATCCTTTTGCAAAAAGATCGCTTCCTCAGGACACACTTCCTGGCAGAAGCCGCAGAAGATGCATCGGAGCATGTTGATCTCGAATTCCTTCGGCATCTTCTCCGCGTTGGGGCGATCGGCATTGCTAACTACCGGGCCGGGTGGCGTGATCTTGATGGCTTTCGGCGGACAGACGAATTCGCAAAGCTGGCAACTCACGCATTTGGTGTTGCCTTCCTGATCCTTCACGAGATACGGCGCGCCGCGATAGCCCTCGGGCACGACCCATTTCTCCTCGGGATACTGCATCGTCACCTTCTTCTTGAAGAAGTGCCGCAGCGTGACTTTGAACCCGCCGATGATGGCCGGCAGATAAAGCCGTTCCGCGAGATTGAGAGGTTTGCGTTTGACGATCATTTTGCGCTCCTCCACCACAACCACACCGCGGTTATCAAAATATTTGCCAGTGCGAGCGGGACAAACCTCCGCCAGCCGAGATTCATCAGTTGATCATACCGGAAACGCGGCCACATCCAGCGAATCCAAATGAACAGGACGAGAAACAAAAATAGTTTTCCGAGGAAAATGCCGATGTGCAGCACGCCGCCCGGCAAAGTAGTCGCGGGCTGATCGAGGCCGAACCACGGCAGCGTCCAGCCGCCGAAGAACAGCGTCACCATCATGGCCGACACGAGAATCATGTTGCAGTATTCGCCCATGAAAAACATCGCGAACTTCATCGAGCTGTATTCGATGTTGTAACCGCCGGCGAGTTCCTGCTCTGCTTCGGGAAGATCGAACGGCGTGCGGTTCGTTTCCGCGAACGAAGCAATGAGGAAGATGCAGAACGCCAGAAACGTCATCGGATTCTGAATGACAAACCAGTTCGGCAGAAAGCCGAGTTGCGTCCCGGCCTGGGCTTCAATGACTTTGCTCAAATTCAAATCGCCCACGTAGAGGAAAATCGGAATAACGCTCATGCCCATCGCGATCTCATAGGAAATCATCTGCGCGGTGGAGCGGATGCCTCCAAGAAACGGGAACTTGGAGTTGCTGGCGTATCCGGCGAGCACAATGCTGTAAACACCCAGCGACACAACGCCGAACGTGTAAAGGATGCCGACGTTCAAATCCGCGAGCACCATTGGCTGCTTGCCGAGCTTCGAGCCAAACGGAATTACGGCCAGGTTCAAGATGGCGGGGATCAACGCGAGCATCGGCGCGAGCGTAAACAAAACTTTGCGCACGTGCGCCGGGGTCATTTCCTCTTTAAAAAACGCTTTGATGCCATCCGCCGCCGGTTGTAACAGCCCGAACGGGCCAACCCGATTCGGTCCGATACGATCCTGAATCCATGCGCAAACGCGACGCTCCAGCACCACGGTGTACGCAAACATGGTCATCATGATCGCAAAGCAAACCACCGCTTTCAGCCCGGTGAAAATCACCGCCTGCGTTGTCGCATCCAAACTGTTGAACCAATCAAACATCGTAAAAATCAGCCTCGGAGAGGCGTTAGCCAGTAGCCCACGGCGTGAGCCGTGGGTTTGCAAACCAAACAAACCAAGCCCCGTAGGGGCGAAAGAAAACTCGTGCGCATCAGTTCTACCGCCCCTACGGGGCTCGCAAAAAACCCAACTGACCCACGGCTTACGCCGTGGGCTACTGGCTTGCGGCTCTCCGAGCCTTCAATTTCCGCTTCGCGAATCATCTAGTTAGCCATGGCACGCCACGCCTACGCGTCCTTAAATTTTCACCGTCACACCCGCATCACCCAAGCCTGCCCAAGTAAGCCCCTTAAACGCCGGAACATCCTTCGCCATCTCGTTGAATAAGCCTTCGATGGTGAGGAAACCGTTTTTGCCGGTGACGTTGTAAACCAGGTCGTGCAGGAAATCCCACTCGGGGCGAGCGTCGCCCTGGGGCTGGATCGCCTGCATGAACTTCTGCACCCGGCCATCGCGATTCGTGAACGTGCCGCGTTTCTCGGCATGCGCGCAACCGGGCAAAACGTAGTGCGCATACTTCGCCGTCGCGTTCGGCAAAATGTCGCTCACAATGAGCGTGTCGAGCTTGCCAAGCAGTTCCGCCGTGATGCCGTGTTCCTGCACAACTTCACTGGTGAGTTCCTTGTCGCGGAGCTTGTCGCTCTTGACCGAGTTCATCAGCAAGTCCTCGCCGAAGACGATCAACGTCTTGATCTCGCCGCGCCCAATACCTGCCGCGATCTTTGAGAGGTTGATGCCCATCTCGGTGAAACTCATGCCAGTGAGGCGCGCGCCGTTCGTGTTGGGATTTTTGTCCTGATCCACGAGCAGGTTGTCGCCTTTGCCGATGCGGGGTACGGAATCGCTGATGGCGCCGAGCTTCGCCTTCAGCTTGCTCAACAGCCAGAGTTCCTCATTCGTCTGCCGCGCCGAAGCCACGATGGCGACCGAGCCCGCCGGAGCTTGCTTGAGTTTCTCCGCGATTTCGCTGAGTGCCACAGTCCACGAGGATTTTTCGCCGCGCACCAGAACGTCCTTCAAGCGATCTTCACGATGAATCCACTTGTAATTCAAGCGACCGGCATCGCACATCCACGGACCATTGACGCCATCGTTCTCACGTGGCGTATAGCGATACATTCTTTCTTCACGCGAACTGATGAGCGTGTTACAACCTGTCGCGCAACTCGTGCAGACGCTCTTGGTTTCCTTGAGAAACCACACGCGCATTTGAAAGCGAAAATCCTTCGACGTGAGCGCGCCGACCGGACAGATGTCCACAGTGTTCAACGTGTAGTTGTTGTTGAACGGCATACCGGGATACGTCGCGATCGTGTTGTAACTGCCGCGATTCACGATGCCGAGCGCGTCGTCACCCGCCACGTCGCGCGTGAAACGGATGCAACGCGTGCACAGAATGCAACGTTCCGCGTCGAGCATGATGCGCGGCCCGAGATCAACGGCCTTGGGCTTGTGAACCTTCGCCTCCACGAAGCGGCTCGCGCTCTGGCCGTAGTCCACGGAATATTCCTGGAGCTTGCATTCGCCGGCCTGGTCGCAAATCGGGCAATCGAGCGGATGATTGATGAGTAGCGATTCCAACACGCCCTCGCGCATTTGCTTCACACTCGGCGTTTTGGTGTAAATCTCCATGCCAGGCGAAATCGGCGTGGCGCAGGCGATGGCCGGGCGCGGCGACTTTGCGATTTTGGCCGTGCCGTCGGGGTTCATCACCGGCTTGCGATCCGGTCCGAGCGCGGGCGTGCCGAACTCAACGAGACACATGCGGCAGTTGCCGGCGATGGGCAGCTTCGGATGATAACAATAGTGCGGCACGTCAGTGCGCGCGGCGTTGCAGGCCTGAATCATCGTCGTGGGCACGAGCTTGCCGGTGTAATCCGGCGAGAGCTTTGGCACTTCGATCTCGCGCCCGTCCACCTTCACCTTGATCTTTTCGATCGGGGGCGGCGCAGGCCTGGTTTCAGTTGTTGTGGCTGCTGACATTATCTATTTAACGCAAAGGCGCAAAGGCTCAGAGACGCAAAGGGGAAAATCTCATCAGCACCCGGCTTCAGCCGGGTGTTTGCAACCGCCCAACGCACAAACCGCTTTAACGGTTCGCCACCTGCACAGAGAAACCGTTGAAACGGTTTCTCAATCTCGCCCACACCTGACACCTGGCTAGAGACAGCTAACAAGAGGCGAAGTGCTTCGCGTCTTTGCGTCTTTGCGTCTTTGCGTTGAAACGGCTTCATTTCAGTGTGGCGGCCAATTCTTTCTCCGCTGGCGCTGCGGATTTCTTTTCGCCGTTCTCCTTTACACGCCGCTCTTCATCCGCTTTGCCTTTGGCGACAAATTCATCCTTGAACTTCGCGACGAAACTTTGCACGGGCCACGAGCAGGCTTCGCCAAATGCGCAAATGGTGCGGCCACCGGGAATATTGTCGGCGATCTTCACGAGATAATCCGCGTCGCTCGCACGGCCCCCGCCGTGCGTGAGACGATGAAGCGCCTTGCTCATCCAAAGCGAACCTTCGCGGCACGGCGTGCATTGGCCGCAGCTTTCGTGCGCATAAAATTCGCTGATGTTCGCGAGGGCTTCGACGATGTCCACGCTGTCGTCCATCACGATGATCGCGCTCGAACCACTCATCGAACCGGCTTGCGTCAATGAATCGAAATCGTAAGGCAAATCGAGCAACTCGACCTCTTGCTCCACGTCCTTGCCTTCCACTTTGCGCTTGATTCGGAATTTTTCGCCTGCCTTCAAAACTTTCGAAGACGACCCTCCCGGGATGATGGCCTTGAGTTTGCGGCCGTCGAGCAATCCGCCGCCGAATGCCGGATCATTGATGAGTTGGCCGATCGTGGCTTTGCCGACTTCGATCTCGTAATAGCCAGGGCGCTTGACGTGTCCGCTCAAACTCACGATGCGCGTGCCGGTATTGTTCGGCGTGCCCAGCTTCGCGAATTCCGCACCGCCCATCGCGACAATGTGCTTCACGTTGCACAGCGTCTCGACGTTGTTGACGATGGTCGGGCACATGTACAGGCCGAGCACCGCCGGGAAGTATGGCGGCTTGATGCGCGGATAAGGACGCTTGCCTTCGAGCGATTCGATGAGGCCCGTTTCCTCGCCGCAAATATAAGCGCCCGCGCCACGATGCACGTAAATCTCCAGGTCGTAGCCGCTGCCCAAAATATTCTTGCCGAGGAAATTCTTCGCCCGCGCTTCCGCCAACGCCTTGTTGAGCAGCTTCGCGCCTTGCGGCATCTCACCGCGGATGTAGATGTAGGCGAGCTTCACGTCGTTCGCGAAGCAGGAGACGATCATGCCCTCGATGAGCTGGTGCGGATCTTTGTGGATGATCTGTCGGTCTTTGAACGTGCCGGGCTCGGATTCGTCGGCGTTGCAGATGAGATAAATCGGCTTGCCGCTGCGGCGATCCACAAAGCTCCACTTAAGTCCGCACGAAAACCCCGCGCCGCCGCGACCGCGCAAGCCGGACAGTTTCACGTCATCGCGAATCTGCTCCTGCGGCGATTTCTTTTTGCCATCGGGCAAATCGACAGGCTTCATCGCCAGCGCCTTCTTGAGGGCCTCGTAGCCGCCATGCCGCAAATAACATTCGATGTCCGGTGTGTAACCCGGTTCATCGGCGTATTTGAGGATGAGTTTGTATTCGGACGGCATGACTAAATTCGTGGAAAGTGAAACGCGAAACATGAGCCAGCGCCGGAGGCGCGATAGCTGGTAGCCCACGGCGTGAGTCGTGGGACCAACGATGTAAAACAATTCGAGCCCCGGAGGGGCGACAGAATCTCTCTGGCTGGATTTTCTTTCGCCGCTACGCGGCTCGATTCAAAGGCAAACCCAGTCCCACGGCTCACGCCGTGGGCTACCAGCTTTCGGCGCGCCGCGCCTTCACTCTGTCGGCTTGACCCGCCAGTAAAAGCGTTTAGCCTAGCAAACGCTACGGACTGCCCGATGGTGTAACGGTAGCACAGCAGACTCTGGATCTGTTTGTCATGGTTCAAATCCATGTCGGGCAGCCAACTTCGATTTGCGATTTCGGATTTACGATTCACAAAGCCAACGCTCATTTGGCCCTCCTTTGCAACCGAAGCGTTTGGTCAATGGCGTAAACGTGTGCCGGGTCCTTGTCGCGCATTATGGCGGCTTTGCTCTTGCGAACGGATTCCACCGGAATTTCGCAGCCGTGGAACTTCATCTTGCGGGTTTTCTTCAGTTCTGCCGCAAAGCCGCCCAGCCCGGTCACCGCATAGATGAAATTCACCAACATCCCATCGCTCAACTCGACGACCGTGTTGCGAACGATCTTTGCCCCATGCTGCAGCGCCGTGTTCAACACGCGCATGTATTGACGCGCAGGCAAGTCAATCCACAGGTCAACGTCGTGCGTGACCACCGGGACACCTTGTAGAACAGCGGCCGACATACCAATCAACTGGAACCGAATTTTTTCAGCGCGGAGCGCCCCCACAAGCCGAACGAGCGGAGGTACGTCTCGTTTATTTGCCAACGTTCGTCTGGCGTCGCCGCCAGACTTCGGGCGTAGAGGACCTTTTCGTGCTCGTCGAGTCCGGGAACGCGTTTGATGCGCTCGTAAACTCTTCGCCAGTCTTTTAGACTTGTTGTTTTCATGTTTGCGCTTGGCGGCCATTGCACTGGTTCATTGGCACTTCGCCACAATTTCATCCGCCTTCGCGTTCGTCACCCCTTCGTAAAAATCATCGTTGCACATCATCACCGGCGCCATGCCGCAACCCGCAAGACATTCGACGAATTCGACCGAGAACTTGCCGTCCCTCGTCGTCTGCAAACCATGCGCATGCGGGTCGAGCCCCAGCTTCGTGCAAAAATGTTCGTAGAGCTTGTGCGAACCACCTAGTGCGCAACTGAGCGTGCGGCACACTTTGATCTGATACTTACCCACCGCTTGCTGACGGAACATCGGATAGAACGTCACGAGTTCGTGGACGTTGATGGGTTGCAGGCCAAGTTTTTTGGCGACCCATTCCGTCGCTTCCGGCGAGATGTAGCCGAAATGTTCCTGCAATGCGTGCAGCAACATGAGCGACGCGCTGCGCTTCACGGGATAATGCGTGATCAGCTCGTCAATCTCGGCTTCAAGGTTTGCTGGAACGGTGAAACTCATTTTCAAACTCAACAAATGCTCCGTGCTTGCATCTTCAAACAAAACAAACGAAGCCAGCGTTGCATGACCAACTCGCCCGGCTCTGGCTCTGCTGCATTCGTCGGCCAAGCCTCAACTTCCGAAAGCAGTTCACAAGCAGTCGGAACATGAAACTTTCGCAAACACTTAAGCCGCTCTGCCTCTTGCAGAGGCTCGCTCTGCGGCTTTGCATAAAGCCACTCAAATACCAAGCTCGTTGCTCGCTGATTACATTCATTTTTAAACGCAAAGGCGCAAAGTCGCGGAGACGCAAAGAGGAAAAATCTCATAAGCACCCGGCTTTAGCTTGGTGTAGCGGTTTTGATACGCAAAAACGGTTTTAAC
>DASUGI010000034.1:0-24547 GCA_036274115.1 Verrucomicrobiia bacterium
CTCGGAGATGTCAAAGCCGTCAATGAGGCGGTTGCCAATCAGGTCCAGATAAGCAGAAATCGCCGCCCCGGTCCCGCCACCGAGCGCCCGCAACCGGGCCAACACCTGACCGGGATCGTCGCTGGATTCGAGGAGTTCGCGGGCTGCTTTGTCCTGGGTACACACCTGTTTCAAGCGCGCCATTTCGTCGGAACCACCGGCGGAAACCTCAGCCGCCCCACGCATCAAGCCCAGCAGCTCCGCCTGCGACAAGCCGGTCCAATCGCCGACGTGTGCGAGGAAATCTCCAGTGGGCAACACGGCGCCCGCCGTGAAGCGCATGTGCTGGGTGAGCATTGCCGAATGATGGTCCCGACAACGGGTGAGATATGCGGTCAACTCCGTATCCGACAGTGCGTCAACGTTGACGGATTGAAGCTCGCGGTGTTTGGCGATGGCCGCAGGCTTGAACTTCTCGTCCCATTCACGCAATTGCTCACGCCAGAGTTTTTTCGCGAACACTTGTTCGGCGCGCTGAAAGCGTTCGGGAATTTCCGCTTCCGGCGCGGGCAGCACCTGGCGATAGCCAAAGCCGTTGACGTAGGCCATCTCCAGGCCGTCAATCAGCAATCCGTAATGTCGGGCAAAATCTTTCGTGCCCTTCTTGAATGCAGCAGGATGTGTCTCCTGCCAATAGCGGGTCATCGGTCGCGGCATGTGGACGGGGTCCTGCGCCCATGAACCCGGGCCGGGAGGATCAAAACGCAGGTCGTTGGAGTTGGCAGTCTTGCTCATAACAATTCCGGGAGTTGGTTGTGAGTGAACACCGCATGCTTAACGCGACGGTTGCCGCCGTCAAGCGCGATGAGTGCCCCCGCAAAGCGCGAATGGGTCCGGGGTTTTGTATCTCCCCGCCGCCTTGCACTTATCGCGGCCTGTCCTATTGTGAACGGACCAATATGAGTGAACCAAATGTCCAAAAAATCGCCGAACATTACGCCGCCATCCTTGCTGAATTGGGGGCAGATATTCAGTCCGAAGGGATGAAGGAGACTCCGCTGCGCGCTGCCAAAGCGCTGGTCGAGATGACCGAAGGGTCGCGCCTGGACACGGACAAGCTTACGAAGATGTTCAAGGCCGAATGCCAGAAGGCCGTCTGTCACGACATGGTCATCGTCGAAGACATCCACGAAGTCGGGCTGTGCGAACATCATCTACTGCCCATCATCATGAGCGTCACCATTGCCTACATTCCTGATGCGAAGATTTTGGGCCTGTCGAAACTCTCACGCATCACGGGCTACTTCGCGCGACGTCTTCAGAACCAGGAACGCACCGCTCATCTCATCGCCGAGTTTGTGGAGAAGACGGTTGAGCCCCTGGGCGTAGCGGTATTGATCGAAGGCAAGCACATGTGTGCCATGGCCCGCGGCGTACGCGACACCCATTCCGTCATGAAGGTCAATGTGATGCATGGCACGTTCCAAAAGGACCCCAACGCGCGTAACGAACTCCTGATGCGGCTGCGCAGGATGTGACCACAAACGGCAGTTGCGGAAAACACGGTTGGTTCACTGACAGGTGTATCCACCATCGGCACAGACCAACGCACCAGTCATGAATTGGCAATCGTCCGACAACAAAAACATTACGGCCCTGCCAATTTCTTCAGGCGTGCCCAGCCGCTGGATTGGCTGAGCCTTTCGCAACATGTCATTGATTTTCTCCACGGGCAGACCGCTCGCTTGATGGAATCGCTCCACGGACGGCGCAATCATCGGCGTGTCAATCGTGCCGGGGCAGATGCAATTCACGCGGACGTTGTACGGCGCATAGTCAATGGCGCTGCTCCTGGTGAGCTGGCCGATCGCCGCTTTGCTTAATCCATACACGGTGCTGCTGCCCTTGCCGATAAACACCTGGTCCGAGCCCATCAGGACGACGTTGCCATAGCGCTGCTGGCGCATGACCGGAAGGACTTCTTTGAGAACATAGAACGGACCTTTCAGATTGATGGACAGGACACGCTCAAATTCTTCGATGCTGGTCTCCTCAATGTTGGCGAACAAATGCACGCCGACGGCCACGAACAGCAAATCGATTCGACCCTCCTGCTTCAGCACGTTCTGAACGCACTGGCGCACGCGGTCGCAATCCCGGACATCGCACGATTGAAACACACCGTCGGTCGTTTCCTTGATATCGAACACGTGTGTCCGACAACCGGCCGCGGTCAGCAATCGGACGACGGCGTTGCCCATACCCGAAGCGCCGCCGACCACGAGGGCGATCTTCCCTTTAAATCCGCTCGGCTTGTCCATGTGCCATTACTTTTCAGAATTCAACCAGCGGGAGCAAGCGTGGAGTTGGCAATTGCGGGCAACCAATAGGCCGCGAAGAACTCTGTCGCCAACATTCATTGAAGCAAGCTGGATGTTGACTGAGGCTGCCCCGAAGGGGCGTTTGAGAATAATCACCGGGAAAGCGTGCGAGAACGGATCAAGTTCCGAAGGAACGACTGAACGAGGACGAACAGCCGTCCCTTCGGGACTGGACAGAATCTCCCCAGCCCCCGGCGATTTATCGCCGGGCTATTATCAGTTGTTCCTCCGGAACACAGGAAGGCGTGTCACAACACAATCTTGGCCCGCTTGAAGGCGGCACCGCGATTGGGGTAGTTCAAATCAATTTCGCGCAATAAACCCGGACGATCTTCCAGCACGTCTGCTTCCGTCGGCACGCGACTCAGCTTCGCTGCCAGTTCCTGGAGGTAACGTTCAATTTCCTTCTTCGACACATCGCCGCGTTTGCGTGTGACGGATTTTCGAGGGACGGCAAATTCGCCGAACATGTCCGCGTGCTCGCGCATCGCCGCCAGTTTCTCATTCGTGATGCCAACATAGTGCGGGTCCACTTCCGTCATGACGTACTTACGACCCAGCTTCGCCGCCGCAATGGCCGTCGTGCCCGCGCCACAGAACGGGTCGAACACCACGTCGCCGGGTTTCGTGACGAGCTTGATGATGCGTTCCATCAACTTCTCTGGCAATTGACACGGGTGCGCGTCGCGGTCGCGTTTGTGCTTAATGCGATGCACGTCCCACCACACGTCGGTGAGTTCCACCTTTTCGTCATGGCCCTGCGCCTTGCGGCTCCGGATACACGAAGCGCGCAAACAATACTTCGGCGCATCCGGCGGAACGACAAAGTCTGGGCGCGTCCGGCTGCCAACCGGCGAGTAATTGCAGACGGGTTTCGCCCCCGGTTTGGTAAACCACAACAGCGCATAATGCGCCGGCATGATCTTACCGCGGGGGTCCGACAAAGCATCCCACGCAATCCAGTGTTGAAACTCAAGTCGCGTGCTCAGGAACGCAGCGTGATGCAGTGCCCACTTCGGGAGATTGACTACGAACAAACTGCCGCCTGGCTTGAGCGTATCCGCCATTCCGGCAAGCCACCCGTTGCACCAGTCGAGATAATGCGGATCGGCAAGGCCATCGTCGTAGCTGCTGTAATCCTTCTCGAGATTGTAGGGCGGATCGGCAAACGCAAGGTCAAAGGCCCCGCGCGGATGCAGTTCCTTGACGCGTCGCAGGAATGGAATGCAATCGCCCTCATAGACGTGATTCGATTCGAGAGCGGCCAACTCCGCGAACTGGAGCGCTGAACTCCGGTTTGGCCCGTTCGCCAACGAGCCGACCTGGAGATCGGCGCTCCGGGCTTTGGCATCGCGCACTTCGATACCACGACCCGTTTGAATCAGGTGCAAGGCACTTTCCTTTGTGGCGTCAGTCAACAGCGCGAGGCGTTGAAGCACTTCGGCGGGCAGGGTGTTGTCACGCAGAACGTGATGATTCAATCCCCGCCAAACATCGGAGATGGCGGCGCCGCGCGGATTCATGAGGTGTTTCTTGCACCCCAATCTTTCAGCGTGTTCCCACAAGCCGCGCAGTGCGCATGCGGCAAGCGTGCGGCGTCGATATTCAGTTGCCGTAGAGATGCCGCTTTCTTGTCAGCCGACACCTTCTGGAACATCAACAACCCGTGATGGGCCGGCTTGAGCGTTTTGCCAACGGGCGCGTCGTCCAGTTCAAGCGCGATCCAGTACCTGAAAACCATGCCCCAGGTAACTTCTCCTGGTTCTGCAGCAGCCGGCGTGAGGAGGCTCTGACTTCCATCAAGCTTTTCAGAATGAGCCTCGTTACCTCGGCTGCTACACTCGGAGAATCGCAGTGCCCAGAATGGCAACTCCTCCGGCAATCCATAAATAAATAGCCAACCACCGGTCCGCAGCACGCGCGTGCATTCATTGGCCAACTTTTCGGAGGCTCTCGTCAAACACAGGTCGCGCGGTGGATGCAAAGCTACCTTGCAGGCTGGATCAAAGCCGGTGCTTAACACCACAACATCCCGACTCTCATCTCGCACCGCCGCGAGATGACGTTCGTCTTTGGAATAGATTTGCTCGAACAACTGGGTCATGAACAACGAGACAACTGTAACCGAACGGAAGCCACCGACGCAAAAGCAAAGCGAATTTCTGACGGAACTCACGCAAAGAACGCCAAGGCCGCAAAGGTTATTGCCAATGCTCTGACTTTGCGCCCTCCGCGTCCTTTGCGTGAGACTTTTTGAAAATCCTACCGGGTCGGCAACGTCGCCCTCAGTTCCGGCAGTTTCGCTTCCAATCGTTTTCCCGGACAAAGCGTCTGCGCGTAATCCTTGTGCCCTTGCACATCAGCCGGCGGCACCCGATAGCGCGCCGCCAACCACGAAACCACTTTCACCAAAGTTGCCCATTGCGCATCGGTCACCTGCTCTTCTTCGAAGTTCCCTTGCAACACGACGAGCACGTGACCGGTGGGATCGTATTCGGTGTTGGTGTCGCCGACGGCGTTGACGTCGTGCCCCTCCGCAATCCCGCCGTTGCAATCAATATAGAAATGGTACGGCACATCGGGCCAGGCTGGTTTCGGTTTGCCATTGCCAAGCTTGCCTTCGTTCTGGGAGAACTTCTGCAAGGCCTGCATCTTGTCTCTAAGCGAACGGCCAGGCTTCTGGAGCGTGGCCGTGTGATGGATGGTGATGCGGTTGGGCGTGTGCGATTTCATCGCGGCCACCGGGGCATGAGCGCCCCAATCTGCGCGGGATAGAATCTTCAGGTCGGCGGGCGGAATCTGGTTCGTGGACGCAGCGCAGGAAGAGGTCATCAACGCCAAGGCCAGTAAGATTGAGCTGAGTTTCATTTCTGCACCATCCTACCAGGATCTTAATCTTGATCTTAATCTTAATCTTCTTCCGGCGGTGGGATTAAGATTACGAGTAAGATTAAGATTAAGAGCGCGTAACAAAAAAGACCAACCGGAGTGCGCTCGTCCTCGGGCGCAGCTATGGCCAGGTGAAACGCCCTTTAGAACCCGCGACGCTCTTTGGTTGGTGGCAATTGCCGTGGCCGGGGACGGCCACACTCCGCATTTTGATACGCGCTCCAAGACTCAGGCAAAAATTGGTTGGAAAGAACCGGCGTAATTAGCGATTATGAGTGCATGGCAGATGGTGAAACCACGTTAGTGAAGGCCCCCACGGCTTCCGTGGAAGAGATGCAAAAGGGCTGGCACGATTTAAAGCTGCGTTTAGATCAACTCGAAATCGAGCGCGCGGCCCTGGCGCAGGAAAACAAGGGGCTTCGTAACTTACTGGAGCGCGCCATCGAACACCGACAGAAATCCCACGGCGAACTGGTTCTGCTGCTCGCCGGCCTGGTCAGCAAACTGCCCATCACGGACGTCGGCCTGATTGTATCCAAACTCGTCGAGCACAATGCGCACGTGGCCGAAGTTTGCGCCGCCCTGGCCAAAGGCAAGGTGGATGGCGGTCTCCCACAGCCCGCGGTGCTCAAAGCGTTGGACAACACCAAGCGCGAACTCGCCGCCGCCGTGAAGCCCGCGGTGGAGCAATTGATTCAATTGGACACGGCGTTCGAAGCGGACATGCTGCGCTCGCTGGCTGGGAACCCGGAGTTGTTTTTTTCTCACGCATTCGTTCGCGCCAACCGTTGTTTTGTCAAAGGCCAGGTCTTGAAGGAGCGCATCCTTCGCGAATTTGGAGAAGCGGCCCTCGTGTTCTTCAACGACATGACGACTGACCCAAAGCTGAACCCGCGCCCCAAGCCGGAAGAGATCGCCCTGGCCTTCAAGCCGGATTTTGAAGCATGGTTCGCGCAGAATCCCAATCTGCTGCCGGACAAGCGCAATGAGTTGATGGCGCTGTATCAACGCATTCAACGCATCAAAGCGCCCACTGAAGAGGCTCGTGCCCAGCGGAACGCGTTCATGGAACTCGCGTTCATTCTCGAACTCATCCATTATTACGATCATCAGGACACCGAGATTCCCGAAGCAATCTTTGCTCAGCGCCTGCCAGCGTTGATCGAGCAACTGATCCTTCCCGCTGGCGCGGACCGGCTTGATGAAAAACTGATCACCAGGGCGGAGACTTTGCTGGCCCACATTTTGAATCACGATTATCGCCTCACAGTGATCAACAACGTCGGCAAGGGCGGCAGCCTGGGACGCACCCTGCGCTACGTGTTGCGCTTGCGGGCCGAGAAGAACGCCGATCCCTTGAACGTCGTTCTCCTGGAGACGATCGCCGAGTTGGTAAAGCATTTGATTCCTCCGCCTCCTCAGAAAGCGCCGCCCCCAGATGCTTTGGCCGTCGTGCTGCGTTTGCTTAATCCTGATCAGCAGAAGCTCGTCGTGCGCGCCATGGTCGGTTCAGACCGCGTGCGGCGGGATGAGGCAGACGCTTTGGCCAAAGCCATGGCCAAGGAATTGAATTTGCCCGAACTCGAACAAGCCACCAAAGCCCCTGCCCTTTCCCCCGAAGTCGAACGTCAGCTCGCCTGGGACAAGGTCAAAGATCTCATCTCGCGCCGCTCGGATCCGACGCAGATCGCCACCGCCATTCGCGATCGACTTCACGTGAAGTACGACGGTGAAGAGGTCAAGCAAAGTTGGATCACGTTGGTCGAAGCCGACGTCATCACATTCATCCGCGCGTTCTGCCAATTGCCGTATCTGCCCAATGGCAGCACCGATTCGATTGCGCAACCCGTGATGGAAGCCTATGTCAGCCGGCTTACGCATGAGAAATACGCCGGCACTTACACCAAGGTCGTGAACAGCCTCAAGAACATGTATCGCGCAAAACCGGATAGTCCCACATTGCTGAACTTCATCGCGCTGGTCCGCTGGGTGGATGCGGCAGCAGCGAACAAACTGAGTGCCGATGTTGGCATGGCTGTTCCCGCTTGAACTTGCAAACATGAACCCCTCCCGCCTGTCTCGCAAACTTCGCTGGTCAACGATCGCGGTCGCGGTCGCCGCGGCTTCGCTGGCCATCGCGGAATGCCTTGCCCAAACGGCATCTCCCGTGTCGGCGCCCCCGGCCACCAGCACCAACAAACTGCCTCGTCGGCTCACTTACACTCCAAAACCATATCCCGTGGACGAACGCGGCTTTTCGCCCGTGGACAAGGCACTCGCCAAATACTATGCCCGCGAAGAAATGGTGAAGGATGACGAGGAGGGTTCGCTGAATCCGTACGTGATGACCGTCATCGCCGGTTATCCGCTGGACGGTTCGCTGCCGTATCATTGCAGTTGGGAGCCGCGCGAATACGACATCTACAACGGTGTCACGCAGGACATGTGGTACAAAGGCATGGTCGTTGCCAAGGCCTACCCCGACGGCTCACGCGTCAGTTATTGCTGTGGCTTCACCTTTGAGGTTTTCATCCGCGCCATGAAGTTGCGGAACATCCAGAAGGGGCTCGATCCGGACGATTTCAACGGCATGACCTTTGGCGACCTCTTCAACGCACTTCAGTTCTGGTACATTGAAGGCAAAGGCGATTGCGAACGGCGCGCGATTGAGTCCTACGGGCTCGGTTACGGCATCAGCGTGGACGACTTGGAGAAGGTGCGGCCCGGAGATTTTCTGAGTTACGACACCACCAAGCCCGGCGGACATGCCTGTATTTTCATCGAGTGGCAACGTGATGAAAACAACAAGATCATCGGCATAAAATACTTTTCCTCCAACCTGTCCGGCAGTGAAGGCGTCGGGTACGGCGAAGGCAAGTTCAGCGACTCAACACCGAATCGAAAAGGCATCATCCGCAAATCCCTTCGGCTCGCGCGCGTGGGTGCCATCAAGGATTACAAACCGTTTGATCGCGCCAACATTCCCCAACGCAACGCCTACGCGCCAACGCAGCCAAATCGCATCATTTACTTGCCGGCTCCTGAAACGACCAACGCCCCTGCTCCAACGGCGTTGTCGCCTTAGCTGGAGCAAGGGCCTTCAGTTGTTCAGTAATTCATCACGGTCACCTTCTTCTTGAAGTCGTCCAGGTTCAGCTTGCCGTTCTGAAACGAGTCGGCGTCGGACTTCTTCACCCGCAGGACCAACCTGGCTGGAGCCGGCGCTCGTTCCTTATCATCAACCACGACAATCGCATCCTCGCGAGGCCGAGTCGCTTTGCCATCAGGTTTGCTCTTAATGGCTTGGCTGCCAGGCAATGCACTGGCCCCCGTCACCACCACGATCACGGTGTCATCGGATTTGAGTTTACGGATGTTGGCTGCATTCTTGAGTGCCGCAATCAGGCCGTTCTTCAAATCGTCCACCTTGTCCGCGTCATACGGTACCAGTGAGCCGCCGCTTTCCCAGGCAAAGGCATGATCAAAAGTATCAGCGGCAAACGCGAAGACGTTGTCAGCACCACCACCGCGAGGTTCGGCCATTTCCTTTTTCGCCGTGTCCCATTCATTCGCGGGTTTTTCCCTGGTTTCCGCCGAGGCATCTTTGTCCGGCGCAGGTTGCAGGGGATAATTCACGTTCAAGAAAAACACCGCACCCGTGCCCTCGATGAAAAGATTCTGCGACGACGTTCCACTACCCCAGCCAAACCTGCCATACACGGAAATGCCCATGGCGCGACCAGACTTGCGATCTTCGCTGACCGCCTTGTCGAGAATGTGCGCCATCACATTCATATCTTCTTCAGCCTCGGCGAGGCTTTTCACATCACCCGGGTCTTTCGGAATGATCAAGGCGCGGCGGGCACTCCCCTTGCGAACGCCGGTGAAGGTCATCGCCTTCGGAGCGATTGCCACAGGGCCACCGTGAGCCTGGGCGACTTGCACCGCGTTTTGAGAAGTGGCCAGCGCGCGCTCCACCTGTCTCAGGTGGTCAGCGTGCGCGGCGTCATGAGCTACGGCGAATGGTGCGGCATCATCATTTTGCGCGAAGGCGTAGCCTGCACCGGCGGTTAAAGCGGCCAAAGCAATGGCCAGTCTGGTGGTTTTCATAATTGATTCGGTTCTTGGTTTTTATTTCTCGTTCTTTGGTAAATCAGGTGCGTCACCGCGCTCAGCGACGGTGTAAGAGGCGAGCGTGGTCAGCCCCTCCTTGGTTTGTCTGAAACCGGTCTCGGTGTTGACGGCAACCGTTTCCAGTTCGCTACGGAGTTTGAATAGACGCGAATCGATGTCACGCAGCGCGAGTTCGACCGCTTCGCGATCTTCGGTGCGGTGCGCCTCATCCAGCCTGGCATATTCGCTCAGCAATCGCAGCGACTGTTCGCGCATTGCACTCGTCGCGGCCCGTTCTTCATTCATCCGTTCTGTGAGTTGAGTAACGGAATTCTTCAACTCAGCCACCTCCCTTGCAGCATTCGAAGATTGCCGACCCACCGCAAATCCAGCCACGAGCACCACGACCGCAGCCGCAGCCCACTTGACCAAAGTAACTGGTGGCTGCGCGAACACCTTGAGGCGAGGAGCAGGCGTCTTCCACTCATCCAGCGCCAGCATCCCCGCGCGCCATTGATGCAATTGCTTTCCGCAATCGCCGCACTGCGCCAGGTGCGCGTGCAGCTCGCGTTTGCGTTCCGGCGCCAGCTCGTTGTAGAGATACGCCATCCACTCTTCGGCGCCGGGATGATTCACCGCACCTGCACTTCTCGGGTTTGCGTCTTGCGATTGCATAATTCGTCCTCGTTCACATGTTTCAACAGCCGATTCAACTGCCCCAGCGCCTCGGCCATGCGCGACTTCACCGTTCCTTCCGGGATGCCCAGCACGTCGCCGATCTCCCGAAACTTCAGTCCTTCGTAATGGCGCAGCACCACCACTTCCCGGTAATGCGCCGGCAGCTCAGCCAAGGCTCTTCGCACCAACTCGCCCCGTTCCTGCGATTCCATCTGTGCATCGGGCGTGGGTTCGCCTGCCACGAACCCCTGCTCAGCCTCGGCACGGTTTACCTCGATCAGGGCGTCCAGTGAGAACTCACCTCGTCGCTGCTGCCGGCGCAAATCGTCACGACACAAATTCAACGCGACGCGCCACAGGAACGTCGAAAATTTTCCGGTCGGCTCCCACTCCGCGCGCCGCGTGAAAACCCGGGCAAAAGCCGTCTGCGTCAAATCCTCCGCGCGATGCGCATCACCGGTCATGCGAAAACACAGTCGTTCGATGGGCTTTTGCCAGCGCTGCACCAGCCGCGCGAATGCCGACGCGTCATCGTCCAGCTTCACGCGCCACATCAACTGCTCGTCATTCGCAGCGAACAATGAGGTCAGCAGCCCCATGCGTCACCCGGTAATGTTGGTTTCCACAGCTTTATCACCATCCGACAAGCGCCGACGCTCATCGGTTCATTGGTGTAACGCGCGAGGCTCACATTTGGTTCGGAAGTTTCTGCAAAATGTGTTGGCAATCCGATGTTCGACGCAAAATGCGGCAATAACGTGGTTTTACCGCTGTTCATCTTCCGATTTGGAGCAACAGACCAGGTGCTCTACTGACCAATGCAACCGGCGTGCAAGCCAGCGCGGGGACATTGGCGAATGGGCAATTGTTTCGTTTAAGGAAATAAGCGTACCAACGGTGCTGACGACGGGAAACTGAGTGGAGACTGATGCGGATCAATACAGCGCTTGGGCGAATCAGGTCGCTTGCGACTACACGTCAGATGCGTAGTAGCCAAGGGGAGATCAGGAATATCACGCCGCCAAAAATACTCAGGAGAATTACGCCGAGAATCCTTTGCCCCTGCCGAATGTGTTTCACCGCACCGATGCAACCAAAGACGATTGCGGCGACCATTGCGATCCTCAGCGCGACGGAACTCCCCGGTGATACGCGGCCATACGCCATGAAGCAGACAAACGTCAGAGCAAGTAGCACCGCAGAGATTCCACCTAAATTCCAATTCCGCGTCTGATGATGCCACCGCAAAAAGGCCAGCATCAGCAAGGGAACGAGGGCGCCAGCCCAGCTTAATGCAAGCAGGTATGGAAGCCTTCCAAACGGATCGAACGGCTGAGGATCGAGGATGACCTTGGTTGGTCGAAGGGGCCGATTGAGGAGTTGCAAACCCGCGGCAGGAGGATTTTGATTTTCTTGTCGAAAGGTCGCGGCGGCTTGTGACATCATCGGTGGCATGCCATGGCTGCTATAACTCATCGTTTGACGGATCGTCGGGAACACATAGAGCCACAAAGATTCGCCGGTCTCGGCCCTGACGCATTCGACGTGGCCGAGGTTGGATCCAAGCAGGAGGGCATGATGGGCATGGGCAACCGCTACGATGCGCCCTCGGTCGTTGAGATAAGGAAGCACTCCAATCCATTGACCTCCCGCCACGCGCAGACCGATTTCCGGGGCTCGCGACGCCTCGCCGGATTGGTAATCGCGTTGAAAAAAGACAAAACCATCACCGAGATCATAGGCTAACTCGGACACACCTTCCGCTGACTTTGTGGGCGGGAGCAAAAGCCCGAATCGTTCATTCGCTATTGCTTCCCGGCTGGGATAGACCCGGCGGTCATAGAATGCTTTCTGTTCAAGTTCGAACGGAGAACTGGACCACCGAAGTTCGGTTTGCAAATTGGCTCCCAAAGGAATGGAGGCGATCTCCTCGCCGCGCGTGTTCCAGACCGCCATCGTTTGTAAATCGTAGTCAGCGCGCTTGGTTTTGTAACGCCCTTGCTTCAGATAGATTTTCTCACCGTCGAAGAATGGCTCAGGCCAATGTGTGCCAGGTGGAGGGCTTTTACGGAACAGCTCTTTGCCGCTTTCCAAATCAAGCAGGACCGTTACTGGAGTACCTGCTTCGTAGGTGGCCGCCCGATGAACCAAAACTTTGTTTGAGATTGCAACAACATCCAAAGCGCCGGGGAGGTCGAAGGTCCAGCGCAATGCACCGCTGTTCAGATCGCGACATTCCACTAAACCGTTACCGTCGTAAGAAACAAGGAGATTCCCCAGAATATTTGGATCGTAATGGGTAGTAGTTTCCCAGAGAACAGAGAGATTCGTCGGATTCAATAAGGCAATTGTGCCATAATTCAACAACAGAATTCCGGAATCGATACGACTCAAAGTACCCGAGAAGTCGCGGCCCTTCGCGCGGTGAAGCACCTGCCCTGTTTCGATAGCCAGCATGGTAAGCGACCCGTCGGATTGCGCGAAGATAGCGTGACCCTCGTCGATCAGGATATTGCTGTCCACCCCCACCTGCCGAAAGGTGTGAGCATGAGCAGAACCAGTTAGGACCGCAACGAACAGTATCTTTAGTAAACGTCTCATGCCTGTGACCTTTTGTGTTTGACGGCCCAAAGACTAATTCGTTTTGCCGCATTCCCAACTCAACGTTCTTCCTTATCTCCTCCGGCCATCGCGTGTTTATCGAACCCGATATAAATCCGCGCGTTGGCGTTCTCACCGAGTTCACGGAGGGTTTCGAGTTCCAACATGCGCAGGAGCGCCGGGTGTTTGGCGTAGGCCTGGGCCGTGTTGGCGCGTTCCTGGAGTCGCTTGATTTCGGCTTCGGTTTGCAGGCGCTGAACTTCAGCCTGATTTTGCGCGGCGAGACGCTCGGCGTGGGCGCGAGCTTCGGCTTCCTGCCGTTGCGCGTCGGCTTTGCTCTGCGACTCGATCTTTTGCACGTCAGCCTTGGTTCGGGCTTCGACGAGTTGCACCTGGCTCATGCGCTCCGCGGCCAACACCTTGTTCATGATCTCCTGCAAATTGCCCGGAAAGACCAGGTCCTTCACGTCAGCGCGCTGGATGGTGACGCCGTAGGTGGCCGCAGTGTTCTTCACATCGCGCAGGATATCTTCGCTAAGACGATTGCGGTTGGTGAGGATTTCCTCCAGCGTCATCGAGGCCAGCGAACGGCGCGCCGCGAGTTGCACGTCGCTGTAAAGCCGGTCTTCGTAATTCTCCACGGCATGCAGGGCGAGCTTGGGATCAATCACGCGGAATTGCACGATGATGCTTACGCGCAGAGCCACCTTGTCCGCGGTGAGAATCTCCTGGCCTTTAATCGTGAGGTCACGCTCGCGGATGTCCACGAGTTGCACTTCGATCTTCGGCTTGGGTGGCAGGATACCAAAGCGGGTCAGCGGAATCTTGTAGCGCCCGGCTTCGAGCACCTTGGTCAACACGCCGTCCTCGTACCACAAACCGCGGTGCGTGTCTTTGATGATAATCTCGCGTTTGGCCATAGGTGTTCCTTCGTTGGAGCGCGGCTCCCAGCGCTCTAGTCAAAACTGGTGCCCCGAAGCGAGGCTGATAGTTGAGCACGGCCGAGAACAGATCTGCTCTGCTGAGTCACATTCGCAATGAGTGACAACAATGCTTGTTGGAGGCCGCTCATTAACCCCGCCGGGGCGACCGCAGTGAACACCCGGCCCACCGGAAAGTCAATGATGCGGCGCCACGCTGAGTGTGACTGAAAGTGAGGGTCACGTAGCGCATTGCGACAGGAGCGCGGACAGCTTTGTCCGCGTGAATTCGAAAGTAAGAGGGAACGTTGAAATTGAACAGAACGGCGGACATTGCAGTCCGCGCTCCTATCGCGAGGTGGAGCACTATCTCGCAGCAGATTGAAAATTGAAAATCTGCGCTACTACGGTATTGACCCTCACTTTCAGTCGCACCCCGCCACGCCGAGCCACGTTGCCATCGGCAAAGCAGATCAAGAGCAAGATTATGATTAAGATTAAGAGTAAGAGAGCTTCGGGACTCAGCTCACCGGCACGAGGGAAACTCTCTCGCCTTTGTCGTTACGCGTGATGCCTTGCGCCCGGGGATCAAGGGCCAGCCGGCCATCGACCAGGAACGCGTAACGATGATGCCCGTGCTTTAGCGCCACAATCGCCATCCACGCCTTGTCGGGCAGCTGTTTCATGGGATTTGCGGCGGGATTCCACTCATTGAAATCCCCCACGACGCTGACCGACTGCGCATGAGGCGCGTGACAAATGAAATTGACCGTGCGCAACGTCGGCGCAGCTCCATAACGATTTAGATTCATGAACGAGATACGACTTTTTGATTTGGACAAGAAGGAGCGCGAAGAGTTCCGCTGGAAATGCAACTTTGGAATGAACCGTTTTGGCCAAACCGTCGAATGTGCGACCGGGCCACTCCTTTCCCTTCGATGCGTCCGTTAACTCCCACCACAAACATCTGCCTGCCTTCAAACCTCAAACTGTTCCATGCGTCACCTGTGACCGATCACCAGCAACGCGCATAACCGCGATAGGGATAGCCAAAACCGACGCCAAAAGCAACCCGCGGTCCGTAGTAGCCGTAGTAACGTGGATAGTAATAGCCGAAACCGGGACCGTGGTAGACGTAGCTCGGATAATAGGGAACGGGCCGTGAACCGAAATAGGTGACCGACACAGTGCTGGCCGGTGCCGCGGGGGCAGCGGCAACGGTAGTTGTCGTCGGCCCGGCGGGCGCGGCCGACTGGGTTTTCGCGGCTGCCGCAGCGGCTGCGGCCTCTGCCTGGTTGCTGGCTTCCGCCGCGCGTTGCAATTCCCCGTTGCGTTGCAGCATCGCCGTGACAACTTGCGGTGAAACCCCCTGCTCCTGCAGTTGCACAACGTTTTGCGCGCTGAGTGCATAGGTGGTTGTGGAATTCTGGATATAGGCCACTGTTACGGCATCCGAAACTCCGGCTTTGGAAAGTTTTACCACCTCTTCCACTGCGGGCGACAGTTGTGGACTTCGCGAGGCTCGCTCCAGAATCGCAGCGGCACTCGGAGATTCGCTCCCCGCTTGAAGAGACATCGCGCCCAGGCACGCCACTGCTGCGATGAAGCGTGTCGACAACCAGGTAATGCTTGTTCTCATTTTAGCACTTACGGTTTTTTCCAACGCTAACAACCTAGGCCCGCCAGCGGTCTGGCTCAAGCCAAAGATTTGGTCAGGAAAATCTTCGAACACGAGCTACTCCGTCACCGCGCGCGCCTTCCCACCAACGCTCACCAGATGTCCGCTGGTGTGAATATACATTCGTCCGCCTGCGATGGCCGGCGTGCTGTGCGTCGGCTCATTCAACTGATTCCGCGCCAGCACTTCGAACTTCTCCCCGACCGGGACAACCACCACTTCGCCGGTCGTTGAAACGCAAAACAAGCGCTCCCCAGCCAACACCGGCGATCCATAAAAGTTTCCTCCGGCACGCTCTTGCCATTTCACCTCCCCCGTTTTGGCGTTTACCCGACTGAGAATTCCGCCGTCGCTCCAGAGATACAGCCAGTCGCCAACACAAATACTCGTCGGCACGTACGGCGCCGAGCGACGGACCTCGTAACCGCGCTCCGGCTTCCTGCCCGACGCGATCTCTCCGGGTCGCACCGCGACGACATAATTCCCGCCTCCGCCACTACCACAGGAGCCGATGATAAAATCGCCCGCCAGCACCGGAGAACTCACACTGCGTTTGTCGAAAGCACGGTCAAATTCCCACAGAACTTTGCCGGTGTCCGGGGCAACCCCGGAAATGCCATGAACCTCGCTGTTGAAGATCAACTGTGCCGTGCCCGAAGTCGGTTCATAAACACACGGAGTGGAATAGCTGCCCGAGCCGGACTTTCGCGGCGTCTTCCAACGCGTGTCACCAGTGCGAGCGTCCAGGGCAATCAGAAAACTCTCACCCGCCTGCTCGTTGGCAAGCACCACCATGCCGTCATGCAAAATCGGCGACGTGCCGCTCCCGTGCTGGGCTTCGAACGGCCCGAGGTCCTTTTCCCACACCTGATTCCCGTCGTGCGTGAGGGCGCTCAAGATGACCTGGGCCGGTTCCGTGCGGCACACGTAAACACGCTGCGCATCCACCGTCGGCGTCGCGGTGGCAAAACTATTCAACGCATGCTTGCTCGAGCGGGTGAGCGAAAACTCCTTTTCCCAACGCATCGAGCCATCGGCCATGCTCAGGCAAAGCACATAGAACTTGCCCGCCTTCTCGTCGTATGAGGTAACAAACACTTTCTCGCCCCACAATACCGGTGAAGAATGACCCACCCCGGGCAAGGCCACTTTCCAGTTAATATCGCTGGCGCTCCACTGAGTCGGGATGGTTTTGGCGTCACTGATTCCACTACCGTTCGGGCCGCGGAAACGCGTCCATTCCTGCGCTTCGGCAGCGATGGCAGCAATGGACGCGATGAAAGTGAGCGCGGCAACGACGCGACTGGCCTTCATGCGAAATTGAAGACCAGTTCGCGTTTGCTTGCGATCACTTGTTCAAAACGAGGATTACTGCATCGCATAGAGAATGACGTCATTTTGATCTTTGATGAAGATGCGGTTGCCGGACGCGACGGGAAAGGCGTAAGTGGGCGTGCTCGATACTTTCACTCGCGCGACTTCCTTGTATTCCTTTTCGTTGGGTTCAAAAGCGACCAATTCCGAGGCCGGCGTGAGCGCCAGCAGCACCGATCCCGCATCAACAATCGAGGCATAACCGCGTCCGCCGCCACCACCGCCGCGCCCGCGTCCTCCCGGGCCACCCGGACCGCCTTCGCGTCTGCCGCCCGGACCACCGGGACCAGGTTGTGCGTTCTGCGGCGGGCCACCCGGTCGTGGAGATTCTCCAGCAGAACCGGCTGATGCCAAGGGCGCTTTCCAAGCGGTCTTGCCATCCTTCGTGATGCAGAAGAATTCATTGTTGGCCGTCATGCCGTAAAGCACACCATTCTTAAGAACGGGCGTGTTGAATTGAACCGAGTTGTCTTCGTTCTTCCACAGTTCCTTCGCCACAAACGCCTCGCCTTCCTTCTCAATCTTCACCGCCGTCACACCGCGACCAGAACCGGCGTAAATCAGAGTGTTGCCATCGACAAGCGGGGTACTGGCGTTGTAACCGCGACCCGGCACAACGAACGGTGTGTCCCAAAGTAACTTTCCGTCTTTGAGCCCCAGCCCAACGATCTTTTTGTCCGTCTCCGCAATTACCATTTTCGTTCCGCTGACGGTCATCAGCATGGTGGAGGCGTACGACGGGCCATCGCCGGTCCATTTCCATTTTTCCTCGCCGGTGGCAAGGTCGTAAGCGATCACGCCGCCGTTTTCGTTACCCCCGAGTTGAGCGATGCACATTCCGTCCGCCACCATCGGCGAGGCTGAAGTAAAGAACCGCGGCAAGGAACCTTTGAAGTCTTCTTTTCGCCAGAGTTGCTTGCCCGTGGCCGCGTCGTAGCAAGTCACCGCACCGCGCAAGCCGAGCGTCACAACTTTTCCATCCGCAACTGTCGGCGTGGAACGCGGTCCCGAAAAGCCCTGCGCCGGGCCATTGGCCGGAAGGACGTCGTGCTTCCCTGATTTCCAAATCTCTTTTCCGGAGACCGCATCCAGGCAACGAAGGTATTCACCGCCCTCCTGTCGCGAGAACACGTAGAGTTTGTCACCCACCAATGCTGGTGTGGCCACCCCATCGCCCACGGTGACTTTCCATTTTTTCGCGAGTTCCTTGGGCCAGGTCTTGGGAGGTGTAAAGGAGGCTTTGCCATCGCGATTCTCGCCCATCCATTGCGGCCAGTCCTTGGCCGGGACGACTGCGGCGCCCACTACGAGGCAACTTGATATCAGGGGGATGGATATTTTCATGATGGTCAGGTCAGGTTGAATGTTATGGAGTATGGGACTAGTGGTTTTGCAACCAAATCTGACCGCACCGGCCCAGTCCGTATTCACGCTGAACGTGCTTCGCCCGAATGCGAAAGGTAATTCATTGAACCGCGGGGGAAGAAATGTGATCCGGCCACGCCACCTTTTAGTGGTCAGAGACGCCAGCGCGAAGGTTTTGTGGTTCCTTTGGGGTTGACCGTCAGTATCCATACATCGGCTGCCCGTTCATTTGGACATAGCCGGTTCGTTCCAGATACCAGGCAAAATCCCTTCGGCCCGCCGCGTCAAAGGTCATCGTTGGTGGATAGGTATAAATCACCCGGGTGTATTTGGAAGTTGCGCTGGCCCACTTCTTGATTTCGGAGTGCCCGTCTGCAAAAGAAAATCCACACGCGCCATTATGATATGAAGCCGGAAGGTCCTGCCAGGCGGACGCCGTCGGGCTATTGACAAAAAAACCATCGTTGATGGAGTCCGGATGTTCATCAAGCACTACCCAGGTTTTTGCGGGTCGCGGAACCTCGGTTTGTTTAAGATATTGCTTAAATGTTCCAAACCCCCAATCGACTCCCTTGTTGATCCCTCGAGCCGTGGGATCGTTGACGGTTACCGAGCGAAACCGCCCAAAGACCGAATTCATCGCGAGGCTCCGGTTGCGTTGGCTGTAACCCGCAGCATTTTGACGCGCGCTTAGATACTTGTCGGCGGGACATTTGTAGGCATCAATCACAGCACTGGTGTATCGGCCCAGAACGCCGTTCACGACCCAGGCGCGATTGGTGTTACTCACATCTTCGGTAATCGTAGTGGCGTTCCAAGTCATGACGTTGTTCACCCAGTTGTCGAAAACGCCGCTGGTAATGGCCTCAATCGTTTCGCCGACCCCATAGTTGTTGGCCACCCGTTCGTTGTTGTCCCCAGAATAAAGTTGCCAGGCGAGGGTGATCTGTTTGGTGTTGTTGAGACAACTAACGCCTTGAGCCTTGGTCTTGGCTTTGGCCAGTGCGGGCAAAAGCATTGCCGCAAGGATCGCTATGATGGCGATAACGACCAGAAGCTCGATAAGAGTGAAAGCGCGAGGACGCGCCACAATAACAGCTGTCATATTGGTCCGCATCAGTCAGGATTGATGTGCCTAAGAATAACGGCAAAAGAGAGGGTTGGCCAGTGTCCGCTTCAACGCACAGGTTCTGTTGGAGGCTTGCCGTGGCTAGATCAGGATGCCAGCAATGGTGGCGGTAACATAACACGCCAGCAACCCGCCGATCATCGCCCGAAGACCGAGCCTGGCCAGATCGTTTCGTCGCGCCGGCACCAGCGAACCAATGCCGCCGATCTGAATGGCAATGCTGGAGAAATTCGCAAAACCGCAAAGGGCATAGGTTGCCAGGGTGTAACTGCGTGGCTCGAGCGTGCCGGAAACCTTCGCGAGACTGAGATAGCCAATGAACTCATTGAGCACAATGCGTTCGCCCAAAATACCCCCAACTGCCAGGCAGTCTTTGGCGGGGATGCCCATTAACCAGGCAAACGGCGCGTTGATCCAGCCGAACACCGTTTGGAGGGGTGCTTCAGTCTGAACACCAAAGGGTCGCAAGCCGAGGGCGAGCAGGTAATTCGCCAACGCCACCACCGCCACAAAGGCAATCAACATGGCCATGACATTAATGGCCAGCATTACGCCATCGCTCGCGCCCCGGCAGAGCGCATCCAATCCATTAATGGTTTCACGGGGGATTCTGGCCGAAGCACCGGCAGCGGTTTCGCTCTTTTCGGTTTCGGGCAACATCACCTTGGCGATCAACAGTGCGGCGGGCGCACTCATGACGGAGGCCGTGAGCAAATGTCCGGCGGAAATGCCAAAGGCGACATAAGCGGCCAGCACGCCACCTGCGATCGTCGCCATGCCACCCGTCATGAGCGCGAGGATTTCGCTCCGCGTCATGGTGGGCAGATACGGCCGGATGACCAACGGCGCTTCGGTCTGGCCCATGAAAATATTCGCGGCCGCGGCGAGACTTTCGCTCCCACTGGTGCGCATGAGACGTTGCATCACCCACGCGGTGCCGCGCACCACCAGTTGCAGCACGCCGTAATGGTAAAGTAGCGAGGATAGCGCGGCGACGAGAATGATCGTCGAGGTGATGATGATTACAAAAATAATCCCATTGCCGGGCCCCAATTTTTCCTGAAGCAAACTGGTATTTGCCAATGGGCCGAAAACCATTTTTGAACCTTCCTCCGCAAAACCAATGAGCCTGGTCACGCCGCGTTGAAAGAAATGGAACACCTGCTCGCCCTGCGTGGTTTTGAGAATCAGAAAACCAAAGACGAATTGCAGCCCGACGCCCCACAACACCGCGCGCCAGGGAAATTGCCTGCGATTGGCGGAGATTGCCCAAGCCAGGCCAATGAACACCGCCAATCCTAAAAGGCTGATGAGCTTGAGTTGCACGGCGCGGACGGTAGCGGGTCAAAACGGGAAGGTCGAGAGTTGAGTGCCCCAAGTTGAGTGCCCCAAGACACAGGCAGCAGATTGACCACCTCCCGCAACCACGTTAGCTTTCTTCTGGAATGAACATCGCAGAGTTACAGTCCAACGTCAGCCGCCTGCAAGTGCGCCAGCCCATGGAGCGCGAACGCTTCGAACCGCTGGCCAGCGAAATCTTTACGCTGAAGAAGCAACTGAACGCGGTCATCCTCGCCCACAACTATCAGGTCGGCGAGATCCAGGACGTGGCCGATTTTGTCGGCGATTCCCTCGGCCTCGCGCAACAAGCGGCCAAAACCAACGCGGATGTCATCGTGTTCTGCGGCGTGCACTTCATGGCTGAGACCGCAAAGATTTTGAATCCCAACAAAATTGTGGTGTTGCCGGACAAGGACGCGGGTTGCTCATTGGAGGAAAGCTGTCCGGCGGACAAGCTCGCGGAGTTGCAGGCCACCAATCCGAACTTCTGGACCATCGCCTACATCAACTGCAGCGCGGCGGTAAAGGCGCTCAGTGATGTTATCGTCACCAGCGGCAACGCGGAGAAAATCGTTCGCGCCGCACCGGCCGACAAGGATCTGTTGTTCGTGCCTGACGAAAACCTGGGTCAATGGGTCATGGAGCAGACCGGTCGCCCGATGACCTTGTGGAAAGGCAACTGTTACGCGCACGTGGAATTCCGCCGGGAAAGTTTGCTCAAGCTGAAGAACCAGTTCCCGGATGCCAAACTGATCGTTCACCCGGAAAGCCTGCGCGAAGTGCGAGACCTGGCCGATGCCGTTTGCTCGACCGAGAAGATGATCACCTACTGCCGCACTGATCCAGCGAAACAATTCGTCATCGTAACCGAATCCGGCATCATCCATCGGATGCAGAAAGAATGTCCCGGCAAGGAGTTCATTTGCGCACCCACCTTCAACGTGATGAAGATGCCCGGTGACAACTGCCGCTGCAGCGAGTGCAAATACATGAAATTGAATACGCTCGAAAAAGTGCGCGATTGCATGAAGCGCCTCGCGCCTCGAATCGAATTGCCAACGCAAATCCTGGAGCGCGCTCGCCTGCCCATCGAGCGGATGCTTGAAATCTCGGCGAAGCCTTAATGCTTCGGCAATCGTCCCGGTTCAAGCTGCGTAGCGCGCGTTCCAGTTTCGAGCCCGCGCTCCAGCCATTCCTCGGGCTGGCATTTCAATTGAATCCCCCGAGCCACCGCGGCGAGTAACGCGTCCCCTGCCCCGACCGTGTTCCGAGGTGTCACTCGTCGCGGCATGGCGAAGCGATGAAGATTCTCGGCTTCGTTTACGAGCAAACTGCGCTGGCCACCACGTGAAACCAGCACCCATCCCCGCGTTTTTCGCGACAAGGCACAGGCCGCGCTGAGAACGTCCGCCTCGGAACGCAACGGTTTACCCCACCACTGCGCCAGTTCGTGTTCGTTGGGCTTAACCAGTAATGGCCGAGCAGAGAGAGCTGCCGACAGCGGTGCGCCATCACAATCAAGCAGCGTCTTGACCCCGAAACGATGTGCCAATCGAATGAGCACACCATAAACATTCACCGGCAATCCTCGCGGCAAACTGCCTGAGAGCACCAACAGATTGGCCTGGGCCAGCTGGGTCCTCACTGCCGAAATAATTTTCTTCCACTCAGGAGCAGAGATGGTCGGTCCCAACGGATTAAACCGCATCTGCCGTCCTTGGCGAGTGGTGACGATGACGTTGACGCGGCTGGGTTGACCCAGGCGAATAACCTTTGAGGAAATCCGTTCAGCTCGCAGGTACAGCGCCAGTTCGCTGCCAGTGACACCTCCCAACGGCAGTAACAATCGTGGTTTGCCTCCCAGGTGTTTCAGCCAACGCGCGACGTTGATGCCTTTGCCTCCAGCCCAACGCCGCTCGGATTGAACGTTATTCTTCTCCTCCCACAGCACGTCGTGGACGCGCCACTCGGCGTCAATCGACGGATTGAGTGCCAGCACGAGGGTGTGCATCAAGGCAGCAGGAGCAGCCGATAGAAGCGGGTCGCCCCAAACCCTCCGGTTTCCGAACCATCATCGAGGAACTGGAACAGGCCGGTGGTGGACGTTACCGTCGGCGGATTGAGGAACGTCGTCCACACAATGGGCGGCGGTGTATTGAGACTCGACGTCCATTGCACGTTATACTGCGCGTTGGCCGGTCCGCTCCAACTGATGAGGAAGCCGGTCAACACTTCCTCAATCCGCGTGATGACCGGCGGCGGTGCAAACGGATCGATGGCCAGGCCCTCCCGCACGCGGAAGAACTGCAGCGGCGTTGGCAACGGTACGCAATACGTCGTGGAATATCCCGTGGCCGTGATGGTCGGCGAAGCCGGCACCCAGTTGGTGGAAGTAATATTGGTGATTCCTTCGACGTAATACTTCACGCCCGGCAGCGAGGTCCACGTGAGACAGAAGCTGTTGCTGCTCATCACCACGTTCGTGACCACAATATTGGTCCCATACTCGATCCATTCGGTGGCCTTGATGCAATAGGTGACCGGACCATTGGCGAGGTTCGCGGCTCCCAGATACCAATCTCCCGGGGTCAGGGGCACGGGTGAATTAAAGTCGAAGACCGTAACCAGTTCATCGTTGGTAAAGGGATTGGCACTGAAGTAATCAAATACTCCAAAGGTCGGTGGCAGACTGCGCCGCACCAGCAGCGTCATGTCACCGCTGGGATTGTTGATCTCGAACTGCGCGCGTTTGGCGTTGGTCGATACCGTGAACAGGTAATAATCAATGCTCAGTGGCGTGAAATTGGTGGCGCAGGCGGACACCGCATTGGTGAGCCGCGTCGCGGACGGGATGCTCGAAAGATCGAAGCACACCTGCAGGGTGTAATTCACGTTGCTGACGCCCTGGTTCTCGATCGCCAGATAATACCGTTGTCCGGGCAACAGGGGCGGCACGCTATTAGTGCTCAGGACTCGTGTGACGGTGGTCACATTCGTGCCAAACACCACGTCCCCAATGTTGGTGGCGCCGAAAGTCGGCGGCATGGTCTGGTTGAAGTAGAAGTTCAGCGGACCCGATGCGTTGAACAGGAAATTGGTGCCAAACCGCGCGAAGGTCGGCACGTCCACCGAATAGTAGGCAATCTGTCCGGGCGGAATGCTGGTCCGGAAAGGCGCACAGGGTTGCAATCCCCGCGCCGTCGGGGTGTTGGTGATAAACACAAATTGCAACTGCCAATCCACCAGCGACACTTGATTGGTCGCTCCCGTGCGCGAATCCCAGATCTCCAGTTGCCACAGGCCATACGCGTTCTCGCCGCGCAGGATGTCCAGGCTGCTTTCGGGCAAAACATAACGCGGTTGCGCCGCTTGCTGCAGGACCAACGAATCCACCATCACCCCGGATTGGATCGGCGGAATGGGTTCAAACTCGACGAGGAAGCCAACCACCGGATCCAAGGGACTATTGGTCGGCCCGGCGGCGGCCCATTGACCATTGGCAACGTTGCCGAAGGGCGTTCCGATATTGAACATCAGGTAATCGGCCGTGGGCCGGCCGCCGGGTTGACCCACGCCCCAGTTGGCGTAATTGAATGGCGGCTGCGGCGTCGCATTGAGCGAGATCGGCAGATTTGCCTCGGGGCCGACGTCCCAGCGCCATACCCCATTGTTCAGCGGCTCGCGTCCGCCGATCCACGCAAATTCGCTGACCAGGTTGGTCCCAAAGGTCTGCCGGATGAATTCATTCTCCGCGGCTGAAGTGATGGTCGCCAGATGCGAAACGACCAAGCTGTTCGTGCTGAGCGTGGCGGCCACCGCCCGGGCGTCCTGCCAGGAGATGTTCGTGCGAACGAACTGGTAGTAATGATTTCCCCGCACCGCGGGGGCCAGCCCAATCAGTGTGCTGTTGGACGTGGCCCGGAAGAAAAGACCACCCGATTGCCAATTGGAGTCACCCAGGAACGAATTGGTTACCTGGCCCGGCACATAAATCTCAGCGCCCACCGGCGAGCGAAGGAACGGATAATTCGGCGACACCAACGCATCATCCGGCGGAAATACCAAGCCGAACTTGCCGGACGCGCCGGCAGCGTAAATG
>DASUGI010000035.1:0-16203 GCA_036274115.1 Verrucomicrobiia bacterium
AGCGAGAAACGTTCGCGAGCGCACCAGACGGAGTGCTCGCCACGCGCATCAGCTCCGACCTCAAGGGACAGGTTTCATTCAATGTCGGTTTCGATTGTCCGCACCCGAACAGCGTGGTGAAAAAACAGGGCGCGAATGAACTCGTTCTGAGTGGTCAACTGCGGGACGGCCACAATGGCGTGGTTATTAGCCATCCCTTGAAGTTCGAAGCGCGACTCGTCGTTCGCGTCGATGGCGGAAAGGTGGCGGTTCAGAACAACCGCATCCAAGTGACCGGCGCAAACTCCGCCACGTTGATTCTCGCCGCGGCCACGAGCTTCAAGAGTTTTCTGAACGTGAGCGGCAACCCGTCAAAGGCAAACGAGAAGACGCTCGCTAATGTAAGCGGGAAGGATTGGGCAAAACTCCGGACCGCACACGTGGCCGATCACCAGCAGTTGTTCCGTCGCGTTTCACTGAACCTCGGCGGCGATGACAAGTCCAGCATTCCCACGGATGCCCGGTTGCGCCAGGCGCCATTGGCGGACAACCCGGGACTGGCCGCGCTGGTGTTTCAGTATGGTCGCTACCTTCTCATCGCCAGCAGTCGGGCGGGCGGACAGCCGGCGAATCTGCAGGGCCTTTGGAACGAAAGCCTCAAGCCGCCGTGGGACAGCAAGTACACCTGCAATATCAACACGGAGATGAACTACTGGCCCGCTGAGGTCGCCAACCTGGCCGAGTGTCATCAGCCTTTGTTTGATGCGATGAATGACCTGATGTTCTCCGGTCAACGCACCGCGAGGAATCACTACGACGCGCGCGGCTGGGTGTTGCATCACAACTTCGACATCTGGCGCGGCACGGCGCCCATCAACAACTCCAATCACGGCATCTGGGTGACCGGCGGCGCGTGGCTCTGTCAGCACTTGTGGTGGCATTACGAATACAGCGGCGACAAGCAGTTCCTGGCCAAGGCGTATCCCGTGATGAAGGAAGCCGCGCTCTTCTTTGTGGATTTTCTGATTGAAGATCCGCGCAGCGACAAGAAATGGCTCATCAGCACGCCGAGTAATTCGCCCGAGCAAGGCGGGCTGGTCGCCGGACCAACGATGGATCATCAAATCATCCGCGACCTGTTCGCCAACGTCATTGAAGCGTCAACCATCCTGGGCGTGGACGCAGATCTCCGTGCGCAATTGCAAGCCCTGCGGCCGCGCATTGCGCCCAATCAAATCGGCAAGCACGGCCAGTTGCAGGAATGGTTGGAAGACAAGGACGATCCCCAGAACAAACACCGACATGTGTCGCATCTCTGGGGAATTTATCCCGGACAGGACATTACCTGGCAAAACACGAACTTCTTCAATGCGGCCAGGCAGTCGCTGATTTATCGCGGTGACCAGGCGACGGGTTGGAGCATGGGCTGGAAGGTGAATCTCTGGGCGCGCTTCCTGGATGGCGATCACGCGATGATCATTTTGCGCAATCTCATCAAGCCGCTGAGAGGTGGAGGCGGTGGGTTGTATCCGAACCTGTTCGACGCGCATCCGCCGTTTCAAATTGATGGAAACTTCGGCGCCACGGCGGGCATCGCCGAAATGCTCTTGCAAAGTCATATTCGGGATGCGGACGGAAATTACGTGCTGCATTTGCTGCCGGCGTTACCGAAGAACTGGCCGACCGGCTCAGTGAAAGGACTCCGCGCGCGTGGTGGTTATGAAGTGGATTTTTCCTGGAGAGAGGGCCGGGTGACGTCACTGGCGATTCGCAGCAGCACCCAACGCAACTGCAAGGTGATGATTGCCGGCAAACTCAACGAGTTCGACCTGTCCAGCCGGACGTTAAAGCCAGCGAACCGGAACTGACTCGCCCAAATCGCAACAAAGGCTCAAGGTGCAAACGGGCCTTTGCCTGCGCCTGCCGCGTTGGTGACCAAACCCGGCACGAGATTCGCCGCGTCCAACGCGTACGCATACGGCGGAGGATTCAAACCGTTGCTTTCCGCGGAAAGGACGTCGGTGCCGGGAATTTGAATGGAACTGGAATCGCTGCCAGCAGCCCAGGTGGTGTTCACCTGAATGTTGTTGGCGGCAAAAACTTTCCCGTCCAGGCCGGTCGTGCGATACAGTTCCCAGACGTTCTTCACGGAATCGAAATAGTTGTTCTCGACGAGAATCTCGGAAGCAATGGCGGCGCGGATGCAGTTGTTGTTGCCCGGCGAGTTGTAATAGTTGTTGAAGACATGCACCCGGCCAAAGCGAACCCGTGGCATTCGTTCGTGCACCAATTGCCCCCACCAATTGTGATGGAACGTGACGTGCAACTTTCCCGCATCCTCACCCGCGTTGCTGTCGCTATGACCCACGAGGTTCGAAAAGCGATGATCGTTGGCGGGGTTCGTGTAGTAGAAATGACACCAGGAAACCGTGATCCAGTCTGCTCCATGACTGATGTCCAGCGTGCCGTCATCGCAATCCACAAACGTGCAATGATCCACCCAGACATTGAGGCACTCTTGCAGCGTCAATCCATCACTGTCACCCACGCCATTGGGATTGGTGAAGGTGAGGTTGCGGATGATGACATTGTTATTCCGAAACACCTTGAGGTCGCCGATGAGCGTGGCATTCGTGCCCAAACCGATGATGGTCTTGTTATCGCGCACGCGCACATTGGAACTGCCGAGGTCAATCGTGCCCGAAACATGGATCGTGTAAGGCACGTTGGTGCCGACGTAGTGATTGAAAGCGGCGAAGTTGTCCACGACAACGGTTGGACCGGCGGCGCCACCCGTCGTGCCGCCATTGAGCGTCGCATAACCGTCCGGCGCACCTGGCGGAGGCGGAACGCTGAGGGAAAGCACCGCCACCGCGCTGGTCACGGCCCCGAGGGCATTGGTAACCACGACATGATAAGTCCCCGCGTCGGCAGCCTGCACGTTCGCCACCGTCCATGAATTGCTGGTGGCACCGGGCAAAGGCGTGTTGGTGTTGAAATACCATTGATAACTCAGCGGCGCGGTGCCCGTAGCTGACACAGCGAACAGGGCGCTTTGCCCTGCGGCCACAGTGCGATTCGTGGGCTGAGTCACGATGCTGGGCGCGGTCGGTCCGGGTGGCAGTGAGCCGCCAACTTTCACACGATAAAACTGCGCGGCAACGCCCGGCAGCGTCGCGTTGGTGACATCGAAGTTCCCATTCACATCAAAGTGGTTGGTCTGAACCGCCGGCCATTGTTCGTGCGCCAGTGTGAGGTCGGCGGTGGCCAAAACGGAATAGGCGGCATTCGCCGGACCGTTCGTGCCGCGCAGAACAAAGCCGTCCTCCGAAAGAAACGCCGTGGTGACGTAGGGCCTGGTTTCCACGACCGCTCCATCCGTCGGCGTGACGCCCGCCCAGTCGGTGGCCACGCGCACTTCGTCCAGCCAAAGTGTTCCGCTGGCCTCCGTTCGATGTGAAATGAAGAATGCATTCAACGTGGAAACATCATTGCCGCTGGTGGTGGCGATATCGGGAGCCGGCACCGCGCTCTCCGGAACGCCGAGCGAACCGGGGTTCAGCCAAAGCGCCACTTCATCGTCGCCAGCGACCGCACTCACCCAACGGTAGCGCATGACAATCAGGTGCGTTCCCGTCCCCAATGCGGAGGTGACTGCCGCCGCCGGAGTGTCACTACTTTTGACCACCTGCAATTGACCGGCAGCGTTGAGGAAAATTCCCGCACTGGCGTTTCCCGAACTGGTCGAATTCCGAAAGTAAGCAATCCGACGGCTTGTCGATGGCATCGTTTGGACGTTCAACAGGAATGAAGCGTAAAGCGCAGGATTGTCGCCATCGATCGTCACGGCCGTGGTGAACGCGACCCCGCGATCGCGATTGCTGCTGGGCGTGCCCCACAGCAACACGCCGCGCGAATCGGAGGTGGTGAGCAGGCCCGGGTAAGTCAGCCTGGCCACAGCAGTGTTGGTGGGGCTGGTCGTGCCCGTGCTGTTGCCGGTACTCCAAATAACGCCGCTCGTGCTGCCGCCCAAACGCTCTCCTTCGGTATAAGTGTTGGGGAACGGCTCGTAAAACGGCAGTTCCACCGCTCCAACGCCCTGCGCCAACAGCGCTCCGAGGCCCAGAACCAAAATGTACTTCATAAACTTTTTTCGCCCGTCTCGGAACGACACGCTCCGTCGCGAACCACTGGTCGTTTTAAAATCCGGGAACGCCCGACGATACCGCAAAGACGATGATTGTCACCGGTGGTGAGTTGCAGACTGACGTGAATTTTGAGCACGACACTCAGCGGCGCGCGGGTGCGGACCGATTCGCCAGATTCCTGCCGAGGAGATACGTCACAAACGCCACAATAAAGCCAATGAACCACGCATAATGGTAAAGGTGAGCCATCCATGAAGGCACTGACTCCGCCTTCAACGCTTTTATCTGGACGAGGAAACCGGGCAGGCTCGGGGCAGCGCCGACGATAAGTGACAGCAGTGCCACCAGGCTGAACCCGTTAGTGAACCGATACTCGCCATCGGCTTGATAGAGGGCGGTGACATTGAGGGTTCGCTTGCGCCAAACAAAGTAATCTGCGATCAGAATGCCGCCAATCGGGCCCAGCAGAGCGCTGTAACTGACGAGCCAATTTATGTAACGATCGGGATTTTCCATAAGTTTCCAAGGCATGATAAGGATTCCGATAATGCCGGTGATATAGCCGCCCACGCGAAAAGAAATTTTCTTGGGGAACACATTCGCAAAGTCGTTCGCTGGGCTGACCACATTGGCTGCGATGTTCGTAGCGAGCGTCGCAACGCAAAGCGAAATCATCGCGGTAATTAAAACGGCGTGGCTATCAAACTGCGTCAGGACATCCACCGGATTCCACAACGTCTCGCCAAAAATCACCGTCGTGGCGGAAGTCACGCCGACGCCGATGAACGAGTAAAGCGCCATGGTCGTCGGCAGTCCGAGAGCCTGGCCAACAACCTGGTCACGCTGCGACTTTGCGTAGCGCGAAAAGTCGGGAATGTTCAGCGAGAGTGTGGCCCAAAAACCGATCATGCCCGTGAGCGCTGGGAAAAAGTAGGTCCAGAACTGCCCGGCCTTCGGTTGACCGGCTTCAAACGCGGACGGCTGTGAAAGCATGGGACCAAATCCACCTGCCTTTCGCCATGCCCACCACAACAGCAGCAGACCCAGCGCGACCAGCAATGGCGCTTTGATATTGAGCAGAAAACGAATGGTATCAATCCCGCGATAAATCACCCAGAGGTTGATACCCCAGAAGAACAGGAAGCTGGCGAACTGACCGGCGTTAATCCCAAGCCACCCGATTGGGGCAGCCGGTTTGAGATCCAGAATCGTGATGCAGATTTTGTAAATCGCATCACCACCAATCCACGCCTGGATGCCAAACCAACCGCAGGCCACCAGCGCGCGCAGGATGGCAGGGACATTGGCCCCCAACGTTCCGAACGAGGCGCGGCAATAAACCGGGAAGGGAATTCCATACTTCGTCCCGGCATGCGCGTTGAGAATCATCGGCACTAACACAATGAGATTGCCGAGGAAGATGGTGAGCACGGCCTGCCACCAGTTCATTCCGCCGCCAATCAGGGACGAGGCCAGCATGTAGGTGGGAATGCAGGCGGACATGGAAACCCAAAGGGCGGCAAAGCTCAACATGCCCCACTTGCGGTTCGCGTCGGACACGGGCGCGAGGTCGTGATTGTAAAGACGGCTTTGCGCGATGTCCGCCTCGACATCGGGAGCATTGGCGGCGAGACCGGATGAAGTGGACATAGTTGGTTGCAACTTGAGAACGGCCCGCGCCAGTAAGCCTGAAAGCACGGCGCGAAGGCAAGCTTCGGATGATTTCGCGCTTTCGTTCATGAGCAAATTCCGCTTCCATTCCGCCACTCTATGAGCAAAACGGCATTACTTTTCGCGGGTCAAGGCGCCCAAACGGTCGGCATGGGTAAAGATTTGGCCGAGGCTTTTCCCGCGGCCAAAGTGTGGTTCGACCGCGCGAACGCCGCGCTGGGTTACGATCTCGCGGCGGTTTGCTTCAGCGGACCGGACTCCGAGTTAACCAAGACGGAGAATGCGCAGCCTGGAATTTTTCTCGTGAGCTGGGTGTGCTTCGAATTGCTGAAGGAACGGGTGCCGGGATTGAAGTTCGACGCGACGGCGGGACTGTCGCTGGGCGAATTCACCGCGCTCACAGCGGCGGGAGCAATGAGCTTCGAGGACGGATTACGCGTGGTGCGACAACGCGGCCGCTTCATGCAGGAAGCGTGCGACGTCACCCAGGGCGGAATGGCGGCGGTGATTGGATTGGATGAAGGACCAACTCGCGAAGTCTGTGCCGACGCCGGTGTCGTGTTGGCGAATCTGAATTGTCCCGGCCAACTGGTGATTTCCGGCGAGTCGGAAAAGATTTTGAAAGCAGTGGACCTCGCCAAAGCCAAGGGAGCCAAACGCGCCATTCCCCTGCCCGTGGCTGGCGCGTATCACTCACCGTTGATGGCAAGTGCGCAGCCGAAATTGCAGGCGGAATTGGGCAAGGCGAAGATTTCGTCACCCACTGTGCCGGTGATCTCCAACGTCAACGCGCAACCACACGGTTCCCCAACCGAGATCAGCGCGCGCCTCGTTGGGCAAGTCACGTCGTCCGTGCGTTGGGAGGAATCCATGCGTTATCTGCTCGCACAGGGATTCACCCGGTTCATCGAACTCGGCCCGGGCACTGCGTTGAGTGGATTCATGAAGCGCATCAACAAAGAGGCGCAGATGCTCAACGTTGCCGACGTCGGGAGTTTTGAATCCACCGCCAAAGCACTTGCCAGCTAAGCCAAACCAACCCATTGCACAAACGCTTTCAATTATGAGTCAACTCGCCAATCAAATTGCCGTAGTCACCGGCGCCGGCCGTGGAATCGGTCGCGCCATCGCATTGAAATTTGCCGCTGAAGGCGCGGATGTCGTCTGCGTCTCGCGCACCGCGGAGAATTCCGAAAAGGTCGCCAATGAAGTTCGCGCTTTGGGCAGAAAAGCCTGGGCGCACGCGGTGGATGTCTCCGACGCGAATTCCGTGAATCCCGCCGCGGAAAAAATCCTCGCTGAGTGCGGCCGCGTGGACATCCTGGTGAACAACGCGGGCGTCACTCGCGATGGTTTGTTGATGCGCATGAGCGACGCCGATTGGGACACGGTGCTCAACACCAATCTCAAAGGCGCGTTTCACGTCACGCGGGCCTTCAGCCGCGCCATGCTCAAGCAACGTGCGGGCCGAATCATCAATATCGCGTCGGTGATCGGCTTGATGGGAAATGCCGGGCAGTGCAACTACGCGGCGAGCAAAGGGGGATTGATCGCCTTTACCAAATCGACGGCGAAGGAATTCGGGGCGCGCGGTATCACCGTCAACGCCATTGCCCCGGGTTTTACGGAAACGGATATGACGGCCGAGTTGAAACCGGAAATGAAGGAAGTAATCCTCAAGCAGATTCCGCTCGGCAGCTTCGGTCAGGCGGAAGACATCGCGAATGCCGCGCTTTATCTGGCCGCGGCGTCGGGACGTTACGTTACCGGACAGGTGCTGAGCGTGGACGGTGGAATGGTGATGTGAAGTCCAATCCTGAGCTCCAGGGGTTGCAGAGGAGAAAGGCCGATGGAAGCGGTGGCTCAGTGAGACGAAGTCATCACGAGCACTTGCTCCAAAGTGGTCACCCCCGCGCGGGCGCGTTCGAGCGCACTCATGCGGAGGGTCTGCATCCCCTGCCCGATGGCCACCTTGCTGATCTCGCGGGAATTCGACCGTGCGATCACCAGCTTGCGGATCTCGTCGGTTACCGACATCGCCTCAATGATCGCAATACGCCCGGCGTAGCCGCTGTTCTTGCAACGATCGCAGCCGCGTCCCCGATACAGCGTTATGCCATCGAACATGCTGGCGTCGATGTTCAAGTCCGAGTACATCTTTTGGGGATAAATCACCGGCTCCTTGCAATGCGGACAGATGCGCCGCACCAGACGCTGCGCGCAGGAGAGAATTACCGAGGATGAAATCAAAAACGGCGCAATGCCCATGTCGTCCAGACGCGCGATCGCCCCGGGAGCGTCATTACAGTGCATCGTGCTCAATACCTGATGGCCCGTGAGCGCGGCTTCAATGGCAATTTCCGCGGTTTCGGTATCGCGAATTTCGCCGATCATGATGATGTCCGGGTCCTGGCGCAGGATGGACCGCAGGGCGTTGGCGAACGTCAGGCCGATTTCCTTTTTGACCGGAACCTGGTTGATTCCCGGCACCTGGAATTCCACCGGGTCTTCCACCGTGATGATGTTGTAGATCGGGTTGTTCAGTTCGTTCAGCGCGGAATAAAGCGTGGTCGTCTTGCCGGAGCCCGTGGGTCCGGTGACCAGGATCAACCCGTGCGGCGCGTCCACGGCGGATTTAACCTGGTGCAAAGTGCCTGGGTCGAGACCGAGTTTATCGAGGCTGGCGGAGAGATTGGTCTTATCCAGAACACGCAGCACGATCTTTTCCCCGTGCACCGTGGGCATGATGGAAACGCGCAAATCGTAGTCCTTGCCGGCGACACGAATCCGCATGCGCCCGTCCTGCGGCAACCGCCGCTCGGCGATGTCCAGACTGGACATGATTTTGAAGCGCGAGGCCAGCGCCAGCTGCATTTGCTTGGGTGGCGGCGTGGCATCGACCAACACGCCGTCAACGCGGTAGCGGAGGCGCAGACCTTTTTCAAACGGCTCCAAATGCACGTCGCTCGCCCGGTCTTTGATGGCTTGCGTTACGATCAGATTCGCCAGCTTGATAACCGGCGCCTCTTCACTGGAGGCCGCCAGTTTATCGACGTCGACATCGTCCGCCGATTCCTTGACGGTTTCGACATCGGCATTTTCTTCATCCAGGCCCTTTTGAGCGTCCTGGATGAGTTCCTCCATGCTGCTGCTCTTGGCCGCTTCAATGTTGTTGAGCTTGTCAAAGATCGCTTTCTCGGAAGCGATCAGCGTGGCGACATCGAGCTTGGTGATTCGCTTGACATCGTCCACCGCCAGGACGTTCAGCGGGTCGGCCATCGCCAGGAACAACTTGTTCTCCAGGCGCGAAACCGGAACGACCTTGTGATTATGAGCGATCTCGCGCGGCAGAAGATCGGCCACTTCCAGCGGAATGCTGACGCGCGACAGGTTGATCGGCGGCACGTTCAGGACGCGCCCCATGGAAACCGTAAGATCCTGCTCGCTGACGTAGGCCTTCTCCGTAACGAGCTTGATGAAGCGGGTGCCTTCCTTCTTCTGCTGTTCGAGCAGTTCCTCCACCTGCTTGATCGTCAACAAGCCGTCCTCGACGAGGGCGTCGGCAATTCTTTCGCCAAATGATTTTACGGGAGGCATGGCTTAACGGAATACTTTGCGGATATTTTTTACGAGTTCAGCCGGCGGCACCAGATACCACAACAAACGATTGTTCGTGGCTTCGGCCAGTTCCTTGGCGGCCTGCTGATTGAAGGGATTGGCCGTGGCGACCATGATGGATTTGCTCATCCGGTCAAACGGCAACACGCACCAGCGCCGGCACGTGTCCGAGGGAAAACTGCGCGCCAGCTCGATATCCATGTCGTACTTCTCCAGCGGCAAATAAGCCACGCGCGTGCGGTCGCTCAACAATTTCAGCGCGGCATCGGCCTGAATCAGGTTCTTCTCCGCGATCAACTGGATGAACGGTTCCACGACGTCCTGCGGGGCGTCATAGGGCTCAATCGCCGGCCAGCAGAGATCGAAATCGGCTGGAGCAATCAATTTGCTTTCAACAAAAATCTTGTGCATCTGCTTGCGGCCATCGTCGACCGAGCCGCTGGGTTTCGGGACGACCCGCTTGGCGAATGCGGTATTGGCCTCGTTCGCCTTTCGGAAAACGGCGGTGTCCGTCAACCCGGGCTGGCTGGCGGAGTTGGCCTTATTCTCGAGTTGCTTGAGCGCGGCCTGCACCTCCGGATCGTTGGGCGCATATTGAAGAATGGTTTCGTATTCGAGAATGGCGGAAGACAACTGGCCCGCCAGAACGTAAGCCTCCGCGATGCGTTTGGCCGTGGTGATGACGTCCTTCTCGCGGCCCAGCTTGCTGTAGGCTTCCTTCAGGATTTCGAGCGATTGATAATCATGCGGCTGTGTTTGAGTGATCACCTCAAACATTTCAATCGTCTGTGTTAACTGGGCCTCTTCGCCCTGCGTCATAGTCGGCATGTCATCAAAACGTCAAAACCGCCCGCCGTCATCGGTTCGGCTTTACTGACAGCCCGGGCGGTTTTCAACCTAGCAATCTGTTGGCCAAATTATCCAGCCTGTTCTCACGAAGCAATCCGCTTCCTCGCAAAATGCTTTTTACCATCTCGAAGACACCACTGTCCTGTTTCGAAGCGAACCTGAGAAGCCGGAACAAATTGAAGTGATGGCGACACTCCGCCGCGCCCATTGAAAGCTGCAAGAAACGCCAACAAAGATTCACGGCTGACTGGTTATCTTTTGCCAATCCTGTCCTTGCGCGCCGGCATAAATGGCAAACGCCTTTTCGTTCTGGATCAATACCGCGCGAACCACGCTGGAGTTATCCGCGTAACCGAGACTCAAAATGCTGTCCGGGATGATCCCCACTTTCTTGTGGGCATAGACGAGAGCAAACACCGCCTGCGAGAGCGCCGAATACGGCAGTTCCTTGTAAGCCCCTTCGAGTACATCCTCGACGGCGTCGGCCAGAAACTCCAGTTGATCCACGAGGTGCGGAAACAACGGCGCATTGATTTGGGTGAACTCCAGTTTCCATTGCGGCAATTGGCGCAGCACTTTCTCCGCGACGCCAGGCGTGATGGCCGCCGCTCCATTATTCATGAACTTAGCAATCTCTGGCATGAAGGCAGTGTAATGAATCGTGCTTCAATGCAAAGATGAAAGTCGTTGGTCACCTGAAAAGCTGAAGCAAAGAACCGTTGGTCGAAGTCAACCGGTCAACGCGGTTAGTGAGCAGCGAATCCAGGTTTCCTGTGGATTCAATCAACTGGAGTTTGTGATAACGTCATCCTCCTCACCATTGATTACTCGTTTCCAGCACCAGTTGATTGGAAAAACTACAACGTTGCTTTTGATCGTGAGTGAATAAGAGGGCTTCCCGCCCTCCGCGTGGCCCTCGGCCCACGAGCCGCCATGTTTCCTTCTTAACACCTCCCCCAGATACGCACCGTAGGCGATCGCCTGGCCAAACGTTCCCGGTGGCGGATTATCACGCGGGATGCTTCTGGATAATCGATCCAGAGCTTCCTCAATGGCCGCGACGCTTTCCGAGGAGTAATCCAACTCAATCTTGCGGTCCTCCTTGACCCACTTTATTGCGTCATTGGCGGCATAGGCCATGAACTCGCCCGTCGTTTCGAAGTGTGGCAAGGCGGGTCCTTTTGGCGACATCGCCAGCATCATCCACAAGGTCAAAAAACAGCAGCCGACAGTTATCAAACCAACGCACCACCACGAGCGCAACCGGGGCAACCTGGTCGTGATGAGGCCAGTTAGCAGCGAAGTGACAACCCACGTAACCAGCAACGTAACAATCTTGAACTCATTAAGGCCAGACCCACCGGCCATTCTGTATGCCACTGCACCAAAAAAACTGCCCCGAAAACGAATGCGCGGAGGTATGGCCGCGACGCATTCACCGGGTCGCTTCAATTCGACCCGAATATCCCGCCAGCATCACCGCAATCTTATCAATCTCCCCCCGAGCGCTGTGTTCAGTGTCCGAAGCGGAGTAACGATTGAGCATGATCGAGAAAATGAGCCGCTCGCCCGCCGCAGTGGTCACGTAACCGGAAAGCGAGTTAGCCCAACGCAGCGTGCCGGTCTTGGCGCGCACGTTGCCAGCGGCCGGCGTGCCCTTCATCCGATTGCGCAATGTGCCGTCCACACCGGCAATCGGCAGCGCCTTGAGGTAGGTGTCGGCCTCGGTGTGTTTGCTCATAAACTGGAGCAACGCAGCCGTCGCGTTCGGTGTCGTCAGGTTGTTTCGCGACAAACCAGAACCTTCTTCGAAATGAAAGTCGCCGCGCGCCACACCCGCTTTCGCCAGAAACTCACGCAGTTGCCGGATACCAGCGTCCTCCGACGTTTCCTGCCGACCCAACTCAGGCAGGTTTACCGGCGGAGCACCATCGCCCAATGATTTGCTTTGGGCCTTCGTTGCCGAAGACTTTCCGCCGGAGCGCGCCGACGCAACGTTAGACGCCTTCACTTCCGATTGAGCCAGCGCGCCAAGGTGCGCCAGCAGAAGGTCGGTGTAGAGATTCTGCGAAGGCTTCTGCACTTCGCGAGCAATGTCTCGCATGGGCAATGACTCCACCGCGCCCAGTTCAATCAACTTGTCCGGATCGAGCGGCTGCACCTCACGATCCAGCCAGTTCACCGTGCGCGTCTTGCCGCTTACCTTCACGCCGTTACGAGTCAGCGCTTCCCGGAAGAACGCCACGAACATTCCCGCCGGATTGTGCATGGTGATGTCATCGCTGTAGTTGGTCGCATCCAACGGCATTTGTCCGGTCACGTAAACAATGTTCTCCTCAATGGGCCGATAAAAGTTCACATTGCGCCGGCCACTGGTCACCGTCTGCGTGCGGTTGCTTAAAATGACGTAACTGGTCGGCGGCACGAGCGTGAGTTGAACAGGCGCACCATTGCTCGCGCCCGGCTTTGCCACCACTTGAATCGTATTGTCGTTCAACGTGAGCGCGGAGATTTCGGCGCCGTAGTAATAATTCATGTCGTCCCACGACCAACCCGAGCCATACGGCGGCCCATGAATGAAGCTCTCATCGCCGATCAAATCACCTTCGATACGCTTCACGCCCGCATTAGTGAGCGCGGCCACGAGCGGCTGGAGCGCGCGGAAAATATCGCCGCCATTGAGACGGGCATTGATCGTAGGATCACCACGGCCATAAACAATGAGGTCTCCCTTGAGAACTCCATCGCGATCAGGCTTCGAAACTGCATACAACGAAGTTCGAATCCGGTAATCGCCCCCAAGTTCATCCAGCGCGAGGGCCACCGTGTAGAGTTTGCAGTTGGAGGCCGGGCTGAAGAGTTTACCGGCGTTGTGTTCGAACAACGTTTTGTCCGACTCCAGTGAAACCACTTTCACCCCCCACGTCGCTGCCGCGAATCGCGGATGGGAAACGTGGTTGCTCAGTTGTTGTTGCAGGTCCGCCAGGGTGACCGGCGGAGCTGGCGCTTCAGCACAAATGCCGCCCGCAGCGCTGAACGTCAGCGCAACCAAAAACGCCAACCATCGAAGCGGAGACTTTTGGACTGCGGTGGCAGAGCGCAGCGGCGAGACCGCTTTTGACCTTCCACATTCGAAAGCGGCGTGGCGCTTGGCTTCCCGCGGCAATCCACATGACTGAACATTGTTCATTCTTTTTCGGGCTCACGATTCAGCCCCAGTTTCTTTTCGACCTTCGTCACGCGGCGAAGCAATTCCGGCAGATGTTGCACCGCAATCATCTGGCGCTTGGTTTGTTTGTCGGGCTGCGCGGGGCTGCCAAGCCACATTTGGCCATCGGGGATATCGGTCATCACTCCGGCCTGCGCGCCAACCGTGACTTTGTTGCCGAGCTTCAGATGACCGGCGATTCCGGCCTGGCCCGCGAGGATCACGTAATTGCCCAACTGTGTGCTGCCGGCCACCCCGGCCTGCGAAATCACAATGCAATGTTCGCCAATCTGCACGTTGTGAGCAATCTGCACGAGGTTGTCGATCTTCGTGCCTTTGCCAATCACCGTCGGCCCGAGTGCCCCTCGATCAATCGTCGCATTCGCCCCAATCTCAACGTCGTCGCCGATGATGACATTCCCGACCTGCGGAATCTTTCGATGCACACCGCCGTCCAGCACGTAGCCGAACCCGTCCGAGCCAACTATCGTGCCGGCGTGAATCCGCACGCGTTGCCCCAATTGGCTTCGGGCGTACAACGTCACATTCGGAAACAACACCGTGCCATCCCCGATCTCGCAATCGTCGCCCACAACCACCCCGCCATGCAAAACCACTCCTGCGCCAATCCGCACGCGATCGCCAATGACACAATTGGGACCGACATAGACGCTTTTGTGCACATTGGCCGAAGCTGCAATCGTCGCACTGGAATGAATGCCCGCAGGCAAGCACGGCTCAGGAAAAAACAACGTCAGCGCTCGGGCAAAGGCCACCCGGGCATTCTTCACGCGAATCAGCACCTTGCCGTTGCTGGAAGCATTGATCCCGCTAACGATAATGGCCGAAGCCTCACCTTGCTCCGCTTTGGCAAAGAATTCGTCATTTTCTGCAAATGTCAGTTCCCCGGCTTTGGCCCGATCCACCGGCGCGAAGGCTTTTAGCTGCGTCTGACCATCGCCTAAAACCTCTCCCTCCAGGTGTTTGGCTATTTCGGCGGCCGTAAATGACATAATCAATCCGACGGCAAGTCACTCGTTGACTTGAAAAATTTTCGCCACTATAAAGACGCCCAACAGCAATTCAACCTCTAGTTTATATGGCAAAAACTCTGCGCGTCGGGATGATCGGTTACGGGTTCATGGGCAAGGCGCATTCCAATGCGTGGCGACAGGTCTCCCATTTTTTCCCGCTCAAAGCTCGGGTGGAAATGCACACGATCTGCGGACGCAACCGCGCCCACGTCGAAGCCGCCCGCGCACAACTCGGCTGGCAACACTCCGCCACCGATTGGCAGGAGGTGGTTGAATCACCCTTGATTGACATCATCGACGTTTGCACTTCGAACGTGTCGCACAGCGAAATCGCCATCGCCGCCGCCAAGGCGGGCAAACAGGTGATTTGCGAGAAACCACTCGCATTGGATGTGGCTGCCGCCGAGAAGATGGTCGCCGCCGTGCGCAAGACGAACGTGAAGAATCTCGTGGTGTTCAACTATCGGCGCGTGCCGGCCATCGCATTCGCGAAACAGATGATCGAATCCGGTCAACTCGGACAAATCCGTCACTTCCGCGGCACTTACCTGCAGGATTGGATTGCCGATCCAAAGTTCCCGATGAACTGGCGACTGCGCAAAGAATCCGCCGGCTCCGGTTCGCATGGTGATTTGAATGCCCATCTCGTGGATACCGCGCGCTTCCTCGTTGGCGACATTGCCGAAGTGGTCGGCTTGCAGGAAACCTTCATCGGTGAACGTCCGAAGGAAGCCGCTGCGGTCGGTCTCACCGCTGCCGCCGGCAAAGGCGTCGAAAAGGTCACCGTGGACGACGCCACCGCGTTTCTCGCGAAGTTCGTGCCGAGCAAAAACGTCGCACCCGGCGCCTACGCCACCATTGAAGCCACTCGCCTCGCGCCCGGACACAAGAATTACAACCGTTGGGAAATCAACGGCACGGAAGGCAGCATCGGGTTCTGTTTCGAGCGCATGAACGAACTCGAATACTGCAATCGCAACGATCCCGCGGACAAGCCGGGGTTCAAAACCATCATGGTCACTGAGGGCAGTCATCCTTACTTCGGCGCCTGGTGGCCGCCGGGACACGTCATCGGTTACGAACACACGTTCGTTCACACTGTCGCCGATTTCGTCAACGCCGTTGCCACCAATGGCAATGTGCACGCGGACTTTGTGGATGGTGCGAAATGCGTGGCAGTGCTTGAGGCCGTCGTGAAATCGGTGAAGGCCGGCAAGTGGACGAAAGTGGCGAATATAAAATGATGCGATTCGGACGATTTCTCCCCATCACCGCTGTTTCGGCTACTTGAAATGCGGATATGCAAGAGTCAGACCTTAGCACTGTAGCCGCGGTTGCCATGCTGGCATTGGCAGCGATGATGATCGTGGCAATTATCCTTGTTCCCACTCTGCTGAGTCGTATCTACACGGAGATCAATCAAGCATCCGTCCGCCACGCCAAACAGCTCTCTGAAATTAACGGCCACTTAAGACAGCTGGCGGCCTTTGCTAAAGCCAATTACGAACGAGAGGAGATAAAACGCGCATCCGAAGGTGAATCGCCCAGCTTGACTGCCGAATGTGATACTGAGACTGATGCTCCATCGACTTGAATGCCGGTCTGTCGAAAACCGTGTGCTCATGCACTTCGGAGTTGTCCTTAGTACCCTCACTTTCTACGCTTCACGAACTTAAGCCTGCGGTGCGCAAACTGA
>DASUGI010000036.1:0-69026 GCA_036274115.1 Verrucomicrobiia bacterium
CGAGGGGTGTTTGAAGAACTGGACCAGTGGATCCGGCGGAAACTGCGCTGCCTGGAATGGAGAAAGTGGAAGCGTGGCCGGACGCGGCGCAAACGATTGATCGCCCTGGGACTGGACGGGAAGGTAGCCCGCGCCAGTGCCTTCAATGGCCATGGACCATGGTGGAACTCGAATGCATCACACCTGAACGCCGCTCTTCCAACCTCCTATTTTCGGCGAATGGGGTTGACCCTGCTCCGTGAGGAAGTGGCCTGGCAGACTGCGCTGCGAGCAGCGAGGTCTTAATGAACCGCCGTGATACGGAACCGTACGTCCGGTGGTGTGGGAGGACAGTGAGGTTCTAACCCTCACTTCCTACCCGATGACTTGAGCAAAATGGACGGAAGGCAGCCAGACTGAACTCACGCAAAGGCGCAAAGCTGCGGGAAAGCATTCCTTCGCGACCTTCGCGCCTTAGCGTGAGGCTATCTTGTCTCGTTCAGTTCGCTGAGGCACGGCGCGTGACCGGAGGCGTTGTTCCATTGTGGACCTCATACAACCGCCCATGCGTGAACTTCGCGGCGGCAACCATTTCTGCGTAGGGCTGATCGGTGACGTCCACGAAACCGATGTTGTAATTCTCGCCGTCGTTGCGCCCGGTCGCCGGCTGATCCAGCCATTGAAACCAATGCGCGCCAATCACCGCCGGATGCGACGCGCTCTGCTCGACGTAATACCGGTATCCGGCGGCACGTTCTTCCTGATTCATGGCCTGCACCAATCCCGGAGCCATTCCGCGTTCCGGCGCGCCCAGGTGAAACTCGCCGATGATAATCGGCCGCTCCACCAACCGGTAGATTCGGTCTAACGTCGATTGCGGTGGCGCTGGCCGGTAGATGTTCACGCTGAACACATCAAACCCGCGTGCGGCCTTGATGATGTCGTCATGCACTTCCCCGCCGAAGCGAATGCCGAGGTTCAAGTGGTTTGGCGCACTCTTACGAACCGCCGCATTGATCGTGTCGAGATAATGCTGAAACGCAGCGAGCACAAATTCCTTGCGCTTTGCCGCGCTGTCGCCGGCGGCCAGGTGAGCTTTCAGTTTCGATTGTATTTCAGTGGACGGACCGGCGAGAATTGCATCGCACAATTGACTTTCACGCCCGGGCCAGGGCGGTTCGTTGCCAATGAAGATTCCGAGCATGTAAGGGTCGTCCCGAAAGGCGGCGAGTTGGCTTGCGGCGGCTTCCTCGGCTCGACGCGCAAAATCCGCGGCATAGACATCCGGCATGCCCATGACCGATGCGCCCATTTGCCAGCCGCGCATCATCAGGGCGTAGGGAACGCGGGCTTCCGGCTGATTACGACTCGGAGCGCCCCAATTGTGCATCGTGTTGAAACCCCAGGAGGCCATGCGCTTTGTGGTCAAATCAGCCCAGGGTGCACGCCAATCGGATCCGTAGCGCCGCTGAAGATTCCAGGTGTAGAACGAGCCGCGCCCACCACGCCCCGAACCCTGATTCTGTGGCGCCAGCGCCGCAAATAAATCCTCCCGCCCCGCAACGCGGGTGCCAGCGCCAGTTCCCACTCCATTCACGCCGGCGGAATAAAACAAGTGGCCATCCGGACAGACAAACCACCAGCGCCCGTTGATTCGTTCGACGCGAAAGAATCCAGTGGCCCTGGCGCTCGTGTTTTTGAATCCGCCGTAAACGCATCGGGTAGTCACAGCGGCATTGAGTTCTTCCGCTTCAGCAGCCCAGGCTCGCTTGAGTTCCTCCAGCGAACTCACCTTCCCTTTCCACTCGGCATGACGGTATTGTCCGAACTCGTCAATCAACGGCTTGCCCTCCAGCACGGCATCGCCGGGATCGGTCTTCGCGAGACTCACCGACCGAAGCTCAAACGTGGGCGACTCCACTGGATTCGGCAGCGACACAGTCAGGGCAGTCACGTTGGTCGTGGGGCCATAGCCGCTGGAGTGAATGTTGATCCAATACGAACTGCGCGGCTGGTTGTAGGTTGCCGCCATGTCATGCGCACTACCGGGAGGCTGCCGATAATAGCGCAGCGGAATGGCGGCACGCACCCAAACGCCCGCGAACGGACCAATGCGTTTGGCGAAGTGGCCCGCCGAGGTTTGAAGCCCCAGGTCAAATCGCTGAGAGAACGAAGCCTTGAACTCCAACACGAGGAAGTCGTACTCAGACCAATCACTGGGCAGTTCGGGATTCAGTTCCTTGAGCGGCCACTTCTGCTCGGAACGCGAGTTGTTGAAGGTGACCTGCACCGGGAGCGCCGCCGGCACGGCATGAGGAACGAGGAGCGTAACCAGGATTGCGAGAGCGCCACGTCTGAAGGCTTTCATGGGTGACATCTTGTCCGATTCACCACCTGGCACAACGGTTTTTGATAGGCATATTTTGCTCAACAACGACTGCGGAAGGCCGCTCAGCGCGATTGTTAATAGATTGAGCTTGGCGCACGGGCCAAACCTCGCTATCACCTCCCGGACACAAGCCATTGATTTCGTGACCCGGGCCGCGGCCGCCAATCCGAATCAGGTCTGGCCGGCAATTTCGATTTCGCGAGTCATCAGGCAAAAACCATAACCAACAAACATGAGCACACCCAAAAGCGTAATCCAAATGGCCAAGGAGGCCGGGGCGAAGATGGTGGACGTGAAGTTCGTGGACACCTTCGGCACCTGGCAGCATTTCAGCGTTCCGGTCGGCGAATTGACCGAAGATGTGTTTGAAGAGGGCTTCGGTTTTGACGGGTCATCCATTCGCGGTTGGAAGAGCATCGAAGCTTCCGACATGCTCGCCATGCCCGATCCGGATTCGGCATTCATCGACCCCTTCATGGCTGTGCCGACTTTGTCCGTGACCTGCACCATCGCCGAAACCGGCACCAAGGAAGCCTACAATCGCGACCCGCGCGGCATCGCGCAACGCGGTGAAGCCTACCTCAAGAGCACCGGGCTGGCAGATACGGCGGTGTTCGGTCCGGAAGCTGAGTTCTTCATCTTCGACAACGTGCAGTTCGACAGCCGTTCGAACGGCACATTCTACTCCGTGGACTCGGACGAAGCGGTTTGGAATACCGGTCGCGACGAAATGCCGAATCTCGGATACAAGATTCGCCACAAGGAAGGCTACTTCCCCGTCGCACCGATCGATACGCAACAGGACATCCGGACGGAGATGTGCCTTGTGATGGAATCGCTCGGCATCAAGATTGAACGGCAGCATCACGAAGTCGCCACCGCGGGTCAGGCGGAAATCGATTTTCGCTTCGACACGCTCGTGAAAACGGCCGACACGATGATGCTCTACAAATACGTCATCAAGAATGTCGCCCGGAAACACGGCAAGACCGTGACGTTCATGCCGAAACCTCTCTTTGGCGACAACGGCAGCGGCATGCATACGCATCAATCGCTTTGGAACAAGGGCAAGCCATTGTTCGCAGGCAAAGAATACGCCGGTCTTTCGCAGATGGCGTTGCATTACATCGGCGGCATTCTGAAGCACGCCAAAGCGCTGGCGGCGATTTGCAATCCGACGACCAACAGCTACAAGCGACTCGTCCCCGGCTACGAAGCGCCCGTGAATCTGGCTTACAGCGCCCGCAATCGTTCAGCGGCCATTCGCATTCCGACTTTCAGCGAAAGTCCGAAAGCCAAGCGCATCGAGTATCGCCCGCCAGACCCGGCGGCAAATCCGTACCTCTGCTACACCGCGTTGTTGATGGCCGGGTTGGATGGTGTCTTGAACAAGATCGATCCCGGTGAGCCGATGGACAAAAACCTCTATGAGTTGCCGCCAGAAGAACACGCCAAAATTCCGCAGATGCCCGGCAGTCTGGAAGAGGCTTTGAACCACTTGGAAAAGGATCACGCCTTCCTGCTCAAGGGCGACGTGTTCACTGCTGACTTCCTCGACATGTGGATCAGTCACAAGCGCAAAGAACACGACGCGCTTCGCCTGCGTCCACATCCCTACGAATTCTTCCTCTACTACGACGTATAGTTTTATCGGAGGAACAACGGCGCGGATTCACTTCCGCGCCGTTTTTTGTTTGTCGGCAGAAACCGCGGGCAGCCCAGCCTGGCTTTCTCAGGGTCCAAGAACTGGCGAGCATCCGAGCGCTGTTCCCTCTCCCCTTGAGGGGAGAGGGTCAGGGTGAGGGGTGAAAACAACAGCGTCGACGAAGTTCAAGTTCTCCACCTTTGCTTCAAGGGGTGGAACTGGTAAACTCTCTGCAATGTCGGACATTGTCCTTGCGGCGCTCAACGCCAAGTTCATTCATGCGTCATTCGGTCTTCGTTACCTGATGGCGAACCTGGGGGAATTGAAATCGCGCGCACGGCTGCTGGAGTTCGACATCAACCAACGGCCGCTCGACATCGCGGAAAAACTACTTGCCGCAAATCCACGAATCATCGGGCTGGGCGTTTACATTTGGAACGTAACCGAAACCACCGAAGTCGTCGCGGCCATCAAACGGATTAAACCGGAAATCACCGTCATTCTCGGTGGCCCGGAAGTCAGCTACGAAACCGAGCAACAGGAAATCGTTCGACTGGCGGATTACGTCATCACTGGAGAGGCGGATTTGAAGTTCGCCGAGGTCTGCCGCCAATTGCTGGAGCGCCGGTCTCCGCCCCGGCCCGATTCAGATGATGCGCCATCACGCGTGGGTTCGGAGAACGGCGCTCCCAAAGTCATTCCCGCTCCCCTGCCCGACTTCTCGAAACTCGCGCTCCCCTACGACCTTTATGATAAGCGCGACATCGCCCACCGAATCATCTACGTGGAAGCATCGCGCGGCTGCCCGTTTACTTGCGAGTTTTGTCTGTCGTCATTGGACGTCCCGGTACGCGCCGTTCACATCGACGCCTTCCTCGCTGAGATGCAAAAGCTGCTCGATCGCGGCGCGAAGCAATTCAAGTTCGTCGATCGCACCTTCAACCTGAGCGTTCCAACCAGTCGCGCCATCCTCGAGTTTTTTCTCCAACGTCATCAGCCCGGGAACTTCTATCACTTCGAGATGATTCCAGACCGACTCCCCGAAGCGCTGCGCGAAGTCATCGCAAAGTTTCCACCCGGCACGTTGCAGTTCGAAGTCGGCATCCAAACCTTCAACGAACAGGTTGCTGGATTGATCAGCCGAAGGCAGAACTACGACCGGCTCGCGGACAACTTGCAGTTTCTGCGCGGCAACACCGGAGTTCATATCCATGCGGACTTGATCGTGGGTTTGCCGGGCGAGTCCATGGAGAGCTTTGGCGCGGGCTTTGATCGCCTCATTGCCCTGCGCCCGCAGGAAATTCAAGTGGGCATCCTGAAGCGGCTGCGCGGGACACCCATCGTTCGGCACGACGCCGAATGGCAAATGGTTTACAATCCGCATCCGCCCTACGAAATCCTGCAAACCAGGCTGATTGATTTCCCCACCATGCAACGGCTGCGTCGCTTCGCTCGTTACTGGGATCTGGTCGGCAACTCCGGCAATTTTGTTGAAACCACGCCGTTGATCTGGAGTGGAGGCCGCTCACCTTTCCAGTCATTCCTGCACTGGTCTGACTGGCTCTATGAGCGAACGGGTCGGACGGATGCCATTGCGCTTTTGCGACTGATGCACCTGCTCTTCGAGTTTCTAACAAGCGAGGCAAAGTTGTCCCACCAAACTGTCGCAGCAGCCCTGTGGCGGGATTACCAACGCGGTGGACGCAATGACAAGCCCGATTTCCTTTGCGACCACCTTCCGGCCAGCACCCCGGTCGCGCGCCGAGAGCGAACGCAATCCTTGAGGCGCCAGGCCCGCCATGCGGCTACGGCAGACTTGCCTTAGGCCCGTCGATCCATATCATCTGTGGCATGAAATTTCTGTTGTCGATCATTGTTTACCTGCTTCTCGCGGCTTTGCTGGCCTGGGGAATCCTGCTGATGATGCACGGCAAACCATGGTTATTGATCGGCAGTGTGGTGGCCTACATCGTTGCAGTCGCCAGAATCGGCTGCCTTTCGCACTGACAGATTCGCCGTCCTTACTGAGGGGCCGGCACTGCGAGTGTCTTCTGAACTGCCGGAATAACCTGAGACCACGGGGCGCAACTCCTGTCCGCCATGCCCGCAGCAATCCCCGCTGCCGCCGCGGATGAAACCGATGTGCCGCGCGACCCATAGGTCAACCCATTGTAAGAAAAGATCACGGTTCCCGGCGCGCCGGCGTCCGGCGGGGTGCCCACGTTGGCGTAAGAGGCCACCTTGCCGCGTTCCACTGCCGTCACCGAAATCACCTCAGGATAGGCCGCAGGAAAAAAGGGCGTGTTACTGCCGTCGTTACCAACCGCGGCGAAAACGGGGATGTTATTTTGAGCCAGTTGTTTCACCGCGTCCCGCAACAAGGGACTGTCACCGTAGCCACCCAGGCTGGCGTTAATAACTGTTGCGCCCCGATTACCGGCCAGAATCATGCCCGCCGCCACGTTAAACGTGTTGGCAGAGGCGCTGTTGCCGAAGACATCCACGGACAAAACTTTCACGCTGGTAGAACTCTGACCTGAAGCCTGCATACCTTGATAAAAGGAGTTTACCATGGCGGTTTGGTGCGTCGGTTGGAGACTGCTGTCCACCGGCGCCGCTTCGCCGGTCACCGTGAGCCGCTCCTTCACGAAAGGTTCCAGCTGCGGCCCCAGCGCCTGCAATGCGGTATCCACGAAGCCAACCACAACCTTGCAGTCCTCTCCTTTCGGCGGATCCAGCTTCAACCTGGTTTCCGGCGCGGCCATGCCGAGATTCTGCGGTGATTGGGGGCGATCCACATAAAAGTTGTCCTGCACACTGGTGACGTCTGGATTGGCCGCCAGAAGCTTGCGGGCGCTCTGGGTGGCTTCCTCGTCTTGAAACTGCAGGCGATACGCGTTCAGTTCCGGAATGTGGCCAACGACTTTCGCGCCAAGTCGCCGCGCCAATTCTTCGATATCAGTCCCGGGCTTGACTTGCACAATCAACTCGTTCGGAACGCGCTTGGCTACCGCTGGCCGCCGGACGCTGCTGCCCCAAACCGGCCGGTTGGCGTTCTTCATGGTCGTGCGAAACACGTAGAGCCGTTGAATGCCGTTCGTCGGCGGCATGATGGCAAAGTTCATCTCACCCAGCAACAGCCGCAATGCCTGGCGCGACGGCAGGTCCTTGAACTTGACCGAGGATTTGAAGCTATCGTCAGGTTCGACAAAAACATTCCAGCCGGTCTGACCCGCAATTTCCTCCAGCAACCCGACCAATTCCCAGTCACGCACATCCGCCGAAACGCGGTCGGTCGCTTTGTTCCAGGAAAGAGTGTTCGTCGTCGCAGCCCAACCGGGCATGCCAGCAAGGCAAAGCCCCAGCAGCAACAGCCCGCAGGCTGCACGACGCACACGCTTCATCGTTTCCATTGACGATTGGAACAACGGAGTGTTCATGGCTTAATTGCGGCGTTAAGGCGTTTTGACCCGATAAAAGCGCTGCGGCGACGACGTGTTTGTTTCCGTCCACATACCCGTTGAGTTGGTTGGCGTCACCGCCGCCCGCGGAACAAAGGTATCCGTTACCTCGGTGGCACTCAATACCTGATACGTCCGCCCGGCGGAGGCCGGCCAGGTCAGCGTGGGCGGCACGCCGGCAATGGAAACGCGGAATGGTTGCTCCGTTCCGATAATCCTGAACCACCTGGTTTCGGTTCGATAGCTGGTTCCATCCGAGCGACTGACCAAGGCATAAAAGGGATGCAAGCCCGCGCCCAGACTGGCGGCGGGGACCGGGAACGTTGCACTGGAAACGTTGTTTGAACCGGCAAGCAACCCGCCCGTTGAAAATAATTCTATTTTGGAAATGCTGCCGGTGTTCGCCTGAACCGCAAATTGAAGGGTTGCTTCCAAAGCGGTGTTTGTCCCGCCGACTAACGCCGTGAACGTCGCAGACCAGGGATTGTTCTGGATGCGGACGCTTTGCGAAATGCGCTTTTGGGTTCGCACATGACTTCCCTCGTACGCCACGGCTGAGAGTTCGTGATATCCATCGGCAATGGTTGCGGTGTTGAATGGAAAGCTGAAACTGAGATGGGTGCGACCGTCCGTAAGATAGAGATGGTTCCGCGGCTGAAGATCCGGCAGATTCTCGGTCAAGGAAACGGAACCGGAAGGCGCGATGTCAAACGTGCCGCTGATCGCCACTTGGAGTTGGGCCGCCTGGATTCCCAACGAGCGAGCCCGAAGATTGAACTGCACGACGGAACTCCCATTTACGAAATCTTCCACCACCAGCCCGTCCGCGCCTTGCAACGCGGGCTCTGCGTTGATGGCCGAGGCAAAGAGTTGGACAAAATCGATCAAACTCGTGCTTGCGGAATTGGTCACCGAAACGCTCACCAAGGCGCCGTTGGTCTTGGTGGCATTCAACGTCAAAGTGTCGCCGACTACCACCGTCCCGCCCACCTGGCAGATCACCCGGCCGTAAGCCGTCGTGTCAGGGAAGGTTGCCGCGGCCGGCCGAATGAAAGTGGTTAATTCACTCGCAGTACCGACGTAGTTGCTGACGGTAACAAACGTTTGCCCACCGGGCCGGTTGACATCGCTGGATCGCAATTCAAGGCGGTCGCCGTGTGCATAAGCATCCACCCTGGTCACCGAACTGTTTACCGGGCTGTTGAGCAAGGCCGCAAGGCCGTTGGCGACCGTGGCAAGACTGGCGCCGGCAGGCACGGTGTAAGTCAGGTTCGTGCGCCCGGGCAAAGTGACGTAGAGACGGTTACCGGGCCTGGGCGGAATATTGGTCAGGGTTTGCAACAGAGTTCCGTCCAGAAACAAATCCACCTGCTGCAACGGACGAGTTTCATCGGCGGCGCTGAATTGGAGTGAGAGGTTGGTCGTTCCGACCAATAGGGAATTCGTTGGCAGGCCAACCCAGCCACCAGTGCTCGAGCGAGCAAAAGGCGCCGACAGCGGTTCCCCCACCAGAATCCCTTGATACGGGTTTGTCACACTCAAGTAGTAACACTCGGCAGCACTGAAGCCGCGCGCCTGGTAAAAGTAATTCCGTGGCGAGGCGAACTTTTCGGGATAAGCGCAAGGTTCGACCACCGTGCCATAACTGGCCGTCGCACCCGCTATGATGTAATCCAGTGCGTCGGTATGACCGCTGTTCTCGAAAATCGCACCGCTATAGGAAGTCAGATTGTCAGCGAGCGCCCCGGGCACAAACGCATTGGGTGTCACGGTATGAAGTTGCACGCCGTTCTGAAACCCGAGCAGATTCATCAGGCCGGCCGTCGAGGAAATGTTCGTTGCAAGGATGGAGTAGTTTCCTCTCACCCGCACATCGAAGATGGCATCGTCAGCAGCCAAATACCGCAGCGTGCGGATCGCGTCAAACGTCTTGGCGAGATAAACTGACTGCGTTGGAAAGCTGCTATCACTGGCGACCCCGCGATCGACCAGCGACCGGGCCATGGCCAGATTGCTGGAAGTGAGCATCATCACCATCCAGTTGTTACTCGAGGCTCCATTCGGAGGCGTTTGCCGGTAAATACCCTCCGTCCCCGCAAACAGGTTCAGGCTGGTCGGCGCCAGATTACACGACGGCAAACCCGCGGGACACTTGGTGCAACCATCGGGCTTAAAGCCATAAAACAGAGCGGAGGTGGTGCTGTTTTGCCCGCTGGTTTCGGCCGCGCCCGTCTCCTGAATAACGCGATACGGGAAATCCATCGACAGTAACACATACTCTATCTGATTGCTCAACCCGCGGGTAGCGAGCATGGCATTCAACGGCGCTCGCAGCGTTGCCTCGAACTCGGCGCGCGTCCAATTGACCTTGCCGCCCGCCCAGTTCACGCGCAGCACGTTTTGCGGCGGCACACCGCGTTTCTCGCAGTAGTAATTGCCCAACTCCACCGAATCCGGGCTGTTCTGGTTAACAATGACGACGACGTTCAACCCGCTACCGCCGGCCAGGGCGCGGGCGCACGAGCAGCAAAGGATCAGTCCCAGCACGGTCCATTGAGAAAGCGTCTTCACTAAATCAATTCTCACTGATAACACTGCGATGTAAAGCTGAGGACGCAAACAAAAACGCCAGCCGCAAGGCGACTGGCGTGAATTCTCCACGAACTCGTTAACTCGATAGCGCGCCCGTCGCCGAGGCGTTCTGGCTGAAGACCAACTTGTCTTTGTCCGCAGTCACGCGAATCGGTTCGCCTTCGTGAAACTGCCCGCGCAACAGTTCTTCGGCCAGCGGGTCTTCCAGGAAACGTTCCACGGACCGGCGCATCGGCCGCGCGCCGTATTGCGGATCGTAGCCCTTGTCTACCAGGAAATCCTTGGCACTCTCGTCCAGGACCAATTGCAGATTCTTGCCTTTCAACCGCGCAACAACCTTGTTGATCTCGAGGTCCAGAATTTGAATCAAATCCGGTTTGGTCAATGAACGGAACACAATGACGTCATCGAGACGGTTCAGGAATTCCGGCCGGAATGTCTTCTTGGCCTCATCCAGGATGCGCTCGCGCATCTTCTCGTACGTGGACTCATCCGAGATGGGAGAAAAGCCCAGCGTGGCGCCGCGCTTGATCGTATCCGACCCAACATTCGACGTGAGCAGAATGATCGTATTACGGAAGTTCACAACCCGGCCCACATTGTCGGTGAGCTTGCCTTCTTCCAGAATCTGCAACAGCATGTTCCAGACATCGGGATGGGCTTTCTCGATTTCATCAAACAACACCACCGAATAGGGTTTGCGGCGGACTTGTTCCGTCAATTGGCCACCTTCCTCATAACCCACATAACCGGGCGGCGAACCCACCAGACGCGACACATTGAACTTCTCCATGTATTCGCTCATGTCGAGCTGGATGAGCGACTTGGAATCACCGAACATCTGTTCGGCCAGTGTCTTTGCCAAAAGCGTCTTGCCCACGCCAGTGGGCCCGAGCAATAGAAATGTTCCGATGGGCCGTCGCGGATCTTTCAAATCAGCGCGGGAACGCCGCAGCGCCTTGCAAATCGCGGAAACCCCTTCCTTCTGACCGATGACGACCTTGGCCATTTCACCTTCCACGGCGAGCAAACGGTGCATTTCGTCCTGGCCCATCCGTTGCAGCGGAACGCCAGTCCATTTGGAAACCACGTTGAGAATATCTTCCTCTCCCACTTGCACCCGTTTCTCCTCACGCGAAGTGCGCCACTCACGCATAATCGTTTCCAGCTTCTCTTTGGCCTGCTTTTCACGATCGCGCATGTGCGCCGCGCCCTCGAAGTCCTGATTCTTGATCGCCTTTTCTTTCTTGCCTTTAATCTCCTCGATCTCGACTTCGATTTGTTTGACCTCCGGCGGACGCGTCATCGTGCTGATGCGCGCGCGGGAACCCGCCTCGTCCAGGACATCAATCGCCTTGTCCGGCAGAAAGCGGTCCGTGATATAGCGGTCGGAAAGCCGGACCGCCGCCGCCACCGCGTCATCGGTAAACTCAGCCTTGTGGTGCTCTTCGTACTTCTGTCGCAAGCCCTTCAAAATCTCAATCGCGTCTTCAATCGATGGCGCTTCGACACGCACCGACTGGAAGCGGCGTTCCAGCGCCGCATCCTTCTCAATGTACTTGCGATACTCGTTGAGCGTCGTGGCGCCAACGCACTGCATCTCACCCCGGCTTAACGCCGGCTTGATGATGTTCGAGGCATCCATCGTGCCTTCCGCCGAACCCGCCCCAACGATGGTGTGCAACTCATCGATGAACAGAATGATATTTTTCGCGCGACGAATCTCGTCCATCACGGCCTTGATCCGCTCCTCAAACTGGCCCCGATATTTTGTTCCGGCGACCATGAGCGCGAGGTCCAAAGTGATGACTCGCTTGTCCCGCAGCAACTCCGGCACGTTGCCTTTGGCAATCTCCTGAGCCAGTCCTTCAACGATCGCCGTCTTGCCCACCCCGGCCTCGCCCAACAACACGGGATTGTTCTTCGTGCGCCGGCAAAGAATCTGGATGACGCGCTCAATCTCATTCTTGCGCCCGATCACCGGATCCATGTCACCCTTGCGGGCGATCTCCGTGAGGTCGCGACCAAACGCTTTCAGCGCAGGCGTCTTGACATCGCCTCTCTTTTCGCCAGCCGGTGTTTTTTCCGGACTCTCGGAACCCGGCTGCTCTTCGCCTTGTTGCGCAAAGTTCGGATCCAGCTCCTTTAAGATTTCCTGGCGAGTCTGCTCGATATCGACTTCAAGATTCTTCAGCACACGGGCAGCAACGCCATCACCTTCCCGCAAGAGCCCGAGTAAGATGTGTTCGGTTCCGACGTAGGTATGATTCAGGGCCTTGGCTTCCTTCGAGGCCAGTGCCAAAACTTTCTTCACGCGCGGGGTGTATGGGATATTCCCGATCATCTTCTGGTCCGGCCCCGTCCCCACTTGCTTTTCCACTTCCATCCGGACCGTTTCCAGATCCAGCCCCATCTTCTGGAGAACATTCACCGCCACGCCCTGGCCCAACTTGATCAGCCCCAGCAAAAGATGCTCGGTGCCGACAAAGTTGTGGTTGAAGCGGTCGGCTTCTTTGCGCGCCAGCGCGAGCACTTGTTGAGCCCGCGGGGTAAAATTGTTCATGGCTTCTTCGCTCATACTCGCTTCACAATGCTATGATTTGTCGCCTTTGTCCATTCCCTCCGCCGACGGACTGGCGGGACGCGCCACCGGGCGTTTCACTGGCTTGAGTCGCTCGCGCAACATGTCCGCTCGGAGCAGGTCGCGTTCCTCGGCGGACAGCTTTTCCGAGTGCTGTTTCTGCAAATGCGCCGGCTGCGTCAGGATGAACAACTCATCCACCAACGCCTCGTCCGCTCCCGGGAACGATCCCACTTCCACCCCGAGGCGAAGCAGGGACAACAGGTTCATCGTTTCTTTGGAAGAAATGCTATGGGCATTGGCCAGAATGCCATACGCGCGCCCAATATGATTATGAATCATCTTGGGCTTCTTCTCGATCAGGGTCGCCCGGGCATTTTCCTCATGCTCAATGATCTGGGCCAATACCTTCTCCAGGCGCTCCACAATCGTCGTCTCCGACTCGCCCAACGTCATCTGATTGGACACCTGAAAGACATTCCCCAACGCCTCCGTGCCCTCGCCATAAAGCCCGCGGACCGCCAACCCCAGCTTGTTCACCGACTGGATGATTGGATTGATTTGCTCCGCCAGCACCAATCCCGGCAGATGCAACATGGCGCTCACCCGGATACCCGTTCCGAGGTTGGTGGGGCAGGCCGTCAAATATCCAAGGTCGTTGCTGAAAGCGTAATTGAGCTTCTTCTCGAGTTCGGAATCCAACCGATCAATTGCCGTCCAGGCCTGGCGCAGTTGAAGTCCGGGTCGCAGCGCCTGCATCCGCAAATGGTCTTCCTCGTTGATCATCACGCAGAACGTCTCCTCGGCGTTCAGAACCACGCCGCTGCCGACGTTTCTTGCCGCATGCTCGCGACTGATCAAATGCCGCTCCACCAGGATCTGCTTGTCGAGCGCCGTGAGGTTGTCCATCGTCTCGGAGAATGCGCCCTTCAATTCCGGCAGGCTCTCCACGGCGGGCCGAATCATTTCCAGGACGCGCACCCGTTCCGGCTTTTTGGCCCAACCCGGAAAAGCGCCATCCTTGATGTTGCGCGCGAGCCGCACCCGGCTCGACATCACGATGCGGTCGTGCGGCCCTTTGCGATGAGCGCTCTGGGATGCGGATACCAGAAATTTATCCAAGTCCATACGACCTCCTCGACTAAGCCGACGTTACCAGGCGACTGCTCAATTGCTTGATCTCGTCCCGCAACTGGGCCGCCTGTTCGAAATCCTCCGTCTCGATCGCCTTCGCCAGTTTCTTCTGCAACGAATTCATCCGCTCGGTCAAATCGCGTTTGGACCGCAAGTTCTCCGGCACCTTTCCCACATGCCGCGTGCCCTTGTGCATCGACTTGAGCAATCCGCCGAGCCCCTCGGAAAACGTCTTGTAGCATTCCGCACAACCCAGCCGGCCCGACTTCTTGAAGTCAGCCTGCGTGAAACCGCACTGCGGGCACTTGGTCTCCGCGCCGCCCACCGCCTGTTCGAGTTCCTGGGAGGCACCCAATCCGAGTAACAAATCCGCAAGCGAAAACCCTTGCTGGTCATTCACGCCCTTCGACTTCGCGCAATCCTCGCAGAGGTCGACCTTCTGCATCTTGTCACCCGTAATCTGAGTGAGATGCACGGTCGCAGTCTTTTCTTTGCAGACGCAGCAGAGCATATTTCTATTTCTATCCGTATATCGGCTCACCCGACGCTTTCGTCAAGGCGTGGTAATTTTCGACCAGCTTCCGGGTCAACGACCCCGGTTTGCCGTTGCCAATCACCCGGCCATCGATCTTCACCACCGGCATAATCTCCGCGCCCGTTCCTGTCAGGAAACATTCGTCCGCATTAAACAAATCATAACGCGTCAGATTCGGTTCAGAAACCTTGATCCCCAACTGCACCGCAATATCCATCACCGTCCCGCGCGTAATACCATAAAGTGCCCCGGCCGACAGTGGCGGGGTGGATAACACCCCATTCTTGATAATGAACAAATTATCCGCAGTACACTCAGCCACGAAGCCTTCGGCATTCAGCATCACCGCTTCCTCCACGCCGGCGTTGTTGGCCTCGATCTTTGCCAGGACGTTGTTGAGATAATTCAACGACTTGATGGCCGGGTTCACCGCGCCGTGCAAATTGCGCACGGTCGGCACGGTGACAATATCCATCCCCTTCGCGTAAAGCTCCGCCGGGTAAACCTGAATTTTCCCGGCAATGATAATCACCGACCCGTTCTTACAGTTCCGTGGATTCAAACCCAGCGTTCCCACGCCACGCGTCACCACCAACCGGATATAACCTTCCCGCAACTTGTTTCGGCGGCAGGTCTCGACCGTGGCCTTCATCAACTGCGCGTGCGTCATCGGCATCTCGAGCAGGATCGCCTTGGCGGAATAAAACAGCCGATCAATGTGTTCCTTTAATTTGAAGACGCGCCCATTGTAAATCCGGATGCCCTCAAAGACCCCGTCGCCATACAGCAATCCGTGATCGAACACGGACACCTTGGCGTTCCATTCGTCGTAGTATTTCCCGTCAACAAAGACTTTCATTTCTAAACGGTGGCAAGCTAGGAGAAATAACAGGTCAACGCAAACGTGAATTTAACTCGTGCCGCGCTCATTTTGCTTCCCTGCGGGCGTTTCCTGCTTATGCTCAATGCCGCCGCGCGCACCGTGGCAGGGAAACTTTTCAACCAACACAATGAGCAAAATCACTGTAGGCATTTTGATGGGCAGCGACTCCGACTGGCCCACGATGAAAGCCGCCGCCGACGCCCTGAAGGAATTCGACATCGCGTCCGAAGCCAAAGTCATCTCCGCCCATCGCACTCCGCGTGACCTGGAGCAATACGTCTCCACCGCGCGCGAACGCGGCTTGCGCGTCCTCATCTGCGGCGCCGGCGGCGCGGCGCATCTACCCGGTGTCACCGCGGCCTTCACCACCCTGCCCGTCATCGGTGTTCCCATCATGGGCAAAGCACTGGATGGAATGGATTCCCTGCTCTCGATTGTTCAAATGCCACCCGGCGTCCCCGTCGCCACCGTGGGGGTCAACGCCGCGCGCAATGCCGGCTTGCTGGCCGCTCAAATCATCGGCAGCGGCGACGCCGCCATGCAAACCAAACTCGACGCGTTCAAGGAGAAGCTCGCTGCCGAATCCCGCGCCAAGAACAAGACTCTCGCGGCCTGACCAAATGAACAGCCGCCTGACTATCTGCAATCCGCGTCGCCAGTCCTCTTTTGGACTGCGCCGGCAGAGCGCAGCGGCGACGACGCTTTCGCCCCACAGAGCAATCCACCATTGGAACATTCAAAGTCACGCCGCACTCCACGGACGCGCCCGTAGCGCAGGTTTCCAACCTGCTGTATCGCGGATTTTCAATCCGCTTGCCGTGGAAAGTTTCTGCGATCTCAGGTCGTCGGGAGGTCTGCCGAATAGAATTCGGCGATACAGCAGGTTGCAAACCTGCGCTACGATTTCAGGCTGCCATGCAAAAGCTCATTGAAGGCGTTCACAGGTTTCAGCAGGATGAGTTTGGCAATTACCGCAAGCTGTTCAAGAAACTGTCGCGCGAAGGGCAGAACCCGCACACGCTGTTCATCACCTGCTCGGACTCGCGCGTCCTGGCCGAGCTGATCACCCAGAGCAAGCCCGGCGATTTGTTCGTCGTCAAAAACATCGGCAACATCGTCCCGCCCGCCAACGCGGTGGGCAGCACCAACTCCACCGCCGCCGCCATCGAGTTCGCCATCGAGTCCCTCGAAGTGAGCGACATCGTCGTTTGCGGCCATTCTCAGTGCGGCGCCATGGAAGCCCTGCTCAAAGGCCTGCCAACGGAAAAACCCATGCCGCACCTTCAGGATTGGCTCGCGTTGGCCGCGCCCGTCCGCCACGTCCTCCACACTCAATATCAACACCTGAAGAGCGACGCGGAACTGACCACCGCCGCTGCCGAAGAGAACGTCCTGTTCGCGCTGGAGAATCTCTACTCCTATCCCGGCGTGAAGAAGCGATTGGAGAACGGCTCCGTCCGACTGCACGGTTGGTTCTTCAAAATCGCCACCGCCGAACTGTTCGCGTTCGATCCGGAATCAAAACAGTTCCTGCCGTTGGTCACAGAGAAGTGAATCAAGTCACGCAGATCATTTCCATGCAGGCACTCAGGATAGACTTGCGAGCAGACCAAGTTAAGCTGCGAGAGTACTTTAGAAAGCGTGTGGCCGAACACAATGCAGCCCTACATCCATTGCAGGTGGGTCTAGTGTCGGTAGGCTTCCAATTTGATCAATCTGGATGGGTGGCGCTTTACTTCGATACAAGGCGGCCCGCTCTGTGGGACGGCGAGTGGACGGTCCATCTAACCGGGAATACGATTGAGCATCCAACTTGGTTTGAGGCCGTAGACAAGTTCTGTGAAGGTGAGCCATTCGAGATCATTGATCTGGCCGGAGTCCTCCGTCAGTTATCAGTTCAGTCTCTATACGGACAGAGTGTCGATGCCTACTTCTCCCAGTTGTTCGGAACCTTCATACTTGATTCAATGAGAACGTTCGTTGCTCAGGGAATTTTCTCTACGCTGCCAAAAGTGCCGCGCTGTCCTTACGTCGTCGAGTCTCTCCCCGGAGGCTTCACTTGGCCGTCCCTGAATGAGTATGGCACCAAGAATATCCTCTAGCCCTGCTTAAACCGTCCACCATTCACTTCGCCGCCTCTAATCCCGCCACCTCCGCATCCTTCACGATAACCGGCTCGCCCTTCTTGGGGCTGATCTTCACGTTCCTGAGTTGAACGCCTTTCGCATTGCGGATTTCCAATCCCTTTTCTTCGGCGGTGATGGTTACGTTCTCCAGCAGGACATTCTCAATCTGACTTTCCGGCAGGCCCACAATGACTCCCGCTCCCTTGCTGCTCGTCGCCGTCAAATTCCTGATGGTGATGTTCCGGTATTTCGGTGTGGTTGCAGTGACTGGCTGGGCCGTATCCGTCGCCGGAATCTTCGGATAGTAGCTCGTGATGGTAATCGCGCCGCGCACATCCTTCATCGTGATGTCTTCGCAGACCAGATTCTCCACCGTGCCGCCGCGTTTGCGATCCGACTTGATGCGAATGCCATTGTCCGTGTTCTCAAACGTGCAATTCTTCACCAGCACATTCTTCACCCCGCCCACGGTTTCACTGCCAATGCTCATGCCGTGACCGTGCTTGAACGTGCAATCCGTGATCGTCAAATCTTCACAGGCAAACTCGCGCCCATCCATCCGCTTGCCAGACTTCACCGCCACGTTGTCGTCGCCCACATCAATCAGGCATTTGGTAATCGTCACCCGCCGGCTCACGCTGGGGTCAATCGCGTCCGTGTTCGCCGCGCTTTCCGGCGCGAGAATCGTCACGTTCGTAATCAACACGTCATCGCACTCTGTCGGCACGAGATGGAACTTGGGCGCGTTCTGAATCGTCACATCGCGCACCACGAGATTCTTCACCCGCGTCAGCACAATCAGATTCGGTCGGGGCAACGTATAGCCCGACACCTTCCGCCGCGCTTCCTCCGCCGCTTCCCACCACACCGCGCCACTGCCCTCAATTGTCCCCTTGCCCGCAATGGTGACATTCTCCAAATCCTTTCCGCTGATGAACGGGACGAAGTCTCCATTGCCCTTTGCCTTCGTCCAATCGCCCGGCGTTTTCATGAAGTCGTTTTGATTTGTCGAAGCCAGCAACATCGCTCCCTCTTCAATCAACAAAGTCGTCTTCGTGCGAATCGTCAGCGGCTGGCTCAAATACGTCCCTTTCGGCAGCACGACCGTGCCGCCCGCCTTGCCGGATTCATCCAGCGCTTTCTGAATCGCCGCAGTATCGAGAGTCACCCCGTCGCCCTTAGCCCCGAGTTCACGCACGTTGAAAATCTTTGAGGTCTGCGCTTGCACTGCGCCACAAACGATGAGCAAGACCACCACCGTCGCCACCGACATGAGGCGGATGCGCCGCCCGGAGCGCGGACCACTGAGTCCGCGCGAACCCAACTCTCGGAACTCGCGGACTCGGCGGTCCGCGCTCCTGATTCTCCGGGAGCGCTGGCGTCCCGCCGGCGAGTTACTGATGGTTCGGCCGCCTTGCCGACGGGACGTCGGCGCTCCCAGGTTCACGTCGCCGGTTAAGTTCACGCTCGAGAGCATTCGCTTCATCTTGTTTAGTATTTTCCCTGCGCCAGTGGATTCCAGCCATCCTGCCCACCCAGCACTGCGTTCACGCTGATCTGTCTGGCCTCAGCCTCAGCCAATTGCCTGGCCCATTTCACCCGTTTGCCGTCATTCGCGCCCGCCCCCGTGCTGCCGAACTCAGCATAACGCGTCGTCTTCTCCCGATCGGGTTTGCCCCAATTGTTCCAACCCTCAGGTCGGACGACTTCCGACATCTTCGTGTTCAAGAACGCCACCGCTGCAAAGTCGCGCCAGGGCCGTCCCAAATACGTCTTCGCCCCTGGAACACCCGTAATCTCACAATTCGAAAAGACGTATCCATACCGATTCGTATCCGGCGTGGAAGCCGCAGTGATGTAGCCGTCGCGCAAGCAATGAATCTTGCATCGCTCGAACCAACACGTTGCGCCACCGAAAATAAAATCCACGTGCCCTTCGATGTAACAATTCTCGAAGTAATGCCGACCGCGATTCACCAGAATCGTGTCCTGCCAGCCAAGGAAACGGCAGTTGCGAAACACCGCGCGATCGCCATCCACTCGAATCGCCAATGCCTGCCCAACCGGCCCGGCAGAATTCTCAAACGTGAGGTTCTCCGCCGTGAAATCCTCGGCATCGATTTGCACCGACGGCGTGCGGAAGGTGCCAATGGGCTTTCCATCCGGCCCGGTCAGGTTCGCGTTGAGATTGTAAGTCAGAATCGTTTTCTCCGCGTTCTCGCCAACGAGATGGAAAAAGCGTTTCTCGCGCTGGATATAAAGCACCTCGCGATAAGTTCCCGGCTTGATGCGAATGACCACTGGATTGGTCGCAAAGCCCATGGGCACGGACATAATCGCCGCCTGCACATTCGTGAACTGGCCGCTGCCGTCCTGGGCGACAGAAATCTCTGTCACGCGCAGCGAAGCGGCAGACGCCGGCGCCGATGCTGCACAACCTGCGCTCAGTGCGGCGAGTAAGGCGACAAAGATTCGAAGTCTGGCTTTCATGCTTGAATTGGATTGCGCTGAAGTTAGACGGCAGTGGCGACAAAGTCAGGCCGCACGTTCTGCAAAGCAGCTTGAATATTCGGCATGACCTCAAGAACGTAGCCGCCGACGTCAGGAGGCGGATTGGTTTGATCACTTGACTGATCCGCCTCCACACGTCGGCGGCTACAACGCAAGACGGAGATTCACACAAGCTCGCCACAGAAGCGGAAGTAATCGAAATCCGCGAAGCCGCCAGCCTTGCCGATGCGCGAACAATACACACCAACCTTTGCGCCAATCCATTTGCCCGCGACGGCCTGGAAGCTGTCGGGAACGGAATGCTGCACACCAGTACCAGTCACGACACTGAAGCGGCACACACCACCGTCTCCCACGCTGACGCGGAGCCGCGCTGAGGCGTCTGGCACTTTCACCAAAACTTGATCGCGACCATTGAGCCGGAAGATGACGCAGCATTCTCCGCCGCACTTTCGCAGCGCCAATGTCGTGTGAACTCCTCCCGTCACCACCAACCCCGCTTCATCGCCGTCCTCGGCTGGCGACAACTCCAGTTGGGTATCCACGGTGAAGGCGCGCGCCGGAAATTTTTGCAACAGGAGATGCGGCATCCTGGCAAGATCATTGTCAGGCGCGGCCTGCGCGTAGAGCCGCAGCCATCCGGGTCGCGCGGTAAGCGAATGCCACTCGTCCCGGTGATTCGCATACCACTGCCATTGCAGACCTAATTTAGAGGACGTGAATTCGTCGCTGGTCTGAAGAATCGTAGCAGCCGGCGTCAGGAGGCACGGACTTCGTTCCGCTTTGAGCCTCGTCACCTCGGCTGCTACCGGCTTTTGAAAATGAGCCACGGGTTCACCAATGCCGTTGCCGTCCTGGTCACGGCCAATCAATGGCCAGCCATCCTGCCACTCGACCGGCTGCAAATGAACGATGCGGCCATAAACTCCCGCGTCCTGAAAATGCAGAAACCACCATTCGCCTTGCGCGGTTGCTATCATCCCACCCTGGTGCGGTCCATTCACCGGAGTATTGCCTTGTTCGAGCACGATCCGGTCTTCGTAGGGACCAAAAATGTTCCGCGACCGCAAACACGTTTGCCAACCGGTCGTCACGCCGCCTGCCGGCGCGAGAAGGTAGTACCACCCATCGCGCTTCAGAAACTTCGGGCCTTCAATCGTGTGCTGGCGTTCGGGTTGATCGAAAACGATCTGGCCTTCGCCCAGCAAACGCGAGCCGTCCGGTGACATCGGACAAACGCGCAACTTGTGTTTCAGTCCCGAACGCGAATGCGCATAGGCGTGGGCCAGATAGGCTTTGCCATCGTCGTCCCAAAGCGGACACGGATCAATCAGCCCCTTGCCCGCTTGCACCAAATGCGGCTCCGTCCATTGGCCACGCGGATCGTCGGCCGTGATTACGTAAATGCCTTCGTCCGGCGTGGGAAAGAAAATCCAGAACTTGCCCGCGTGAAAGCGAATGCTCGGCGCCCAGACTCCGCAGCCGTGTTGAACCTCGTTGTAGCAGTCACCCGGAACATTCTTCAACGCGTGATTTACCAGCGTCCAATTCACCAGGTCGCGCGAATGCAGGATCGGCAGTCCGGGCGTGCAATTGAACGATGATGCCGTCATCCAGAAATCATCCCCGTGTCGAATCACATCCGGATCAGAGTAGTCCGCGTAAAGAATCGGATTACGATACGTGCCGTCGCCGCAATCCGGCGTCCACGGATACGCGTAGTTCACTTGCGTAGCAGTTGAATCTGCCACGCCTTTTTCCGTTGCCTTCATTGCCGTTCCTCTCTTCCAATCCTCGGGACTAAAATTTGAATGGCCAACAGCGAAAGCAGGTACATCCCCGAGAAATAAGCGAAGACGTAAACGTAACTTCCGGTCTTGTCCAAAATAGCCCCCGTGATGATGTTCACGAACCCTCCTGTCAGGTACGCGGCGAATCCGCCCATCCCCACCACCGAGCTGATGGTTTCCCGCGGCATCGTGTCCGCCACCACGCTAAACAAGTTCGCCGACCAACCCTGGTGCGCAGAGCCGGCGATACCAACGATGGCAACAGCCATCCAAACGGCCGGCACGTAGGGCGCAAAAAAAATTGGCGCGACGCAGAGCGCACAGACGAGCAACGCCGTCTTGCGCGCTTTGTTGAGCGACCAGCCTATGGCCAGCAGCTTGCCCGCGAACCAGCCCCCGAGCACTCCACCCGCGGTCGCCACCAGAAAGAAGACGCTGGTCCAACCGCTGGTTTGCCCCTGCGAAAGGGAAAATCCCTTCTGCAGAAAGTCGGGAATGAAGAACTGATAAAACCCCCAGGCCGGCCCGGCCAGAATGCTGGCAATCAGGTAGGCCCAGGCAGCGCGAAACCCGAGAAGCTTTGGCCATGGTACTTTGGCTGGTGTTTGTTCTGCCGCCGGCTGTCCTTCCTGGATGTAAGCGAGTTCGCTCGCTGAGAGCCGGGGATGTTCGGCTGGCGCGCGATAAAACATTTTCCACGCAACAACCCAGAGCAGTCCGACGGCGCCGGTGAGATAGAAGGTGAGTTGAAACCCCGCCGTGGCGAAGAGGTAACTCACGATGAGCGGACAAAGCATGGCGCCAACATTGGAGCCGGCGTTAAACCAGCCCGTGGCCAGCGCCCGCTCTTTCAGCGGAAACCATTCGGCCACGGTCTTGATCGCGGCGGGAAAATTGCCGCCCTGGCAGATGCCCAGCGCAATGCGACCATAGATGAAGCCCGCGGCGGTCATCGGAACAGTTACCACAGAGATCACGAGATACGGAAAGGTCGTTTTGATCTGCGGAGCAATCGCCGTGACGGAGCTTTTCAGGTCGAGAAACGCCACCAGCCCATGCAAGCCGGCAGTGATACTCCAGGCCCCGACAAACCAAGGCAGCGCCTTCGCCACACCCCATTTGTCGCTGAGACGTCCGCCGAGCAGATAACCGAAGGCGTAAGCAAAGGAAAAGGCGCCCGAGATGTAACCGTAGTCGGTGTTGCTCCAGCCGAACATCTCACTGAGCGGCGTTTTCAGGACACTGATGGTCAGCCGATCCAGGTAGTTGATCAGCACCGAGAAGAACAGCAGCCCGCAAATCACCCAACGATAATTTCCGCCGGGCTTCATTTAATGCGCACTTCCTCCACGTTAACATCCGCGCCTAATCCAAATTCGATTCTGGCTTCCGTCAAATCACATGACTCCAATGTCACTGCACGCGAAGTCTTGCCAGCGAGATACAAGAACAATTCAGTCCCCTTTTGCGCGTTGGATTTGCGAATCGTGATATCGGCCACCTCCCTTAAGTCGAACGCCGCGCCTTTTTTGGCGGGAGTAATCTGCACGTTGTCGAAGATCAATCCCTTCGCGTAATTCACCACCGCGCCTTTGGTGGATTTGACCGTCATGTTCATGAACCGGATGTTCTCGATGGGCGAATCATCCAGGCCTTGAATCAAAATCGCTGTTGGCGCGCCATCGCCCGTTATCTTCTCAAATTGCATGTTACGAAACACCGGAGGCTTCTCGTTCGCGGCCTTATTTTTGTCCGCGCTATAATCCATGTTCAGGATGGCGACCTCATACTTCATCTCCTTGACCTTGAGATTCCGGGCGTAAATGTTCTCCACCACGCCGCCGCGACCACGCCGAGACTTGATCCGAATGGCCCGGTCCGTGCCCTCGAACTCGCAATCCTCCATGAACACATTCCGCACGTCGCCGGACATCTCGCTGCCAATCACCAGTCCACCATGCCCGCGTTTGCTGAAGCAATTCCGCATGATGACATTCTCCGTGGGCCGGCCCACCCGCCAGCCGTCTTCGTTGTAACCCGACTTGAGCACCACGCAATCATCGCCGGTATCGAACGTACAGTTCTCGATGAGCATGTCCCGACACGAGTCAGGATCAATGCCGTCGTTGTTCGGACCATCCGTGATGACCTTCACACCGCGAATCGTGGTGTTCTGACAATAGATCGGGTGAATCGTCCAGTTCGGTCCGCTGCCAATGGTGAAATCCTCCAGCAGAATGTTCGTGCAACCGACAAAGCTCAGAAAGCTTGGACGAATCGCGGCCTCGGTCGTGCCGAACACACGCTGCTCGACCGGCACTCCTTTTGCGCCCATCTCGAATCCCTGCTTCGTCTCTCGCGATTTCCAATCCCACCAGGCCTTGGCATTGCCGTTGAGTTTGCCCTTGCCAGTAACGGCGATGTTCGTGCAATCACGCGCGTAAATCAGCGGCGAATAATTGTAGAGTTCAATCCCGCCCACACGCACGAGCACCGGCGGCAAATAATCCTCGAACTTGTCGCTAAAGATGATTTCCGCCCCTTCTGCCAGATGCAGATTCACGCCGCTTCGCAAATGAATCGGGCCGGTGAGGAATTTCCCCGCGGGCACAACGACCCGTCCGCCACCAGCCTGGGCGCACGCCTCAATGGCTTTGCGGAACGCGGCGGAATTAACCGTCGTTCCCTCCCCTGCCCCGCCAAATTTCGTCACATCAAAATCACGATCCGCGAACGTCGGCGGGACAATCCGCTTCAAGATCTGCGGAACGGCCGCCCATGGATCGTTCGGAACTGACGCCGCCCACACCGACGAACATAAACTCAGCGCCACGGCGAGACACAGCAGTCCGTATCGCTGGAATCGAGTCGGTGAAATCATTGCGCTCAGTTTATCTGCAATCGTTGGTTAACAGAACTGGGACTTTGTGCAAACCGCATTTGATTTTGTGCCAATTGACTTCGCGGCTTGAAATGACGTCGCCCTCCGGTCACTTTTGGCTCTCTCATGCACAAGAATCGCAAACGTGTTCTGCTCGCGATGGGCTGGTATGACTACCGGCTGCACGCGGGCATTGCCAAATACGCGCTCGAACATGACTGGCATCTTTGCCCGGACACCACCAAAGAAAAAGTCATTCCCTGGGGCTGGGAAGGCGACGGCATTCTCGCGTGGCTCGGCCGCGGCGACGATCTGGCGGACTTCGTGACCCAGGCTGGCAAGCCAACTGTTGACTTCAGTTTCCGTCGTCCGCACTTGAATTATCCGCGTGTGCTGGTGGATCACACCGCGGTGGCTCGACTCGTCGTCGAACATTTTCTGTCTCGCGGTCACCGCAACTTTGCGTATTACAGCGACGTCAACAATTGGGCTTACGAGGAGAATGGCCAGGGATTTTTTGCCGCGCTGAAGGATTCCGGGCACGACGGCGAATGGATTTGCTGGCATCGTTCGTCGCATTTCACGGACGGCTATCTTCAGTGGAAACACAAGCGCAACTGGCTTGCGGCGGAACTCAAGCGCCTGCCCAAGCCGCTCGCCCTGTTTACCGCATCCGACGATCACGCCGTCGAAGCGCTGGAAATTTGCGAGAACCTCGGCCTCGCCGTTCCAGACGATGTGAGCATCGTGGGTACGGATAATTCCCTGCTGGCCGTGGATGCCATGCACACGCCGATTTCCAGTGTGGACACGAATCTCGAACTCGTGGGCTACCGCGGCGCGGCATTGCTGGACGACTTGATGGCGCGCAAAAAGGCCGCACGACTCACCTCGCCGTTGCGCATCGCGCCTCATGGTCTGATTGCCCGCAAGAGCAGCGACTTGCTCGCCATCAATCATCCGGGCGTGGCTCGGGCCTTGCGCTTTCTGATGGAACACTCGCACGAAGCCATCGGCGTGGATGATTTGGCGAAAGCGGCGGCGATGTCGCGACGCGGTTTGCATCAGGCGTTTCTCGAACAACTCGGTCGCCCGCCCGGGCACGAACTTCAACGCGTGCGCCTGGAACGGGCCAAACGCCAGATCATCGAGTCGGACGAGAAATTGGAATCCATCGGCGAGAGCTGCGGCTACCAGAGCGCGAACAGTTTCTGGTTCGCCTTCAAGAATGCTTTTGGCCTCTCTCCCAAGCAATATCGGGAGAAGCACTCCCACAAGCACGCGGTCTGATTCGGCCTGGTAAGCGTCGAACGTCCCTTCGCGGTTCGGTTTCCGTCCCAAGGCGGACGCAAAATTTCCAAGGCGGTTTGCATAAATTGCGGAATGAGCATTCGGCTTCCCCTGTTAGTCTCTCCAACAGTTAAGCCATGAGCCCGCGAACCACGCGAATTCCTTCCGCGCACTCACGCCCCCAGGCGTCGGTTGCCCCGGCCTTCACGCTGATTGAACTGCTCGTTGTAATCGCCATCATCGCCATTCTGGCCGCCATGCTCCTTCCGGCTTTGGCAAAGGCAAAAACCAAGGCGCAGGGAATTTCATGCGTCAGCAACATGAAACAAATGTCCGTCGCCTGGATGCTTTACGCTGGCGACAACGCGGAACGGCTCGCCGAGAATCCGGATGGCGCCGGCGGGCCTCCGATTGCTGGAGAAAGCCCGTTACGCCCGGCCTGGGTGGCGGGTTGGTTGGGCGAAGGGTCCGGCAACACGGATAACACCAATATTCTCAAGCTGGTTGGCAAAGAGTATCAGGCCTACGGCTCCATCGGCGAATACACCAAAAACCCGGGTATCTACCATTGTCCCGCGGACCGGAGTTTGGACAAAACGACGGGGTTGCCGCGCGTGCGGACGTGTTCAATGAACGCGTATGTGGGCTGCACGGACTCAAAAGGCTACAGCGGCATCAGCGGCAATGTGTTGAATGGGCCGAACGAGAAGTACCGCAAGAGCACTGATTTTCGCAAAGGCAAACCCACTGACATCATTGTCTTTCTCGACGAGCGCATCAACATCAATGACGGCTGGTTCTGGAGTCCGTCGAGCCGCTCCACCATCCGCGATCTCCCGGCGATTTCTCACGGCAACAACAGTTCGGCCTTCGCCTTCGCCGATGGCCATGCGGAACTGCACAAGTGGCGCGTGTCGTCCTTCATCCGTGCGACCTCCGGACCTGATGTCCCTTCCAGCGCTGACACTCAATGGCTCTTCGAGCATGTGACCGCTCCGTAACCTTTTGGAAAAATTCAAACCACAGAAATCATACGAACCATCAACCAACCAGCAGCAGCATGAAAACACGTCAGAACCCACCGTTCAAACGCAACCACCTGCTCGCGGCGCTATGCCTCGGCCTTTGCCTTGGCCTGGCGAGCCCCCTCGCCGCGGACAAAACCTGGGATGGCGGCGGCGACCAGTCCAACTGGAGCGGCTCGCCCGCCAATTGGGATGGCGACACGGACCCGGTGGCCAATGACCGCCTGTTCTTTGGCGGCAACGTCGGCGTGTTTCCCAACAATAATTTCCCGAACGACACGGATTTTGCCGGCATCATCTTCAATGCCGGCGCCGACCCGTTCACGATTAGCGGCAACGAAATCGACCTGGCCGCCAACTCCGGGATCACGAACAACTCGGTCAACGTCCAGACCTTTACCGCCAACATCGACAACAACGGTAATGGGAAGATTCACAATGCCGCTGCCGGTCCGCTGGTTTATGCCGGCGTTCTCCGCAACAGCACCTTTACCAAAGAAGGCGCCTTTGATCTGACCTTGACGGGGAGCGCTGGCAACGCCGGCGTGAGTGCCGTCATTAATGACGGAACGCTCATCCTGGGCAAAACGGCCGGACAGGCTCTTCCCAGCAGCCCGATTCTGGTGAACACGAACGGCACGCTGCGCACCATTGGGCCTGGCACCGACCAGATACATTTCAACCAGCGCGTCACCATGAACGGCGGTGTGTTTCAATTGCAGCATGTGAACAGCACCCTCGGTGTCACCCTCGAAGAGATCGCGGCGCTCAGCGGCTCTAATCTGAACAGCATCGTGGAATGCGGGCTGGCTGATTCCATCAATCGTCTCGACATCGGCGGCGGTAATAATCACCGCGGCATTTACTCCGGCACGCTTCGCGACGGTGCCGCGGGCGTTCTGGCCTTGCGCGTTTATCGCGCGAACAACTTCCAACAACTCAATGGCACGAATACCTACACCGGAACGACCGCCGTTGATAATACGCAAAATGCGGGCGCAGCGCGCCTCATCGTCAACGGCCAGCACACTGGCGGTGGCGCCTACACCATTAACGGTCACAACAGCGATGCCACCCGCATTGCCTACCTGAACGGCAGCGGAGTCATTTCGGCCAGCGTGATGAACTTCAACATTCGCGGCATTCTTTCACCCGGCGGTTCGCTGAGCGCGGACCTCACGGACGCCGCGATCTTTACCGATTCCACCGCCGTCCTCACCATCAGCAACGCCGTCAACTTGAACGACGCGACGTCCACTTTGGAAATCCAGGCCACCGGAGCCACCCCCGGCTCCGGCTACGACCAGGTTGTCATCGCCGGGAGTGGCACGTTTTCCAACAACAATGCGAACCTCCGGCTCACGCTCGGGGCGTTTGCGCCGGCGTCGGGAGACAAGTTCACCATTGTGAAAGTCGATGGCACGGACTCGGCAAAAACGATGGGCACCTTCGGGTCATTCAATGGCGTGATCACCAGCATGACCCAGGGCGCAACGATTGTTGACCCGGACACCGGCCAGACGTTCCGCATCAGCTATCGCGCTGAAGGCAACACCTTTGACGCGGGTGCCGGCAATGGCAACGACATCATGCTTGAGGCGATTTCACCCGTCGGCGGCGCCGTGCTCACCTGGCGCGGCGATGCGGGCCCAAATTGGGACATCACTACCACGGCCAACTGGCGCACGACCGGCGGGACCGCCAGCACATTCACGAATGCGGACTTCGTCACGTTCGACAACTCCGGTTCCAACGCCGCCCCCATCAACCTGGTGGGAGACCTGAGTCCCGCAACCATCCTGGTGAATTCCACCAACAACTATGAGTTCGGTGGCGATGGCAAGTTGACCGGACTGGTCATTCTCACCAAGACGAACACCGGCAAGTTGACGATCACGACCGAGAACGACAACACGGGCGCCACTCTGCTCCGTGAAGGCACGATCCAAATCGGTACGAACGGCATCACGGGCCGGCTCTCGGGCAACATCAACATGCGCACCAACACCACGCTGATCTTCAACCGCTCCGATGTCGCGACGTACTCGGGTGTGATCTCCGGCACCGGAACGGTCGCCAACAACGGCACGAATGGCACGATGATCCTGACTGGCGACAGTTCATTGTCGGGCGGAGTACAGGCCAACGCGGGCACCCTTCAGTTCGGTGATGGCACTGGGATTACGGGGTCAATTGCCGCACGCATCACCAACAACGCCACGGTCGCCTACAACTTCAACAACGCCGTGGTCATCAATAATTCCTTGAGCGGCACCGGCGTCGTTGATCTGATTAACTCCACCACGACGGGCCGGCGCTTCACGCTCCCGACCAGTCTCGTCAATCATCCCTTCTCCGGCACGTTTAATGTCGGTGCTTACGTGAACCTGGCGACCGCCGATCAATCGAGCGGCACCAACCAACTCGGCGTGGGCTCGACGGTGAATGTCGCCGATACCGGCAGCGTTTATCTGGACCGTAACGGAATTTATCGAACCACGTTCAACCTTTCCGGCCCCGGCAATGGCGCCGGGAGCGCTGGAGTCATGACTTTGGAAATCGAACAGGGCTCAACCATCGTCAGCAACGTCAACCTGCTGTCCGATGTCACCATCGGCGGCTTCCTCGGCGACGCCACCATCTCCGGCCGCATCCTGGGCGCAACCGGCACGGAGACGCTCACCTTCGCCAACCGCCGTCAGGACGCGCAATCATACAACCTCCGCATCGGGTCCGCTTCGGGCCCGAACCACTGGGGCGCGACCATCATTGAGCCCGGCGATTATGTGAATCAACGCATTCGCGTCACGGCCCTCGCGAGTCGCGCGATCAGCACCAACGGGCTCACCATCGGCGCGCATGGCATCTTCCAGTTAAATGGCTTCGATCATACGGTTGCGAGCCTCAGCACCATGGGAACAGACGGCGTCTTCGTCCCGAGTGTCTTCAACGGCAGTGCGACCACGCCCGCCGTGTTCACGGTCGGCACGGACGACGCTTCGACACTATTTGACGGTGTGTTCGGCAACGGCGGAGCCGCTGCGCTTGGCGTCACCAAAGTTGGGGCGGGCACGCTCACCCTTACCGGCAACAACAGCAACAGCGGACCAGTAACCGTCAGCGGCGGCACTATTGCCCTGAGCGGCGACGGCTCGTTCAGCAATGCCACGCAAATCATCATCGGCACTGGCGCGACCTTTGATGTCACGACCCGTTCTGACGGCAGCCTTACCTTGAACAGCGGCCAGACGCTCAAAGGTGCTGGAACGTTCAACGGCAATCTGGTCACCGAGCCCGGTTCAATCATCAATCCCGGCCTTTCCATCGGCACACTCGCGGTGTCCGGCAATGCCACGCTCGGCGGCACGTTGCTCCTGGAAGTCAATCGCAGCACCGTTCCCAATGTGGACCGGTTGAATGTTTCCGGAACTTTGACTACCGGCGGAACCCTCGCCGTCACCAACATCGGTCCGGCGTTACAGGTCAATGACACCTTCGCGTTGTTCCCCGCGGGCACCAGCGGATTCACCGTCAGCCTGCCCGCCATCGACCCGTTGAATGCGGTCAGCTACACGTGGCAAAACGACGTAGCGTTGAATGGCTCCGTGAAAGTGTTGAGCGTGACACCCATTACACCGCCCACCCTCGGCGTTTCACAAACCGGCAACACGCTGAACTTCTCCTGGACGGGGCCGTTCAAGCTTCAGTCGCAAACCAACAGCCTGAACTTCGGCATCAGTAGCAACTGGTCCGATTATCCCGGTGGCAGCGCCAGTCCGGTGAGTGTCACAATCAATCCCACCAATCCGACGGTGTTCTTCCGTCTGACTTTGCAATGAGTTTGGGTTAGTGGTTGGGAACCATGGTGGGTTCGACGGGCGGCGCCGGGTTGCGTCGCCCGTCGTCTTTTGTCGGTCGCCCAAATTCCAACCTCTCTTGCAAAAAGTAAGGTAGGTCATGCCGGGCGTTTATGGCATTCTCTCCACACAGGAAACACCCGTTGGCTAATGACGCATAATCATTTGTTCCGCCTCATCGTCTTCACACTTGTCAGTCTTGTCATCACGGGGCGTGCGCAGAATCTCATCAACGTCAAGCTCGCCGGTGGCACGCCCGGCACGCCCAGTGGCGCTGCGGTTGTTGGAACTGCGGGCGATGTCTGGAACTATTTTCCCAGCCTCGGCGGACGAGCCAATGGCGGAGGCGTCGTCACCAATGCCACCACGATTCGGGATTCCTCGGGCGCAGCCTTGACCGGCGTAGCCATGACCGTATCGCTCAGCGGCGGCGATGGTCTGGATTCTTTTACCGACAATGGCGGCTTTAGCCCTGTTCCGTCGCTGCTGATGGGTAATTACACCTACGAGAACAACGGTGTGAATTATTGGACCATCAGTTTCACGAGTCTTCCGCCGAACAAGGCTTACATGATCTATGGTATGGGCAACGGCAATCAAAGTGGCCAGGGCACAACCTGGTGGGTGGACGCAGCGAACGGTCATGCAACGGCCAGTGCGACTGCAAACTTCGCCATCGGCGGCCGCAACGCCACGCTTGCGAGCAACGAGGGCGTTTGCTGGGTAAAGCTTCCCGCGACCACCACCGCATCCGGCGCGCTGACCTTTCGGGTGGTCCGGCTCAACGCCGCTGAAAACGGCACTGGCGGCAGTGGCCGCGCTTACCTGAACGCGTTTCAACTCCAGCCGCTCTCCGCTCCGGTCATCTCGGATTTAACCAATCAAACCGTAGTCGCCGGAACGTCAGCGTCGCTGCGTCCGACCATTAGCGGTATTCCCTTGCCGGCGTTTCAATGGCGCTCGAATGGAACAAACATCCCGGGAGCAACCAACGATTCGCTTACCTTGCCGAATGTTCAATTCAGCCAGAACGGTTTTGTTTATTCGCTGGTCGCCAGCAACGTCGGCGGCGCGATGACAAACTCGATGACCCTCTCCGTCATCGTCACACCCGCAATCACTGGCCTTACGAATCAAGCCGTCGCCATTGGCAGCGACGTCACGCTTGCCGCAACCGTCAGCGGCGTGCCCTCCCCTGCTCTTCAATGGCACAAGGACGGCGACATTCTCCCCGGCATCACGTCGGCATCCCACTTCATTCCAAATGCGCAGGCGACTCACAGCGGCACTTACTCACTGGTCGCGAGCAACAGCGCCGGGATTACGACCAACAGCATGACCCTCACGGTTTCCGCTGGCGACGTTCCTCCGAACATCACCGGACCGGCCAACCAAACAGTGATCCAAACCAGCAACGCCACCTTTAGCGCCTCTGTCTCCGGACTGCCGCTTCCAACGCTTCAATGGCGTGCTAACGGTGCGGATATTCCGGGCGCAACGACGTCTTCGCTGACGATTTCCAACGTCCAATATTCCCAAAACGGTTTCATCTATTCGCTCGTCGCCAGCAACAGCGCCGGGCTCGCAACCAACAACGCTACTCTCTTCGTCCTCGTGCCACCCGCTATTGTTCAGCAACCGACCAATCTCACTGTGGGGATCAACACTCCGGCCACATTCAGCGTCAATGCCAGCGGCGTGCCTGCCGTGACCTATCAGTGGCGGCGGAACAGCAATGCCATCGCGAACGCCACCAATGCGTCCTACACCATCGCGAGCGCACAAGGCTCGGACAACGGGGCGGTGTTTTCCGTCGTCATCAGCAACAGCGTTGGTCTGGTCACCAGCAGCAATGCGACACTCACGGTGCTTTCGACCATGACGGGCACATTCCTGCCGACCAATAACGCCACCGGCATCAGTCACGATCAGCAATTGCGCATCGTTTTTTCGAGCACGCCGAAAATCGGGTCGGGCAAACTGTATGTGCGCGATGCTGCAACGCACGCCCTGTTCGCGACGATTGATACCAGCTTGTTCCAGACCTACAGCATCGACAGCGCGACAATCACCAATGGCTACATCCGCTCGGTACAGGGCGCGAACTACTTTTACATGCCCATTGCCATCTACGGCAACGAAGCCTGGATCACGTTCTCGAACCGTTTTGCTTACAACAAGACGTACTACGTCAATGCAGACGCCGGCCTGTTCCTCGATTCAGCGAACGCTTCATTTCCCGCCATCACAGGCACAAGCGCCTGGCGTTTCTCCACAAAAGCCTCTGGTCCGGCCACGCCGACACTCACCAGCGGGCCAACCAACATCATTGTCGCGCACGATGGTGCGGGCGACTTTGCCACGCTTCAAGGCGCGGCGGATTGGGTTCCGCAAAACAATGCCGTCAAGCGTACGATCACCATTCAGCCCGGCACGTATCGCGACAACACGACGTTCGCGCAGAACCGCCACAACGTTCAAATCATCGGCGCGGGCACGAACCGCCAGGCCGTCCAACTTTTCTATCCTTACCCTGCCTTCTCCAGTGGCGGTTCTTCCGGCACGCTGCGACTGGAGAGTTCCGACATCTACGTGCGCAACCTGACGCTGGATAATGCGGTTTACCTGAACTACAACGGCGTGACCTTCGCGGGCCGGATTCTTACCGTCGTCACGCGTGGCAATCGTCTCATCTTCGACAATGTTCTGATCAAGGGCGGGCAGGACACGCTCTATGCCGACACCGGCATCGCTTACTTCCATCGTTGCGAAATCTGGGGCAGCGTGGACTTCATCTACGGCAGCGCGCTGGCGGTCTTCGACCAGTGCAACATCGTTCAGATCCGCAACAGTGGCGGGCCCATCACTGCTCCCAGCACGGCGCAGGCAGCGCCATACGGAATTGTGTTCCTGGATTGCACCTTCCCGCGCGCCCTGATCGCCAACGGTTATCCCTACGACGTGGGCATCAACACCACGACGTTCCAGCGGCCATGGCGAAAGGACGGTTACACCGCAGTCGTCAACTGCGCCCTCGGGAGTCATATCACTGCCAAGGGCTGGGCCGAATGGGGCAATCGTCACACCACCTGCCGCGCGCGTGAAATCGGAACGACGCTGATTGGTGGCGGGACCGTGAATGTCGCGAGCCGCCAAAGCACTGGCGCGTATTGGTTGAACACCATCGATCCGGACTACGTGAACGATCCGTCCATTGACCCCGATGTTGATCCGGAAATGACCTTGCTCATCCCGCCGAGTGGCCCAACCAATCGCATTCCCGTCAGCATCAACACCAACGACTTCACGCCCGCCGCCATCTTCGGGCATTCCTATTTCAATCTCGGCAGTTGGCGGCCTGCCACCTTGCCGACCATCACAGCACAGCCGACCAACAAAACCGCCAGCGCCGGCTCGGCGGCCGCATTCCATGTCGCAGCCTTTGGACAACCAGCCCCGTCGTTTCAGTGGCGAAAGAATGGGACGAACATGGTCGGCGCAACAAATGCCACGCTCAGTTTCGCCAGCACAACACTGGCAGATAATGGAGTTTATTCGGTGATCGTCTCCAACTCTGCGGGTACGGTCACCAGCAGCAGCGCCACACTTACGGTGCCGCCGCAACCCACTTCAATCACGCCCGGCGTCAGTGACAGCACATTGAATCTCTCGTGGCCCCAAAGCCAGACCGGTTACCGCTTGCTGGCCCAAACCAACCCACCCGGAGTGGGTCTTACGACCAACTGGCAAACCATCGCCAATTCAAACGCCACCAATCGCATCTCGATTCCACTCGTTCCCACAGAAGGATCGGTGTTTTTCAAACTGACGTACCCGTAGTTCTTTCTATGTCGCGCCTCATTTTACAAGTTTCTATCACTTCGGCCGCCATCTGCTTCGCGACCAGCGCCTGGGCACAGGATGGCTTTTGCTTGGTGAACGGCACGACCACTGGTGGCGCCGGCGGTCCAACCATCACCGTCACCAATGGTTCAGACTTCGTTACGCAAGTCGGCATGACGGGTCCGCGCATTATTCAGGTAAGCGGGATGCTGAGCATTGGCAGTGCAACGGTGCGCTCGGACAAGACGATTGTAGGAGTAAGCCCGGATGCGGCATTGCTGGGCCGACTTTCCATTTCCGGGGTGAGCAACGTCATTGTTCAGAACTTGCGAATCACGAGCCCCGGCAACGACGGCATCAGCATTCGCGACCCGAACACGCATCATGTCTGGGTGGATCACGTCACGTTCTATGATTGCGGCGATGGCTCCTGCGACATCAGCCAGAACGCCGATTACGTGACGGTTTCCTGGTGCAAGTTCATGTATCCAACGCAACTGGAACATCGGTTCGCAATGATCGCCGACGGTCAGAGCGGAAATCCCGAGTCGGGCCGCATCACCCTGCATCACAACTGGTGGAGCACGCGAGCCGACCAGCGCATGGGCGCATCGAGCTATGCCCGCGTGCATTACTACAACAACTTTTTCAACTGCACGAACAATTCGTATTGCTCCAACGCGCGAAACGGAACCGAGATCAATTCGGAAAACAATTATTACGCCGGGGTGAAGGACGCCATGACCGTCAGCAGCGGCACGGACGGAAAGATTCGCACGAGCGGCAATACCTACGCGAGTTGCACCGGCACCATTCATCCGGGAACCGACTCGGTATTCACCCCGCCCTACCCTTACACCCTCGACGCGACTGCCAACGTCCCCAACCTCGTCACCAACAGCGCCGGAGCACCAGGCCCGAATATCGTATTGTTCCCGCCGAAGCTTTGGGACGGCGGTGGCGCGAACAACAATCTGCGAACGGCCAACAATTGGGGTTACGCCGGAGGTTACAGCGAAGCCCCCAAGGAATACGACACTCTGCTTTTTGCCGGCAGCACCAGGCTGACAGTCAACAACGACTTCACGGCGGGCACTGATTTCCCGGCACTCAATTTCAGCAACAACGCAAGCGCGTTCACGTTGAGCGGCAATGCCATTGGCCTTGGCCGGGGCATCACCAACGACAGCAGCACCGTCCAGACCATCAACCTGAATCTGGATTTCGCTTACGCCGCCGATCATTTCTCGACCAACCGTTATTTCAACGTCACTTCGCCGGGCGGCTCCCTCGTGATCAACAGCCAAGTTGCCGGTCAGACCAATGCTTATGGCCGGATTTACTCGGTCACAAAACTCGGGCCCGGTCTGCTTACGCTGGCTGGCGTCAACACCTTTGCCGCCAACCTGAATCTCAACGGCGGACTGGTGCGTTTCAGCACCTTGGATACAGCGCTACCGGGCAGCCTGGGAATTCTCAACCGCCTCAACTTCGATGGCGGCGGGTTGCAATGGGCGGACGGCAACACAGCAGACATTACGGTGCGCCCCGTCACCATTCAAACCGGCGGCGCCAGACTCGATGTCGGTGCAAACGACGTCATATTCGCCAATGCCTTCGGCAACAACGGCCCCGGTGGGTTGACAAAAACAGGGACCGGCACGCTCACACTGAACGGCAACAACAATTACAACGGGAGCACTTTGATCGAACAAGGGGTTCTTGCTCTCGGCGCGGCAGGTGCACTACCCAACACGACCAGGATTATCCTGAGCAACAATGCTGTCCTTGACGTTTCCGCCCGCAACGACGGCACACTCGTCGTGGGAAACGGAAAATCACTTGTCGGCAACGGCACCATACGTGGCAGCGTTATTGCAACCGGCGGCTCGACGATCGCTCCGGGATTCTCCATCGGCACACTCGTCATCACCAACTCATTGGCCTTCCAGGCTACCAGCACCAACGTGATGGAAATCAGCACGACAGCGCACACCAACGACCTGCTCACGGGCATGATTACCGTGAGCTATGGCGGACGATTGGTCGTTACCAATCTCAGTGGCACGCCTGCCGCCGGTGACAGCTTCAAGCTCTTCAACGCCGCAAACTACAGCGGCGCATTTTCCAGCGTCGTCCTGCCGCCCCTGGCCAGTCCGCTTTATTGGACGAACAACCTTGCGGTGGACGGCACGATCACCGTCGTCTCACCCGTGAATGTCACGCCCACAAGCATCGCGTTCGCAGTCACCGGTAATTCGCTGCAACTCTCCTGGCCACCCGACCGCACCGGGTGGCGACTGGAAATCCAGACCAACCATCCTGCCACTGGCTTGAGTACCAACTGGTTCACCGTGCCAGGGTCATCGGGCACAAACGAAATTTATCTGCCGATTGATACCGCGAACGCCAGCGTTTTCCTCCGGCTCGCGTATCCCTAGAGAATTTTCAGTTGGCGCGTGGGCTCGCTTTTGCACAATGGGCGTAACCATGAAGCATGTTGTTCACCTTATTGCGTTGTTATTGACCCTGGCTTGCGCTCACGCCAACCCTCTGGTGATCCCACTCTGGCCGGAAGGCGTTCCGGGACTCAAACCCAATGCCGGGCCCGAAGGAGAGTTCAACGGGCGTTTCACCAACGTTCACAATCCCACGCTGACCATGTATGCGCCGGACGTTGCCAAAGCCACCGGGGTAGCGGTCATCGTTGCTCCGGGCGGGGGCTACGTCCGGGTCGGTGACGGCAGAACCGATGCGCGTTGGTTGAACTCAATCGGTATCACGGCCTTCGTGCTGAAGTATCGCCTGATTGAGTACGGTCACCCCGCGCCCTTGCAGGATGTCCTGCGGGCCGTGCGCATGGTTCGCTCGCGGGCTGATGAGTTTGGCGTGCGGGCCGACCGCATCGGCGTCATGGGCGGATCCGCCGGAGGACACCTTGCCGGTTGCGCGGCGACGATGTGGGATTCTCCGGAAGGGAAAACCGGCCACGCTCGTGATGCGGTGAGCGCCCGACCCAACTTTGCAATTCTGATTTACCCGGTCGTCACGATGGAAACCCCGTCGGTGCATCGCGGTTCGCGCTACGCTTTGTTTGGGGCCGAGCCGACTCCCGAACAAATGGAATCGGTCTCGCTGGAGAAGAACGTCCGCAGCAACTCGCCCCCCTTCTTTCTCGTGGCCACCATGGCCGATGCCTCGGTGCGCGTTGAAAACTCGCTGATGCTCTATCAGTCCCTGCGCAATGCCGGCGTTCCCGCCGAAATGCACGTCTATGCCGCAGGCAGTCATGGAGACAGCCGCGATCCCCAATACGGTCCGACCGCCAAGTGGCCGGCACGTTGCGAAGAATGGTTGCGCTTCAACAAATGGCTGCCGCCGGAGCAACATGACTTCGGGCGATGGGAAAAGGACATCGCCGCCTTTGAAGCATCGGACCAGACCAACTCCCCCTCGAAAGGACGCGTGGTCTTCACCGGCTCATCCACCATCCGAATGTGGAAAAGCCTGCCGCAGGATTTGCCCGGCTTGCAGCCTATCAACCGTGGCTTTGGCGGGAGTGATATTGAAGACGCCCTGCATTTTGCCGACCGGATTATTTTCCCCTACCAACCCAAAAGCGTTTATCTGCGGGCCGGTGGCAACGACCTTTGGAACGGCAAAACCCCGGAGGAAGTCTTCGTTCACTTCAAAGAGTTCGTTGAAACCGTCCAAAAACGGTCGCCACGAACTGAGATCACGTTTATTTCCTGGAGTCCAACTCTCGCCCGCTGGTCGCAAGCGAAACGCGAAAAGAAATTGAACGAACTCGTCGCCGCCTATGTGAAAAGCAAGTCGCGCCTGAATTACATCGAAGCCTACGACGTGCCCCTGGGCGCGGACGGCAAACCGCGAGCGGAACTGTTTCTCTCAGACAAACTTCATTTCAACGAGGCCGGTTACAAACTCCTCGCCGAACGAGTCCGCCAAAGCGTCCGACGCTAGCAAGCCACGATGTATCCTGGGGCGCGTTGGCGCGGGATGACCGGACCCGCAACCATGACTCACGGCAACGGGTGCAAGCCCTCTGACCTGATTCTCCACTTTCCGTCTTTCGGAAATCCCGGCGCGTTGTTCGTGTTTCCGTCCCAACCCGCCGCCATCATCGCCACGGCAGAAAGAAACGCACCATTGGCTGGAAGATAGACCGCAATCTCACGTTTGCGCGCTCCCGGCTTGTTCGACTTTGCCATCGCTTCATCACTGCGTTGCGGACAATGACCGTTCGGCAAGTACCTGTTGTTCGGCCCTTCACGCAGGAGAATCTCGACCGCAGTTTCGGACCGACCCAACCGAGCTGCCGTCATCGCAATCATTGGGGAGTCCCAGCCCCAGATTTTCGTTTCCCAATCCCAAGTCATTAGCACCGCGTCCAGCGTGCGCTCCATCGTAACCCGCTCCACTCCCGTTCCTGGCAAAATACCAAGCGGCGCCAGCATCGTCGGATGATCGTGCCGGCTGTCGACGTTGTCCCACGTGTCTGGATTCGAACCCAGCGCCACATACTTCCCATCCTTTTGTGGCACCGGTGCGAGATGCTGAATGATGTGATCCCATTTCTCGTCTCGCTTCATACCCAATCGCAAGCGCCATTGCTGCGCCGTTTCCAGCGCCCATTGCCAATACGCCAGTTCAAACGATGGATTTTGACTCGTGCCCTGATCGTAAATCTCCTGGGCAATCCACAGCGGCGGCCCGAGCACGTAAACCTTCTTCGCCTCATCGTAATGAAGCATTGAGGCCATGCAATCCGCGGTCTCCAGCACCAGTTCGCGATAACGGCTCAACGTCTCGGAGGACGGATTATTGCGATACAACAGTTCGCACAAATGGACCAGGTGCGGTTGATTCCAGACAATAAGCGGATTGCCGCCGGGACTTTCACGCATTTCCGGCCCGGTCATCTTGGCCCATCGTGCGCCACGCAGCCCCCTGCTCTTCGCGAGTTCACGCGCCGCAAGCAACTGCTTCTGATACCATTCGAGATTCTTTGCCAGCAACTCGTCATTGCCCCACAACGCAAAATGCGCCGTGTGCCACCAGATCATTTCGGTGTGATGCTTGCCGTACCAGGTATTGCACGTCAGCCCGGATTCCTGCGGCGGCACATCGCCCGCCATCTGCACCGCCACGAGATAACGCGAAAGGATGATGCGTTCCTCAATCTTCGTTGCCCGCGGGTCGGTGCTACCGGAAAAGTCCACTGCCGCACTGTTGCGCCAGAAATCCTCCCAATGTTTTGCGCTCGCCACCAGGCATTCGGCCACGCTCGGTACTCCCAGGGTAGGATCAACCTCCGATCCGAACATCACCGTAAACTCCAGTACTTTGCCGGCTTGCTCTCCCGTGGAACGCGCGAGCGCTATCCTGAACGCATGCGCCCCAGCCTCAGTCATCTGTGCACCGTGTTTCCAGACTACTATCGCCCGATAGGAAGTGCTGCCAATTTTCCGGTAAACGCGTGCCCGGTTGTCCCAGGTTTCGCCAATCCAGGTTTTGTGCAACTCCGGGTGTGACCAATCCAATGCGGGAGTATTCTTTGTCGCCGGATCATGACCGCGGGGAAAGGCGAGCTTCGCGCCGAGTTTTCCCTCGCTTACCAAATCCGATTCAATCCGAACCCCGATCAAGTCGTATCCGGGATGACAAACAGTCGTCACCTTCACTGGTTTGCCGTCGATCTCGTACTGGCTCTCAATGACGCCGCGCCATAAATCCAGGCGTTGCTCCGGCTTTTGAATATCCTCCGGCGTGAGCGGCGAGCCATCCGCCTTCACATAGTCGAGCAGGATTTGCCCCAGCGGATGGCTGCGGGGATTTTTACGCAACCAGTCACCGGCCGGCGTGGAAGCTTGGGTCGGATAACCAACAACCCGACCGTCGGCCTGCTTGAAGTCCTTGTTCGCATCGGAGAGTTTGTAGTTGTTCGGATTCGGATCACTCACCCAGCACCAGCGGGATTGCGTCTCCGTCGGCACGCCCCAGCGGTGATAATGCTCCGCGAAGGTTTGCAGCCCGGTGATGTCCGCCGTGAAGGCAAAACCGCCGTTGCCGACCGTAAGCGGCGCATCCGCGTCCACTTTGCGGATAACGGGATTGTGCCGCGTGACCAGTGCCTGGCGGTCGATTGGCGGAATGGCTTCCGAACCGGACGTGGTCACCGCGAACGCCAGCGCTCCTCCCAAAGCGGCGGTAAACACGCCGCACTCCAGACGCTTCGCGGCTACTCTGCGCCACCGGGTTGCGGTGGCTTCAGCACCGCTTTGCTCCGCGCTCAGAATGCCAGACTTATTTGGCCTTGAGATTCGCATCAAGAGAGATTGCTTTGCCTTTTCGAACCTTCGCTTCAACCACCTTGTCTCCGCAGCGGATTCTGCAAAGGTTCGCTCCATTAACATTCCGCAGCCCGGCCGATGCCAATTTGCCGTCCTTCCAACTCAAATCCACTTCGTAGCCGCCACGTGCCCGCAATCCCTTGACCGAACCGTTCGACCAGGACTTGGGCAGCGCCGGCAGCAACTCAATTTCGCCCGCGTGCGATTGCACCAGCATTTCACAAATGCCCGCGACGCCGCCAAAGTTTCCATCAATCTGAAATGGCGGGTGCGTATCGAAAAGATTCGGCAACGTGGACCTGGCAAGCAGCGCTTGAACGTTTTCACCCGCCTTGTCGCCCTCCGCCAACCGAGCCCAAAAGCTGATGATCCACGCACGACTCCAGCCAGTATGTCCACCACCCGCGGCCAGTCGCCCTTCGAGCGACTTACGCGCTGCCGCCGCGAGTGCCGGCGTGCCCGTGCGCGTAATCTGCCGCCCGGGATGCAATGCGAACAGATGCGAAACGTGTCGATGCCCCGGCTCCGCTTCCTTAAACTCCTCGCTCCACTCCATCAATCGCCCATCGCTGCCGATTCGCGGTCCCAACAGATACGTTATTGCGTTCTCAGCCTGCGCCATTGTTGGTTCCGTCACGCCCAGCACGCGGGTCGCTTCCAGATAATTGTTCAGCGCATCCCAGACAATTTCCTGCTCCATCGCCGGTCCCATGCACAGCGAAGCCTTTTGTCCGTCCGCTGTGATGAAGGTATTTTCCGGCGAAGTTGCCGGTCCAGCCACGAGTTTGCCCGACTGCGGATCCGAGACCAACCAGTCCAGGCTGAACTCCGCCGAAGCGCGCAAAGTGGGCAAGACGCGACGCAGATAATTGGTGTCGCGCGAAAAAGCAAAATGTTCCCACAAGTGCTGAGATAACCATGCCCCCGCGGAAGGCGACAATCCCCAGGACGGTGATTCGCCCGGCGCGGTGAATCCCCAGGCGTTCGCCAGGGTGTGAACCGTCCAGCCCCGGGCGTTGTAGTGCGTTTTCGCCGTCTTGGTGCCCGGACCGGTGAGAAACGCAATGTAACGATCCAATGGTTCAAAACACTCCGGCAGATTCGCTGTCTCAGCCGGCCAATAAATCATCTGCAAGTTGATGTTCGCATGGTAATCGCTACTCCAGGGCGGTTGCATCGTGTCCGCCCACAGACCCTGCAAATGCATCGGCATGTCGCCCGGCCGCGAGGAACTGATCATCAGGTAACGGCCAAACTGAAAGTAGAGCGAAATCAGAGAAGGATCATTCGCGCCACTCTGGAGTGCTTTCAAGCGCTCATCCGTGGGCAGCTTCGCATTCTCGCTCGCCCCCAGGTCGAGCGACGTTCGATTGAACAGCTTCTGGTAATCCGCCACATGCGCAGCCCGCAACTTCTTGAACGACTTTTTCGCGGCGGCAGCCAATTGCTCTGCCGTTTTCTTCTCAGGATCGCCGTGTCGCCAATCCGGAAGCTGCATTCGATAATCTGTCGCCGCTGCCAAAAGCAACAGCACTTCGTTCGCGTTCTCAATGCGCAAACCGTTCTCATCAGCCGTAACCTTGCCGCCCCGGGGAAGGGCTTTCACCCGGGCGGCATATTTCATCCCGGCGTTCGTCACGCCATCCCACAATTGTCCGCGCATCAGCAGCTCATTGGCTCCAACCGCAGAAATTTCCGCCGCTTCAGCCCGGCTCAGGTTCAGGCGAAAGTTCAATGCCCCGCGCCGATTGGCACTCAAGCGCACGACCAGGACTTGATCCGGCGCACTGGAAAACAGTTGCCGCTCAAACTTCACGCCGTCCGCCTCGTAGGTTACTGATGCCGTTGCGGTCGTGAGATCTAACGCACGGCGATAGTTTGTCGCATTCGTGCCGTGCTCAAATTCCAGCCTCAAGTCGCCTAGAGACTGATAACTGCCATACTTGATGCGCGCGCCGCGTCCTTGCCCTGAACCTGGTCCTTTACAAATCAGCTTTTGATTCGCCAGCTTCTGCGCCTCGGCATACTTCCCCGCAAACAGCAACTCGCGAATCTGCGGCAAGGCCCGAAGCGCTTCAGGATTGTCATCATCGCCCGGACCGCCCGACCACAGGGAATCTTCGTTCAATTGAAGGCGCTCCGAGTCGACGCCACCAAAGATCATCGCCCCAATCCGCCCGTTACCAATGGGCGTTGCCTCGTTCCAATTCTTCGCGGGCTGGCGATGCCAGATCGTCAACGGCTCATCTGCCCGCACGCTGAACACCGCAACCAAACCAATCACAAACCACATCAATCGCTTCATGCATTCCCTATTTGTCCGCTTTTATTTCGATTTCAACCGTTGCCGCTTTTAATCCGGATGCGCTCGCCGAGACAACGAACCTTCCATTCCGTTCCGTCGCTCTTGTCGCCGCTTCACAACGTCCCTGATAGGCATGACGCTCGTTGGCCTGAAACGGCTCGATACTCATATTATCGGCATTGTCCACCGCCACAATTTGCCCCGGACCGGTGACCTGAAACGTCACCAGGTGATTTGCACGCGGCACAACCACACCGTCGTCATCGGTAATGGTTGCCGTGACGAAAGCAACATCATCCCATGTTGGTGCAATCATCTTGCGATTTGTAGTCAAAATAATCTTTGTGGCCGGCCCAGCGGTCCGAAGTTCGTCCGTCGCGACTTGTTTGCCGGCGTCACGCGCGACGGCACGCAGCGTCCGCGCCTCAAACGCTACTTTCCACACCCGAGGCGAGGCATCTTTGTTGATCGGTTTTGCGCCTAATGATCTCCGGTTGAGGAATAGTTCCACTTCGTCGCAGTTGGAATAGACCTCGACGGTCTCATCATGCCGTTCAGTGTTACGCGGCGTCCAATCTGCAAACTGCACTTGAGTATGACGCTCCTCCCCACCCCAACCGGGGTCATCCGGCAGCACATCGCTGGGCGCGACGCGCCGCACCATCTTCACCATCGGCTTATCACTCCACCAAATCTGTCGCTCGTACGCCATCGGTTTGATCTGACCAGTGCGATCCAGCAAACCTCCGGCATAACCGATTCGAGGCCATGAACGCGACTCGCCGAGATAATCAACTCCGGCCCAAAGAAATTGTCCCGCGTGCTGCGGATTGTCGCGACACGCCAGCCAGGTTCGCCGATCGTGCCCCTGCTCCGTCCCGACAATCTTGCGACCGGGCTTCGCCCGCCACGCGTCGAGTAATTCCTGATCGCGATAGTTCGTGCCAATCACATCCAGCAAGTCCGCAAGACCATTGGTGTAATCGCCACTGGTGTTGGGTCGGAAGAGCGCCTGGGTTACGGGACGAGTAGGATCATTTTCGTGACAAACTTCCACCAGGCCCTTCAGTATGCCTTTGGCCAGTTCCTGTTTTGGCGTATCCCGAATCTCATTGCCAACGCTCCACAGGATTACGCTGGGATGATTCCGATCCCGCCGCACCATGTCGCGCAGATCCTTCTTCGACCACTCCTTGAAGAACAAGCTGTAATCGTAAGGATTCTTTCGAACCGTCCAACAATCAAACGCTTCGTTCATCACGAGAAATCCCATGCGATCGCATAAGTCAAGGAACTCGGGTGCTACCGGATTGTGCGCGGTGCGAATGGCATTCACCCCCAGCTCCCGGAGATTGGTCAATCGCCGTTCCCATACGGCTAACGGCACCGCCGCACCAAATGCGCCGCCATCGTGATGCAGACAGACGCCTTTCAGCTTCAGGTTTCTCTCGTTAAGCCAGAAGCCTGAATCTGATTTGAATTCAAACTGACGGATTCCAAATGCGATTCGCTCTTCATCAAGCGTTTCATTACCAGCCCGCACTCGAATCCAAATGTTGTGTAGATCCGGTTGCCGCACGCTCCATAATCGCGGCGCCCACGGAATGCTCACGTCTAAAGCAATGTTTCTTGCTTCGCCAGCGGAGAGGTTAACTTTTGCCGCTTCAGCGGCAGTCGCATACGCTCCGTCCGGCGCTGAGTCTGGTGGACCATAGACCGTCGCCAGCAAGCTGATTTCTTTAGCCGATGCGGAGCTGTTCCTGATCGTCGTCTCAACTCGCACGGTGGCCTGGTTGCTTCGAACCATCGGCGTGCTGATAAAGGTGGCATGCGGCTCAAGGTGCACCGGGTCGCCGACCTTCAACCGCACATGCCGATAGATGCCCGCGCCCGAATACCAGCGCGAGGCCGGCTGCGCCGAAGTGTCAGTGCGGACCGCGATCACGTTCGTTTCATTCGGACTAAACTTTACGTGCGGCGACAGGTCGTATCCGAAAGTCACGTAACCGTTCGGACGCTTACCAAGCGAAATTCCATTGATCCACACTTCGCTGTTCTGCATCACGCCGTCGAACTCAACATAAGCGCGTCTGCCTTGCCGTTCCCCGGGAAGCACGAATTGCTTCCGATACCAGCCGACTCCACTTGGCAACCATGCACCCGCACCACCGGTTTTATTCGTTCGGGCAAACGGACCTTCAATGCTCCAATCATGCGGAACGTCGAGCTTGCGCCATTGTGAATCGTCAAAAGCCACCTGTTCAGCGCCCTTTTCATCACCTTTCCAGAATCTCCAATCCGCATCGAAAGACTGCGTCTCGGATGCCGCCGCCACCGGCGCGCCCAACGCGCCAAGCCAAAGTCCAATCGCACAAGCTACGATGAAGAGCTTCATAGGTTAATTGCCATCCGGCTTGCCGCGGTCCTCCAACGGGCTGGCGGGTATCGCGAATTGGTCGGGAGCATCGGGCTGGGCCGGATCAAACCGTGCAACGTCCGCGGCAAGAAACTTCGCGAGGGAAGGCACATCGGAGCGAATACCTTCAACTACGCAACGCGCCAACTCGTAGCTGCCATAGTTGTTGTGGTGCGTGCCGTCTTGAAAGGCTTTTTCAAGGTTTGCACCCCATGCCCGGTAAAGCACCTTGCTCGTTGCGTGCAAATCGATCAGCGCGACACCGTCCTCACGCGCCACGTCGCGCACCGTTTGCGGATAACCCTCAAGCGTATCGTGTTCGACGCCAGCCTTCCGCTCCATCGAAGTAATCAGCATCGGCGTCGCGCCGAGTTCGCGGGTTCGCGCCACTATCTTTTTCAAATTGGATTTGTAAACGGCCAACGCATTGGTGGCTTTATCCTTCATGTCGTTGTGTCCAAACTGGACGAACAACCAGTCGTTCGACTTCATCAGGCTAAAGATTTTGTCGAAGCGTCTTGCGCCGAGTGAACTCCTGATGGACTCGCCGGACTGCGCATAATTCGCGACCGCCACGCCCGCCCCAAAGAACCGCGGCAGCATTTGTCCCCAACTGTTCCAAGGCTCGCGCGGCTGGTCGCAAACGGTGGAGTCCCCAGTTAGAAAAATGGTTGGCACCTCTACGCGCTTGATCTGTAACGCTCGCAGGCTTGGCCGCATGCCATTGAATTCGAGCGTAAGTTTCTCATCCCAATTCACCATCTCCGATTCCTTCTCACGCGTCTTGAGCCGCACGTTGCCACCTCTCGCAATCGCCGGTGTTCGGACGTTAACAACAAAGCTTTGGGCGACCGAACCACCTTTGGGCACAGTGACCTGCTCGACCATCAGCCGTCGCAGTTCCGCCTTCACCGTGTTCGTGGAAGCGACTGCGTCATCGCCAAAGACGGCGGTCACGAGATAATTGCCTTCAGGAACTTTTGCCGAAAGGAGAAATGGCTGGTCGCTCGTGATGGAATTGCTGCCTTCTCGCGCGACCGATCCGGCTTCCAAGCCAAACCCAGTCTTTGAGTCCGAGAACGGAGCGACGGACGGAATGCGATTGGCAAATACAATCTCGATCTCGTCCGCCGCATTCGCACTGGCAACGAGCGCCAGTCCCAGACCAAGTAATTGCCAGGTGCGCAAGAGGCTGTGTCGACTCATGGCGCGGAAGACTGATTTTCAGCCGTAAGGGGCACGGTCAGTTGCGGCGGATAAAGATACCCCATCGACACGAGTGCAACGTCGTTACGGTAAATCGGGTCTTGCATCAGCCACGGGTGCCGGCGCGTGGAAGGAATTGACGTAGAATAAACCCTCAATTCGCCGGGAACGCTCGTGATAATCTCCTCACGCCAGTCTCCGAGAATGTCGGCAATGGCAATCACTCGGCCTTCAATTTTGCCCAGCTTTCCACCCTTGTATTTCAGAATGTCACCGTCACGCGTCAAATACGGCTTCAGATAGCTATCGTCCCAGTAAATCGGATTGGGGGCGAGTGATCCGAGGTCCTCACGCGAAAGAAGCTTCCCGTCTTGCGCACTGTAAAGCCACCGGTCCGGCAAAAACTTTTCACCACCGTAAAACTCCATTCCCGGATTCGTTGGATCAATGTCCGCCAACAAGCCCTGACTGTGGATGTGCGTGATCATGTGGTCGCAGCCCCAAATGATTTTGCCGGTCTTCGCATCCACAACGCAAAACCCGTTCTTTTCCTGCGCGGTCTCGAATCCATACGCAATCTCCAACCCTGGCCGCGAAGGAATCACATCCGTCACATAACAAGCATCCGGATGACCCATCTTTAGATTCCAAAGCGTCTTGCCGTTGTCGTCGATCACCGCGGCACCGAGAATGATTTCTTCGCGTCCGTCGCCGTCGACATCCGCGGCGTGCATGCCGTGCATCCCCTGCCCTCGCACCGGTGGAGATTCCTTGTCGCCATTCCAACTCCACACCTTCTCCAGCTTTCCATCCACCAGATTGTAAGCGTCCACGAGCATCGTGGTGTAAGTACCGCGCAACGCGAGTACGCTCGTGCGTTTGCCATCGAGTTTGGCCAGGCCAATCAAGTGCCGCGACGCACGATTGCCCTTGTTGTCGCCCCAATCTTCAATCCTGCCGCGCGGCGGCCAATCGGCCCTGGCAATCTCCTGTCCAGTCTCGCCGCTCCAGACCGAGAGATATTCCGGCCCGTCCAGAATGCGACCAGCCGCATTGCGATAAACCGGCTCCATCGGGGCGGTCTTGAGGGCAACCTCCGATTGTCCATCCCCATCAAAGTCCGCCACAATCATCGGCGACCACCACACGCCTTGCTCGATGTTCCACCCAAGATCATTCTGCCAAAGAAACTTTCCGTCGTGCCGATACGCCTCCACTTTGAAGGTGTTGGTGCTTAGTTGCCAAACGCCCGGATCACTCGTTTGCTGCGGTTGTTTGATGACGAAATCCAGTTTTCCGTCTCCGTCGACATCCGCGATGCCCACTTTGCTGAACGGATAGTTACCCCGCAGTTTCAACGAAACGTACGATTGCGGACGAGTGTTGGCGGGTAGTGACACGCTATCCACCCATTCCATCGAGTTACGCTTGTGCACGACTGCCAACTGCCAGTAATTGCTTTTAGCCAGCGTTGCGGTTTTATCGACAAAGTCGGTTGAGTTGCGAATGGGAGCATCATTCAACTTGATCCGTGCGCCGTCGGTGGAGCGATAAATCTCGAACTCTTGATTCGGATTCTCTCCGCCGTACAAGCGCCATCCGAGATACACTTCGCGGTCCGACTTTGCCAGGGCGACCATTCCGCGAGTGTTGCCGGCGGCGCGATGGCCAACGAGAACCTGAGCCCCGCACGTAACCGTAACCAACAGCGCCAGCAGGGGCGATACGGTCACCATCGGAATCCGAGTAGGGCCTGGAGTCTTCATATGATTTCGCTGTGAGCGACGGTTACTTGCCTGTCTGCAACTCTGAGAGACGATAAAGCCCCGCGCCGTGCGCGGGAATTACCGGCGCAAATTCGCCAGTGAACTCGCCCAGATCCGAGTGTCTCCAGAGATCGCGAACGCGCACTTTTTCCCGGAAGCCAACATCGGCCAACGTCAGCGGCACTGGTTGCGCCTTGATGTCCGGCATCGGGTCGTTCGTGAAGACCATAAACTTCACGGTCGCGCCGCGACTGTGTGCCACCGCGGCGTCATCCAACGCACCTGTCGCTTGAAATCGCGTTGCCTCTGAAGGCAGATCATATTCGATGATGGACAGTGAGTGCGCACCAATGGCATCAGTGAATTTCTTTCCCGCCACGCTGATCGGTTTCCCCCCAGCACTCTCGCCCGCCTTCAATCCACCCCAACCGGTGCTGGCCTGAACCCACTTCAAATCCGTTAGCTTCTTTTCAGTGCCGCCAACCGTGAGTCGTGGTTCAAGCCAATCCGCGTGGTCGCCAAAGCCATCACCGTCACCATCCGTAATGACGAGAAAGAGCTTTTGCGCACCCGTAACGTCCACGTCCACTTTCACACTCTGCCCGGGAGTCGCGCGCGTCACCAATGGACTCGTAAACAGCGCCTTCTCTCCGGCCGGTTTGGGGGCGGCAGGCGCATTGAACAGCGCCACGTATTTGTCCTTCGAGCCTGCCACGTCGCCGATCCAGGCAACCAGGCCGTCCCGGTGATACAACTCGCGATTGCCGGTACTGTTCTGATTAACGGCCAACACTTCATCATTGGTCAGCAATGACAATGTGAAGTCGTCCAGCTTCGTCATATCTGCGCCCAACATCAGCGGCGAACGAGCGATGCTCCACAACGTCATCAACGTGCATTGCTCGTCGGGAGTGAAGCGTGTCTTGCGACGGCCCAAATCCAGCACGCCCAAGGGCAACATGTCCGCATCGGGCCAGTGTCCCGGTCCGCGGGAAAAGTTCCACTTTCGCAAACGTTCGAACTGTTCGTGCAGCGCCGGCCAGTTGTCCCAAAAGTCATCACTGATGCGCCACAGGTTCGCATGTTGCATCACATGTTCCGCAGCGGTCAGTGCCGTTTCACCCGGCGACAAGCTCAGCACCATCGGACGCCCCGTGCGGTCAATCGCTTTGCGAATGGCTTCAACTTCCTTCTCGTTTGCATGATACGGGCGGCTCAAATCATCCACCTTCACGTAATCCACACCCCACGATGCAATGAGTTGAAAGACGGAATCATAGTATTCCTGAGCGCCTGGCTTCGTCATGTCCACTCCATACATATCGGGATTCCAGTCGCAGATGCTATTGGTGTTCGCGATGTCGCGGGCGCGAAAGCTGGTGCCTTTAACAGCAGTGTTCTGGCGCACCGCCTGGCGCGGGATGCCACGCATCAAGTGAATGCCGAACTTCAATCCCTTACTGTGAACGTAATCAGCCAGGGACTTGAATCCCACCCCGTTAACTGCCGAAGGAAACCGGTTTGTCGCCGGCCACAGTCGCCCGAACTCATCCATGGTCAATTCCGCGTTCCGCCGGTAATTGAAGCTGTTTGCTTTCGGCTCGTACCATTGGATATCCACGACGATGTACTCCCAGCCGTACGCCTTGAGTTTCTCCGCCATAACATCCGCTTGGGCCTTCGTCTGCGCCTCAGTCACCGTTGTGGCAAAGCAATCCCAACTGTTCCAGCCCATCGGTGGCTTCGCAGCCCAGGTCAGAAAATCACTTCGAGCCGGCGACTGGTCCGGGGGGAGCAAATAGCCAGCAAGCGAAGAATCCTTAAGGCCGCGAATGCCATCGGCGACTGCCGCGGCGTTCAACTTCGCGCCGGCCAGCGTCGTGTGCGTGTGGTCCGACGGCTTGAAGAACATTTGGCGAACCGAGGGTTCGCCGATTTGCTCGTAGCGCACGGCGACCAACTCGTTCAAGTCAATGAACAGTGCGCCGCCCTGCTCCGCTGCTTCACGAGCGAATTTCCCGTAGCCGCTCGACTCGCGCCCCACCTTGCCATCCTTCCAGATATTCCGAGGGATTTGGGAAACCACAATCGGTGTCGCGCCCTTCGCTTTCGCGCCCGAAATGTATTGCCGCAAGTACCAGCCGTAGGTGTGCACCACCTCTACCTTGCCCGCGTTGTTGGTGATGGTTTGGGTTTCCTCGCCATTTCCTTTGAGCGAACCGCGCCCCCGATTTCCGGTCAGCCCGCCGCCGTCGTTGTGACCGAACTGCATCATGACAAAGTCGCCCGGCTGTAGCCGCTTCATCACTTCGTCCCAACGACCTTCTGTGAGAAACGTCCGACTGCTACGCCCGCCGATGGCGCGGTTCTCAACGCGGATTCTTCCCAGGTCAAAATGCTGTCCAATCAGGCTGCCCCAACCCCACATCGAGTCGGCGCCCTTCCCGCTGCCGTTGCGCACGGTGGAATCACCGATCAGGTAGAGCGTGGGGCCTGAGTTCGTAGTTTCGGCTTGACCAACAGGGGCCGTGACAAGTGCAACAGCGAAAAGGAGAACGAATGTTTTTCGACGAGAAGGAAGTGAAATCGGCAACCTGACCGGCCTGTTGGTTATAGCCATGGTATGCAGTTAATGACGGTTGATGCCCTCATGTTCATCACTGAATCTCCGCCTGACAACCAAAACCCGCTTCCGCTTCCGGGCGACCGCACGTGCGCTTACCGCGCCCCGCTGTCGGGATGGAAAGCATTGAGCGCCGTAAGCGTCACCGGGCCGATCAAGCCGGATTCGGTTAACGGCCAGGTTGCCGCGTTAAACGGACGGTAATCCTGATTCACGATATTGATGTCGCGAAAATTCTGCCATTTGACGCCGCGCTGGTCCAGGTCACGGATTCGATTGGCGCTGACGTTTGTCACTTCCACCTCCAACTCGTTGCCAGTCGCCCTCAAATTGTCCACAACAACCCTGAACGGCGACACAATATCCGTTCCGTAGTCTCGGCCATTCAAGCGTACGCGTGCGCTCTGACATACTTTGCCCAGGTCCAATGCATACGACTTTCCGCCGGCATCGGGCGGTGCATCAAACTTGATCGCGAAACAGGCTGTGCCGGCAAAGCGCTTCGCTTCATCACCGCCGAGTTCCGTCCATGAGGCGAGATTCGTTGTGTTTAGCGCCGATGGGAGCGTCGGTCCTCCGGAAAGGAATTCCAGCTTCCACGCTCCGGAAACGGGCATGGGCTGTCGACCATCGCCGCGCCAATAAGTCCAGGGCGGGCCGGCAATCGTTTCCTTCTCAAACGCACGAACAACCACTGACTCGCCGGGTTGAAGTTCAAGGCAAACTTCGGACTGATTTGCACTCGCGTTGCGCAGAGCGCCCAGACCAGCACGTCCCGTCATTGGATCCATAAGCACAGCGGACTTTGCCGACATCGCCAGCGGGACCCAGCCAATGATCGGAACATCACTGCGATTCGCGATGAAATAGTAGCGTCCCCCTTCGAACGAGCGGCGGATAAAAAACACGTCCTTGTGATCTACCATCGGCTCACGGGCAATCTTTGCCGCAGCCAATGCCGGCTCAACTTCACCGACTACCAGAAGACCTTGTTCGCCCAGCCCCTTCAACTTTGCCCGGCGTTTGTCCAGATCACCAAGGCCCGGAACGTCCTTGGGAAGCCGGGCTTCGAAAATCACTGTTGCGCCGGCCTTCGCCAGGGCGACCAGCTTTTCCATGGTTGATGACGGAATCACCTCGCAGGGCGGCACAACAATCGCCGCGTAGGTGCCGCCAGCGACCTTGATTCTGTTCCTGGTCGCCTTCGCATCGGCAAGCTGGCGATCGGAAATAAAGTCAAACGAGAAGCCGCGTTTCCAAAGGTGTTCAGCGGTTCTGGCAACGGGTTGTCCTTCAAACCAGCCGCGCGCGTGAATGGTCAGGTGAGGCAACAATGGTTCGGCCGGAGCCTTCTGCCAGAAATCATGGATCGGCCAATAAACCAAAACATCATTGTCCGGCTGGCCCGCCTGCAAAACCGACTGACATCGAGCCACGTATTCGTTGAGCACACGGGCATCGTGCCACACGGAGTTACGCGGGTTCATTTGATAGCTCGCGTAAAACACCCAGCCCGGCCAGCCCGCTTCATCCGGGGAATAGCACGTGCCGTGGTAAAAAATGTGGTTTACGCCCGACACAAACAGGTCATCCACCAGATACTTCATATCGGCGAGAGTCTCGGTGAAATGCTCCTTGAGCCACGTGCCGGTCTCAGAGCTGGTCAATTTGCGACCCGTCACGTGCGCCGCAGATGAAGCGAACTTTGAGATGAGCTTGTTGCGGTCGAGCCGGAACATCTCCGTCTCCGGCACGTCGGCCAACGCATAAAGGTCGAGAAGGTTTCCCGGCGAACCATGCGCTTCATTGCGCGTGATGAAGCCGCGCTGGTGCGACCACCGAATCCATTGCGGCAACGACTCTTCAATCATGATGTCGGAGACCGTTTCGCGATAGTCGGCCAGGACACGCGCCGAACGTTCATCCTTCTGTTTCCCAAACAGGGCCGGCAACTCGTTCTGCAACTTGTAACCGCGACGTCTTTCGAACTGCTGGAAAAAATCCGGCGCCCAGTCGGATTTGTATTCATAGGAGTCGTGATACTGCGCGCGCGGTTTCAAGCCCTGATACCTGGCAAAGGCTTCGGTGTAGCTACGCAGGAAAACGGGCATCGCCTCGGGATAAATCAAGTTGAGCATTGGGCCCTCTCCGCCGGGAGACGCGCGCTTCACTTTCTGGCCATTGAGCTTCTGAGAGATCGCGTAAATTTTCCACGTTCCATCCGGGACGACCCAATCTACGTTGCCATCGGATGCAATCTTCTTTGTCAGATCAACCGGCTTGCCACTACTCGGGTATGCCACCAAAGCCTGGGTTTTCTTTCGATCGAACTTCTCAGCGAGTCTCGCCCCGGCAGCCAGGTCGAGGGTTTTAACGACGACATTTGCGTTGCCCTCCGCTTCCCCCACGTGGGGGCCACCGCCAAAACACCAACCCGTTCCCGTAGTCATATCGATCCCGAGATCGAGTCGTTTGGCTTCCCGCACCGTGTAATCCAGCATCTCCATCCAGCGGGGCGAGAGGTAATCGATGTAATTGGTTTCCCACCCTCTCGCGCCGTAAATGGGAATGATATGAACGCCACCATAGCCGGCATTGGCATATCGCGTGAGTTCCCGGGTGAGATTGGTCTGGTCCACCGCGCTGCCCATCCACCACCAGTAGGCCCACGGACGTTGTTCCCGAGTAATCGTCGGCCACGAAAGCGCGTCATTCGCCGACACTCGGGATGCCGCTCCGAGGAGAATGATCGTGATAACCAGGCAACGCGCGACAGCTCGGGTCCGTTGGACGTTGGAGTTTTGCTTCATGAATCCCTTAATGGACGCGCCCCATGGGAACGGTGTTCACTTGACTGCGACCTGGTTCACGGACCGCCATCGATCAAGTTGCAGAGTCGTTCGACATCTGCAGTGTTGTCCTGGAGCAATTCTCCTTTGCTTATCAGATTCCAAATCGCCGGCTTCTTCGCGAACTGCACGCTGCCGTCGGTCATAAGGGAATTAAGTCCCTTGTCGCGGAAGTGCGGTATAGTATCCACCGTAGCGCCATTGCCAATAAGATCGAGTCCGAAAACCTTCGTGCCGAGCATTTGTCCCGTCTTACGAAACCGGCGGTGATAGTCGGTTGGGCCGGGTCGCGTCCCACCGTTGACGACACGAGGATTAAAGCTGTAACTGGAGCGGATATAAGGGTTCTCTTGGAACTCTGGCATCGCGGGCGTCGTTAGCAACGGTGAGTAGTGAGCCGCACTGTAAGCAGAACGCCTCGACGTCAGCGCCGGACAGAACATCATGCTGCCATCCCCAATCAGGTTGAACACGTAAAGGTAACCCAAATTATCCACGACGAAATTGGGTGTCGGGAAGACTTTTGGCACGCGCACGCCGCCCATATTACCAGAAAGCGCGTAGCGAGTGGCTTCAATGTTGCCTACCACATCCTCCTCTCCGATCCCCCGTCCAGCCCGCCAAGGCGGCAACTTGGCGCTGTGGTCTTCGGCGTAGAAAAGGGTCGCCATATACACCTGACGCAGGTTCGAAGCACAGTTAACGCGGCGCGCCTTGTCTTTCGCCTTGGCCAGGGCCGGCAACAGCAATGCAGCCAGAATGGCGATGATGGCGATGACCACAAGCAATTCGATCAAGGTGAATCCTTCCAGTCGCCGGGGTCGCGATATGGCCGCTGATTGCATAATTTGCTTCGACGTCTGTTCCGTTCAACCTCGAACCGGGCATCATCAAACGGCAGAGGCGCCGTTGGTGCGACGCCCCTGCTTGAAACTTTAATTGTAAATCAGTCCCAAGAGCCCTCTTATCACGGCAATGTCAGCCGATAGAATACGGCGGGATTGGCCGGATTCAACGGGATGAACACCTCATTAGTCGTTTCGCTGTTGGGCACGTTAACCCAACCGTTGTTCAGCCCCACGTTCAGAGTATTCGTCTGGCCCTGGAGCACCCAACCGATGTAGTTGGCCGGCCACTGCAAGTGGAGTTGGCTGCCCACCACGCTGAAGGTGATGTTTGTGGGCGTGGTCGAAACACAGGAAGTACCGGTCACCGAGATGGTCCCGTTCACTCCCAGGTTGCTGGTGTTCCAACTCAACGTGGGACAATTCAAGTTCGGCAGGGTGATGGAAGAAAACGTGCCGCTGATGGTACCGGCGAAGAGTTGAAATGTGTCTCCCGGGGCGAGAATGCCGCCGATATTGGTGACGACCAGGTCGCCTCCGAACGTGACAGACGTTGCGGCCAAACGATCACTGTTGGGCGTTGTCCCGCGACTGACCTCCATCGTCGTGACGCCCCCCAGCTGAGCTGAGCCATTAACAGTAAGCACACCAGTGGAGAAGCCCGGCATGAGTTGCCCATTGGCCCCGAGAACAAGATTGCCCTGAAGCGTGCCGTCACCGCGCAGCACCTGATTCGTGTCGCCGGCACCCAAGGTCAACGTTCCATCCGTGCGTGCCGAAACATTCAACACACCCGGCGCAACCAGCACGATATTCGTGCTGACGTCGGGATGGGAAGAACCTGTCAAAGCCATCACGCCGTTGCTGACCGTCGTCGAACCGCGGTAGGACAGGGTTGCATTATTCAAGGTCCAGGTCCCTGATCCGACCTTGGTAAGGGCAGTATAGCGGCCCAATTGAGCGAAGCTCGACCCGTCGCTGACAACACCTTCAAACGTCGTGCTGGTGTTCAATCCTCCCACCAACCAGGTAACCGTGCCGTTCCCCGATTGCTGTGCGCTGAACGTGCCTGTGCCTGTGACCGCACCCAGGGAATTGACTGAGGCATTCCGGGGCTGGAGAAAACCGCCGCCGGCGGTGACCAGATCCCAAACGGCGTTGGTGCTGCCCGTGGCATTGTTGCCGCCACCCGAGTTGAAGCGGAGTCCACCAAGACCCTGGTTGGTAATGTTCCCGGAGATGTTGGAAATATCCCGGTTCAGAGTGATCAAGGCATTTGCTGAGTTCGGCTTGTCGAAGAGAATATTCACGTTCGTGCCAAAAACCGGAATATCGATGTTTCGGTTGGCCGTGCCCGTGTTCAGGAAAACGGCGTTCGTTATGATCACCAACTGGCCGACGTTGTTGAACACATCCGCGTTGAGGGTCACAGTGGCTTGCTCCACGCGCAGGCCGCCGCCGATGCCAGCGGCATTACCATTATTGTTTCCAAACGAGGCATTGGAGCGCACGGTCAAACCACCCGAGTAGGTGCTCGCCCCCGAAAGGTTGACCGGGCCCACACCGCTCACGACCACGTTGCCCGTCCCGTGAATTGGATTGGCCGCGGTCTGCGGACCCACCGCGAGGTTAAAGAGAATCGTGCCATGGTTGGTGACGACCCCCGTGCCGATCATACCGTCCGCCACCCCGTCGCCAATTTCCAATGTTCCCCCATCTATGCGGGTCAGCCCGGTGTAAAGATTCTGATTCACGATCGTGAGCTTGTTGTTGCCTTGCTTAATTAAAGTCCCTTCACCCGCAATTGAACCTGCTCCGGCAAATTTATAAGCGAGGCTCGAGTTGTTGACCGTTACCGAAAGCGGCGAAACGAACGCAGACACATCAATCGTCGTTGCCCCCGTGGCGGTATCGTCGAAACGCACTTTCGCACCGTCGTAGTAGTTGGTGACCTGACCAGAGCCAACGACGCGCCAGACTTGATTTGCCGGGTTGTCAATGTCCCAAATCCCTGCACCATCGCCAATCCACTGGAGGGTATTGTCGAACGTCTCCGTGATGGTCAGCGTTACTCGCTTATTGACGGTGTCGTCGTTAATAGTAAAGCCCGTGACATGCGGAGGCACGGTGCCCGGAACGAAAGTGCCAGTGCCACTCCGACTGTTGTATTGAAGGAGCGTAATCGTACCCAGAGTCAGGTTGTCTCCGATAACATTCACAGTGACGTCGCCGTTCAAGGCAAGATTACCTGTGTTGGTTACAACCGCGGCACTTGGATTGCCGAATCCGGCAAAATTGGCGTCGAAGGTTCCCGCCTGACCGTACGACAGACTGCTGATGGTGAGCGTCGCACCCGGACTGCTCATCAAAACACCAAAGCCTTCCGCAGCATCCTGCAGGATGTAGTCTCCGGTGGCCCTTGAAGCCGTGCCCACGACCAGCTTGCCGGCGGTGGATACCGTTGGCGCGGAGTAGGTGTTTGAACCGCGCAAAGTCAGCGTGCCACCAAAACCGATGTTGGTGATGGCACCGGGGCCTCGGATTGGACCAGGCACATCGAGATTGCCACCGCCTCCGCGTGCGAAGATCAAGGTACTGTAATTCGTGACCGGTCCGGTCCCGATGGCGCCGGAGTCACTGAAACCATCGCCGATTTGAAGGACGCCATTACTGATGGTGGTGGAACCGCTGAAAGTATTGTTTCCCGTCAGGATCAATGTGCCGGCACCGAGCTTGATCAGCCCGGCCGGTCCGGCAGCGTTTCCAATGACTCCGGCAAACGTAGCGGTATCGGTTGGTTGCGTATGCACGGCGCCCACTTCATAAAACAGTGTGAACGCGGCTGAAGCACTACCATTCAGGAACGCCTGCGGGTTTTCGCCGGACAATACGCCCATACGCATGTTCGTGTTCGACGTGAGTTGCCGGTAATAGAAGAAGGCTATTGGCGTGGTGCCGCTGAAGTTTACTCGGGCATCGGGATATCCGGCCGGATTTCCGACCCGGAATGTATTGTCTGCATTCGGACTGGAAGGTCCGATGTCCAACAACCCCGTGAACGCCGACCAGTCGCCCACGACATTACCGCGAACATAGCGGGCGCGAACATTGAACGTGCCACTGCCCGTGAGATTACCACCCAGGCCATTTCCGGGTGCAGCCGAGTTGTCCCCTGCGGCACCGGAAAACCGGACTGGAAGCACAATTGTTCCAACTCCGCCTTCCGGGACATGCAGGCTGCCATTCACATTCCCGTATTGCGGCGTGGTGTTGACCGCCGGCTGGAGATTCACGGTTCCATTGATGAAAGTGAATGAAGTGATGCTGTTCAAAGCAAGCGTATTGGCGTCATTGTCCGCATCAACGTTAATCCCCTGGACCTGGATCGTTCCATTGCTCAGGACGACGTCGCCAGTGATTGTGTTTGCCAGGTTGGTGTTCTCTTTAAACAAATTCAGAGTCCCTCCGCCATCAAGCACAAAGCCATTCGCGCCGGCCAGCACCACCTGTCGGAGTGTTGCCGGCGTCCCGAGCGCAGGATCAACGTAAATGACCGGCTTGCTGCCCCCCGCCAGCGTTAAGACATTGGCATCATTGTTATCGTTGGTGATCGTGTAGGCGCCTTGCACGAATCTCAATTCGGCAATGGTCCGCGAGGAATCGAGGCTCACCTCAACGGCGGCGGCCAGTTCATTGCTGAACGTGGCAACATTTCCAGAACCGCTGGCAACCACGTTGTTTAACCAGTTTGTGGGTTCGCTCCAAATGCTATTGAAGGCGTTCGTCCACATTCCATTTTGAGCGTGACCGGTCATGGCGCCAACAAGTGTCAACGCGCACAGCGTGGCTTTAAGAGATAAGTGGAGTTTCATGATGTCCTTGGGTTGGTTCGGCGTGCGGGTTACCACAAGCCTCGACAATCTGGCGATAGCCAGGCGCCCCGCGCGGAAAGTTCGAGTGACTTGAACAGGTAACATGGGATGGGGGCACTCTCACATACACCATCGGAGCGTTCCATCCCCATTTCTGGTGACGTGCAGCCCACGATTAGCGGCTCGGCGAAGGCGCCACAACACGTACCGTTCCTCGCCCCAGATGTTTGGCCACTGCTTCCGTGCGCGAACGCACATGCAATTTTTCGTAAATCTTCCGGATATGCGTATGTACGGTGTCGTAGCTGATCGCCATGGCGTCGGCGATTTCCTTGTAGAGAAAGCCTTTAGCCAGATGATCCAGCACTTCTTTCTCGCGCGGAGTGAGATTTTCAAACTCGCGTGACGAGGTCCCGCTTTGTTGAAACGATGCCACCACCTTGCGGGCGATGTGACCTGTCATGGGAGAGCCGCCCCCATGCACTTCCCGAACCGCGGCCAGCAACTCTGCCGGAGGAGTTTGCTTCAACAAATAACCTGTCGCGCCCGCCGACAATGCCTGGAAGATCAAGTCGGTATTCTCGTAGACGGTCAGCATCATCACCTGCGTATCCGGCAACAGCGGCTTGAGTTGGCACACACATTCAACCCCATTCATGCCCGGCAGATTAATGTCCATGAGCACCACGTCCGGTTTGGCTTTGGGTAATGCGGTGATGGCTTCCTCGCCGGTGGGATGCTCGCTGACGCAATTGAAGCCATCAGACAATTCAATCAATCGCGCCAGGCTCGTGCGCACGCGGGTGTTATCCTCCACGATGGACACACGAATACTCATGGCGTTGCATTTCCGGTTGGCAGATTCATTCGGTGCAGTCATGGTCTGGCAAAATTCGCTATTCGCCAGTCACCAATTCAGGTGAGCGCGGCGACAAAAGCTCCACGCGTAACTCGGCGCGAGTGCCCTGTCCCGGCTCGCCCTGGATGACGCATTTTCCGCCGATGCTGGCGAGCCGTCGCTCCATATTCAACAAACCATGCCCCGAGGAAATGCGACCATTGGAACCAAGTATCCCGCCGTTGCCGTTGCGATTACCATTTTTCCGGGCAAGGCCGCAGCCGTTATCCTGCACTACCATACAAAACGAATTCACCTGAACGATCACCCTCAGCCAGACCTCAGTAGCACCCGCGTGTTTCACAACGTTGTTGAGAGCTTCTTTGATCGCGAGGAAGAGATTATGGCGCACCTCCGCCGCCAACGTGAGCGCCGGCAACTCCGCCGGCACATCCAGACGGCATCGGATTCCGGCTACGCTCAAATATTCCTGAGCGAACTTGCTGACGTAGGTAACGAGGCTTTCCAGGGTATCGTTGTGCGGATCGACAGCCCACACGATCTCGTCCATGTTTCGGGTCAACTCGCGGGCCATTTCGGAGATTTGAGAGACGTGATGCGGCATTTCTTCCGGGGTGTCCCGCCGGGCGAGTTCGCTCAGCAATGCGATCTGCGTCAAACCCGCGCCCAGATCATCATGAATATCTTTCGCAATCCGGGTACGGTCACGCTCGATAGCTCGCTGCCGCTCGAGTTGCTCCACCTGGCGGCGCAGCCGGCGCGTATAGATGCGGCGCACCGCCAGGATGACCACACCAACCACGGCAACAGTCGCGGCAATCTTGAACGTCCAGGTTTCATAAAGGTGCGGCAATACCACCAGGTTCAATACGGCGCCCTTTTCATTCCAGACCCCATCGTTATTACAGGCGGTGACGACAAAACGATGTTCGCCCGGCGGCAGCAGACTGTATTGCGCCCACCGGGCTGTCGTCGGCTCGCTCCAATCGCGCTCCGACTTTTCCAGTTTATATTTGAATCGCACCCGGTCGGGGGAAGTAAAACTCAGGCCGGTAAATTGGATTTTGATCTGGTGCTTTCCTGGTGCAATCTCCAACCGCGAACCCGCCACCCCAAAGTGTTCGGCTTTCTGCTCCTGGCCATCCACCGTGGCCCCCTCGATGACCACCGGAGGTGGAAGCGCATTCACTGCGACGTCATTGGGACGCACGGAAACCACCCCCTTTAATGTAGTAAACAACAAACGACCATCGCGCGTGCGCCAGGCCGCAGGCTGATAGAGATCGGAACATTCCAATGACGGCAAACCATCATGGCGTCCATACGCGGTACAATTGATATTCCTGACCCACCCGGCAGCGAACGCGTTCAGCTCAGCCTTCTCAACACGGAAGATTCCTTGCTTTGTTCCGGCCCACAAACGCCCTGCACCATCATCAAGCAACTGACAAATCACATCGTCAGGCAAACCGTCCTGCGTCATTAGGCGCACAAACTTCCCGTCGCGAAAACGCAGCAACCCGCCCCGAAAAGTGCCCGCCCAAATCGAGCCATCGTTGTCGGCCAAAACCGACCAGATGGGTTGACCCGCCCAGGCATCCTGCGGACGGAAGGCGGTGACGGAGTTTGATGCAACCCGATGCAACGTGCCATCGCCCAATCCCGCCCAAATCACACCCTCTTTATCCTCCGCCAATGCCCGCACATCCGTGCGTGCTATCCCATCCTCCTGGTTGAACTGCCGGAATTGTCCATCGGCAACAACACCCAAACCGCTCTTCGTCCCGACCCACAATCGCCCGTCGCTGGCTCGCAATAATGATTTCACGCCATGGACGGCCGGAACGAACGGCGTGAACTTCCCAGCTGAACCGCAATACAAGTCTTCGTCGCCGGCACTCGTCCACAACCTTCCGTTAGCGTCGGAGGCGACGCTGAAGACGAAGCCGCGCCGCGTCCCCCCGGGCAGGGTGAACGTTTGCCACTCGTTATGTTTCCAGCGATACAAGCCGCCGCCATACGTTCCAATCCAAAGATCGCCGGCCGCATCCTCCGTCACGCTTACCGCCACTCGCGCGCCCGCACTCTCGCCGGGCAACAGGACGCTGAACCGTTTTTCCCGCACTCGCACCAACCCGCCGCGATCCACCCCGGCCCAGATGTTCCCTTCACGATCTTCGAGGAAGGCATCCACGCGCTCTCCGGGGAAATTCTCTTCAGCAGCCAACTGTCGCACCCGGCCATCCGGTCGGATATGGAACAGTCCCCGGCCATAATCGTACAGCCAGACACCGCCTTTGGCATCCTCGTGCATACCCGTTCGCTCCCGCCAACCGGTAAACATGCCACGCGCTTCCTCCACTTCATCAACCCATTCCCGGCGCCGGGATTTGCGCAATCGCTCGTTTGCGATCGTCCAAACATCCCCACCGGAAAGCACCCGGAGGAAGCTCACATTGGACACCGCCGCACCATTGGTTGGGGTCATGTTTTCGAATCGCTCGCCATTCCAACGTGCAAAACCCGAATCGGTCCCTGCCCAAATTCGTCCGGCCTTGTCCGCAGTGAGCACATTCACACTCGTGCCTTCCAATCCGCCGTTTTTCGGCAAGGGATCGAACGTGCTTCCTGCAAGCCGATAAATCTTTTGATCACGCCCGAGACACCAAATCACTCCATTCGCATCTTCCGCGACCAACTGACCAGGACTGGCCCCGGGAGGATGCAGCAGTTCCCAGCCGTTCGTGCCGTCAAGCGCCTGCCGCCGGATGATCTCTCCATTGCGCAACAGAAACATCGGACGGTTCGAGCGGGTTGAAATCAATGTGGCGGCCGTATCCGCCACTCCTTCTCCCAGCCACTCAAGCGAGAATTGGCCTCTCCGATAGGAAGTGATGGAACCGTCATGCGCACTGATCCACAAAGTGCCATCCGGCCCAGTCACGAGCCTGCGGATGCGAGCATGTTTCAGCGCTGGCGTATTCTCCGGATAAAATTTAACAAAGCGCTCTCCATCGAATCGTGCCAGCCCGTTGTAGGTTCCAACCCAGAGATAACCTTCGGTGGTCTGCGCGATCGCGGTGACCGAACTGTTAGGCAATCCTTTTTCGACCGTCGTGGTGTCAATCAGGTAGTCACCAACCGAAGCAAGCGCGGAATCAACGGCCGATCCAAAAAGCAACAACAGCGAAATTCCAGCAAGCCACCGCGCTCGATCAAGCAGCCTCACGATGTATACAGTTCGCCCCGACATATCACGACACCGGCAGAGGGCACTTTGGATTCACGCCATGACAGTGCCTTCAGAGGCACCTGAAAACAAGGCTGGACTGACACTCATGATTGAACTTCACACGGTCATTCCTTACTGTCTTCGCAATGAAATTTCTCCTCGCCGTAATTGGTTTGATTGTTTCCACTTCCGCTTCCAATGCGCAAACGAATTTGACCTTTCCGCTTTGGCCAAATGGAGCTCCGGGAGCCCTGGGCAAGGATGCCAAAGACATCCCGACTTTGACCGTGTTTCCGGCGGATTCAGACAAGGCCACGGGGGCGGCGATGGTCATTTGTCCCGGAGGCGGTTACGGTCATCTGGCCGATCATGAAGGCTCGCACTACGCGCGCTGGTTCAACGAGCAAGGGATAACCGGGTTTGTCCTGAAATACCGACTCGGTCCAGCCGGTTATCGGCATCCCGCGATGCTGCAGGACGCTGCCCGCGCCGTGCGAACCGTCCGCGCACGTGCGCCGGAATGGAAGCTTGACCCCAAGCGAGTGGGAATCATCGGCTCATCCGCCGGAGGACACCTGGCCTCAACACTGATGACCCATTGGGACTTGGGAGATTCCAACTCTGTTGATGTGATTGAAAAGCAGAGTTCCCGGCCGGATCTGGCCATTCTATGTTATGCAGTCATTTCCATGCAACAGGACTTCACCCACAAAGGTTCCCGGGCAAATTTGCTCGGAACAAATCCACCGCCGGAATTGCTCAAGGAACTTTCCGCGGAGTTGCAGGTGAACTCGAACACACCTCCGTGTTTCATCTGGAGTACGGCCGATGACAAAACCGTGCCGGTCGAAAACAGCCTCGACTTAGCCAAGGCATTGCGCCGCGCGAAAGTGCCATTCGATCTGCATGTCTATGCCAGCGGTCCGCACGGGCTCGGCTTGGGCAACCGGAGCTTTGATAAATCCAACTTCCACCCGTGGACCACGGACTGTGAACGATGGCTGAAGCAGAATGGGTTTGCCAAGTGAAACAAACCAGGTCAAACGTCAGTCGATTCGCTTTAGGGTGACCAACCACGCTGTATCCCCGGCTGACTTTCCACTGAATATCAGAATTTCGGCTTTGGGAAAAGGCTGGGTGCGCTTCGAACATACGTTCCCATTCTTGCCGTGCAGCGTGACTTCAACCTTTGGCTCATCCAGGCGCTTTAGCTCAACCGTGCATTTGTCGCTCATGACCACGGCATTGGTTCCTCCCTTCGGAACCGAGAAGGACTGTCGCTTCACCATGTAATAGGACTTCCACTTCAACGGAAGCTCATCGAGTTTCTTTTGCACTTCAGGATCAACTGGTTTTAGCTTCGGTTCCTTGTTCGTAACCGCCCCATTGGTGACCCAGATCAGCTGCGCCTCGAACCTGTCGCCTTTGCCTTTGCCATCGCCCGCGATTGCGGGGAAACTGACAGAAAGAAAAAACAAGGCCGATAACCACCCGGCCGGTAAAACTGTAAGTCTTGACATCAGTTTCATCTTCAGTTGAATTCGAGTATATCTTCCAAGTCCATTTCCGCAAAGTCGTTTTCTGCCGGGTAATCCACCCACACCAACGTCGTCCCGGAGGAATAATCCCGGTACGTAAACGCTCCTGAATCTTCGAAGGTGGTTTCAACTTCTTCACGAAATGTGCCCCCCTCCGAAGCGGCGAATTGGCGACCAGCCAGCACCACGGCCAACAGGACCGCCGCCACGCCGCTGGCGGGCACGAGCAGTCGCCGCAACATGCCAAAGAGTGACGCACTCTGGGCCGGCGCGGGCGCTGTTTTCTCCTGACGCTCAATTTCGCGGCGGATCCCGGACCAATAAAACTCTCGAGTTGCGGGAACGGTAATTTCACCGGCGTGAGCGGTAATGGCGTTACGAGTATTGGTCAGTTCCGCCAATAGCTCCCGCGCCTCAGCGTCGCCGGCGAGCAAATCAACGACAGTCTTGACTTCTCCAGCGGGCAATTCGCCATCCAGATAAGCCTGCAACTTCAACTGAATCTCTTCTTTCATATCACAACTCTTAATCCGGCTTTTTCAAATCCTGCAACAACGATGCCATCCGGCGTCGTGCGTAGAACAACCGCGACATCACCGTTCCAATCGAGCAATTCATGGTCTTGGCAATGGTCTTGTACTCCATGTGCTCGAACTCATGAAGCACCAGCACCGTCCGATGGGCTTCTGAAAGCTGGCCCAGCGCCTTATCGATCCGCGCCCGCAACTCCGCGCGCTCCAGACGTTCGGTGGGATTCACCGTCACAATCGGCATCTGCCGCTCGACTCCGCCGGATTCCTCGTCCATTTCTTCAATGGACTCAGCCCGTTGGCGCTTCTTCTTTCGCAGTTGATCAAGGCAAAGGTTGATGACAATCCGGGTCATCCAGGTGGTAAAACTCGACTCGCCCTGAAACTGCGCCAGTCGCTGCCAGCCTTTCACCCACGCTTCCTGAGAAAGATCAACGGCCTCATCCTCGTTTCGCATCATGGTGTAGGCGCGCGCATAAATCTTGTCGCGATGCCGTGCCACCAACTCCTCAAACGAGCCCATGTCGCCCCTTTGCGCGCCCTTTACCAAAGCCTCATCCGGGGTTGAGGAATATTCAATTTCGGCCATCGTTTGGACGGGTGGAGATGGTGGCTTATTCAGAGTCGTCAGAGTTTGCCCTTGGTGCTGGGAATTTGACCGGCAATCCGGGAATCGCGCTGGCACGCGAAGTCCACCGCCTTCGCAAACGCCTTGAAAAGCGCCTCAACGATGTGATGTGGTTCGTCACCGTAAAGCAACTCGAGATGCAGATTGCACCGCGCCTCATTGGCAAACCCTTGAAAGAATTCCCGGGCCAGACCAAATCGAAACGCGGTTGACATGTCTTGCACACGTTCCGCCTTGCTGAGTTTCTTATAAGCATGATTATCCAGTCTGCGCCAGACTAAATACGGACGGCCACCAAAGTCCACCACACAGCGCGCCAGACATTCGTCCATAGGCACGTAGGCCTCCCCGCAAAGTGGATTTTGCGGGTGAAATCCTGTCCCGTAACGACGGATTCCCTTCTTATTTCCCAACGCCTGAAGAAACGCCTGCCCCAAGGCGATGCCGCAATCTTCAACGGTGTGATGGGCATCGACCTCCAAATCCCCACGGCAACGCAGCGTCAAATCGACCACCGCATGCCTGGCGAACAGCGTCAGCATGTGATCGAAAAAGGGAATCCCGGTTTTAACGGAAGACTTGCCGGTACCATCAAGTTTCAACACCAGGGAAATGTTTGTTTCCTTTGTCTTACGGTTTACCCTGGCGTACCGGTCGTTCATTTCGGCCGGATTAAAACAAAATCCCAAAAGGAACACCAAGCTCAATTCTGCAACAACAAACAAGCTCACTCAGCGGGCTTGCGCGGGGCGAGCGATGCGTCACGCATCCGGGCTTTGAGGTCGTTGACGTTCTTTTGCAGTGCCTCCGGACTTGGAGCGACCTTCATTGCCAGTTCGTAATAGGAAATTGCCTCAGGAAAATGACCCTCACCTTCCTCAAGCCTGCCCAGATTAACGGCGATTCTATCCAGAATATTCGGGCTCTCTTCTTTGGCTTCGTCGGATTGCTCATTCCATCGGCGCAGGGCCAGCAACCAGAGGCCTCGAGCTTTGACGACATCATGCTTGTTTTTGTACTCGATGACGCCCATCTCAAACAGAAGCTCGGGGTTGTTGGGATTATTGCGAATGCCTTCGCGCAATACCTGTTCCGCATCCTGCACCCGGCCTAGTTTCTGACTCAGCCAATATGCGGTGGCGGTGTAGGTTTCGATTTTCTGGGGGTCCAATTCGATAGCAATTTTCAGCCACGGAAGCACTTCACGCTCCTGGCCATTCTCCAGGTGCGTATGCTCGGTTATGCGAAAACGGCGGATGAATGCGTCCAGCCAATTGTTCGGCTTGCCCATGAAATCCATCGCCTTTTCATGTTCGTCTTTCTGGTCAGACACTCCCTCGTCATGGTGATGGCCTTCATGGCCATGCTCATCGTGACCCTCATCCTCATCTCCAGTGACAATGGCCTTGCTTGCCTTGGAATTCGCTTGATCAAAAATCGATGGATAATAGCCACTGTGTAAATACACATCGGCCATGGTAATGAACTGGTTGGCAAAAAGCCGACGCCCCTCGCCCAGCACCTTCGCGAGCGCCCCGCCCTGGCGGGCCGCGTCTTTCCATTTCGACGCACGCAACTCGACGATCGTGGCCAGGGTAAGGGCAACAGTTGCCAGCAATCCGAGCACTAGCTTTGGCGACAACTGCTTCATGTGTTCAGGCTGCTGCGTCGAAAACGCAGCCACGTTAACACCAAAATGACCGCAATGTAGGTGGCCGCGTACAACCCGGCCAGGCCACAATCCAGAATTCCTGGCATCGTCTGGTTATTGACTAATTGCTGGCGGACGTCGAACAACTCCAGGTGCGGGATGCAAAAATAAATTGCATAGAGAATTGTGTTGAGCGGCTCCGCCTGGCGGATTGCAATTTTTACCAGATGCTCCCCGATGAACAAGATGCCTCCAACCACAATCAGACAAATCGTGGCCGTAGCTGACACGGCTGAGAACACTACGGAACCCAGCATCGTCATCGCGACGATTACGCCCAACATCATCCATTGAAGGCCGATGGCCTTGAAATACGCGCCAAACTGCCATTCGTGGCTCCGTGCGCCAGTCACGATGACAAAAAACGTGTAGAAAACGAGCAACGCCAGCCCCGTTGCGATCCAGCAACCGAGGAACTTTCCGATGACAAGTTCCAATCGCGAGACGGGCTTCGCGAGCAAGGGAAAAATGGTTCGATTCTCCTTCTCAGCCGGGATCTGGCGGGCCGTTGTGACAACTGCAATGATCAGTGTCGAAAGCCAGATTAGAAGCAGGCAAATGTCCTTCAGATAACGGCCAATGCTCGAATCGTTAAAGAAATTCGCCGATCCTGCGGCAATCGTAATCAAGGCGGTGAGAACAAACAGCACATAGAAATCCTTCCGCCGATACAGTTCTTTGATAACAACGCACGCCAGAGCCCAAATCGTTTTCATGATAGCGCCGCGGGTTGATAACCAACGATGTCGAGAAACACCTTTTCCAGATTGGCCTGATACCTGGCCACCAGGTCAGCCACCCGGCCCTCAACTTTTAGTTGACCCTGGCTGATGATCGCCACCCGATCGCAAACCGTTTCAACCTCCCCCAATTCGTGAGAGGAAAAAAACACCGTCTTCCCTTCGTTCTTCAACCTTTGGATAATTTCCCGCACCTTCATTCGCCCCAATGGATCCAAGCCGCTGGTGGGTTCGTCAAGAATGAGCAAATCCGGATCGTTAATCAAAGCCTGCGCCAAACCGACGCGTTGTTGCATGCCCTTGGAATACGATTTGATCGGACGATGGGCGGCGTGGCCCAGCTCTACCAACTTAATGAGTTCCTGAATGCGCTTGTCTAAAATGGTGCGGTCCAGGCCAAAGATCTTCCCGTAGAATCGCAGCAGCTCTTCCGCGGTTAAAAACTTGTAGTAATAAGTCAGCTCGGGGAGGTAACCAATTCGCTGACGCGCGATGGGTTGCCGGACATCGATGTCAAACAGGTAAGCAGCCCCGCTGGTTGGTTGCACAAAACCAAGCAGCACGTTCATCGTGGTGGTCTTGCCGGCCCCGTTTGGCCCAAGAAAGCCAAACACCTCGCCGGCTTTTACCTCCAAATCCAATCCATGTAATGCGACTTTGGTTGATTTCGGGGATTCGAGGCCACTGTACTCCACTCTAAGTTTCTCAGTCCTTAGAATCCTACTCATTGGTTTTAAACTGCTCCATTGCCGATGCGGATACCGAATCGCTCGATTCAGGTCAACTTCAAGTTTTTTCCTGAGTCAAACAGGCGGAAAGCGTCCGCACTCAGATTTGCGCTTTCTCTTAGTCCGACGCCCAGTTCAGGGAAGAATGTGCGGCCTTGGGAAGCCAGCCCCGATGCTGCACACCGGTTTGGCATCAACGGTCGTGAGTCCGCCAGCGTAACTGGTGGCGAAACGTCTTCCGCTATCAGCCGGGCAAAAGACAGTACGATCGATGTCCACCGC
>DASUGI010000037.1:0-5344 GCA_036274115.1 Verrucomicrobiia bacterium
AAGCGAACTGCCGGCTCGCGTCGATTGGTTTGAAGTTTTCAGGCTTTTGGGCGCAGGTGACAGGTGAACCGTTGCTTGCCTGAACGAAAGCCGGTAAAAACCATGACACGGTGATGCCCTCACAACGTATGACTTTCAAGAGTTGCCTGCTGCTGGCAATCGCACTCCTCAGCGTAACCAGTTGGGCGGCGACCGATCCGCAAACGCTGGTTGACCAGGGGCAACGCGCATTTCAAAAGGGTGACTTCCGCCAGGCGGCTGCCGATTGGCAGAGTGCGGCTGATGTATATCGCAAGCAGGGCAATGCCAAGGCCGAGATTCAAACGTCCGTTTCCCTTGCCAGCGCCTGCCAATCGCTCGGCCAACATCGGCGCACGGTTCAACTCCTTGAATCCGCCCTCACTCAAGCCGAAACGGTCGGTGATAAGCAGTTAATCACCCTGGTCAAAAGCAAGCTGGGTGGCGCGCTCGTGCTGACTCAGGAAACGCAACGCGCGACAACATTGCTGGAAGAAGCCCTGACAGCGGCCCGAGGTGACAAGAATTCCGTGCTCACTGCGGCAATCCTGAATGACCTTGGCAACGCGCAGGCAGCCGATCAGAAATTTGGCGATGCCCTCAAGTCCTGCGAAGAAAGCTCGCGACTGGCTCAACAGGCCGGCAATGCGGAGCTGACCGCACAATCCCTCTGCAACGCCGCCGCAACCGCGCTGCGAGCAAATGACTTTCGCAAGGCCGACGAACTGAACGCGCAGGCGATTTCGGCCATCGGAAAACTGGATAACTCTCATGCCAAGACGTTCCTGTTGCTCACGGCCGGTCAAACGGATCGACAAATCAAGTTGCCCGGAACCGAGGAAGCCAAACGCCTGATGTTGCGGGCCTATCAATCTTTTCAAGAAGCGTCGAAGATTGCCGAACCAATCGGCGACCGCGCGATGGAAACGTATGCCCTCGGTTACCTCGGCCAGCTTTATGAGCAGGACGGCCAGACGGAGTCCGCGTTGCAGCTCACGCGGCGCGCAGCTTTCATCGCTCAAGAAGCACAATTGCCGGAAGCTCTTTACCAGTGGGAAGCGCAAACTGGCCGGTTGTTGAAACAGCAGGGAAAAAGCGACCAGGCAATTGCCGCCTATCGTCGAGCGGTCCAAAGCCTGCAACCGATTCGCACCGACATCGCGTCCGGCTTCGGCAATGCCAGCAGCCGACTTTCCTTCCGCGAGTCCGTCGGACCGATCTTTTATGATCTGGCGGACCTGCTGCTCGTGCAGGCCAAAGCGGCTTCGAATCCGAAGCAACAACAGGAACTGCTCCTCGAAGCGCGCGACACGGTGGAGAGTCTCAAGACCGTTGAACTCGAAGAATACTTCTGCGACGAGTGCGTTGATGTTTTGAAGCTCAAAACGCAAGCCGTGGAAGCAATCGATGAACATTCCGCGGTGATCTACCTGATTCCGCTGCCCGCTCGCACCGAAATGTTGGTCGGCACGAGTTCGGGCCTGAAGCTCTTCACGGTCAACGTGAGTTCCCCCGACTTGACTGCGCAAGTGCGCGACTTCCGGCGCAACCTCGAAACGCGTACCACGTTCGGTTATTTGGAGCAGGCCCAGCAGCTTTACGACTGGTTCATTCGGCCAATTCAAGGTTTCCTCAAGGAAAATCAGATCAACACGCTCGTGGTGGTTTCCGACGGCGCGCTGCGCACCATCCCGTTTGCCGCGCTACACGATGGCGAGCAATTCCTCGTGCAGAATTTCGCGGTGGCAGTTGTGCCCGGATTGTCGTTGGTCGATCCAAAGGCACTGGAGCGCAAAAAGGTGCGCCTGTTGTTGAATGGCGTGTCGCGCTCCGTCCAGAATTTCGCCCCCCTCGATTTCGTAACGAACGAACTCAGCAGTATTGATCATACGTATTCCAGCGAGATTCTGTTGAATGAACAGTTCACCCTCGCAGCACTTCAAAACAAGCTGCGCGATGAACAATTTTCCGTGGTGCACATCGCGTCACATGGCCAGTTCGACCGCGACGTGCGCAAGACCTTTGTGCTCACGTATGATGACAAACTCACTTTGAACGAACTCGAAGCCTCGATTCGCCCGAGCCAATACCGCGGCCGTCCGGTGGAGATGCTGGTACTGAGCGCCTGCCAAACCGCGGCGGGAGATGATCGCGCGGCCCTGGGTTTAGCCGGTATCGCCATCAAAGCCGGAGCGCGCAGTGCCCTGGCCAGTCTTTGGTTTGTGAACGACCAATCGACCTCGGAGCTGGTCACCGAGTTTTACAATCAATTGCATCAGTCTCCGACCATCACCAAAGCCCAGGCGTTGCAGGCGGCTCAAATGAAACTTCTGAGCGATCGCCGCTATCGCCACCCCTGTTACTGGTCGCCGTATTTGATCATCGGCAACTGGCTCTAGTCGTATGAGCGCTGGCAAAGCCGCCTGGGACCGATTTACCAAATGGAGGTCAACACCCATCGCGGTCAGCCTGCAAATCGTTTTGTTGGTCTTCCTGGGAGCACTGTTCATTCAACGGCAGGGTTGGCTGCAGTTTCTGGAGTTTCGCGCCTACGATATTTTCATTCGGCATCAGCCCAAGGCGGCCACCAGCGATCCGATTGTGCTGATCGAAATGACCGAAGAAGATATTCACGATCCGCAACTGGATTGGCCGATTCCTGATACCGCGTTGGCTGAATTGTTTCGCAAGTTGGAAGCGCATCAGCCGGCGGTGATCGGGTTCGACATTTGGCGCGACTTGCCCGTTCCCAAAAACGGTTCCGGCATTCGCGAACTGAACGAGGTCTTACTGGCTCACACCAACATCCTGGCAATTTTCACCACCGACACCGGCACGGATATTGGCGCTCCCGCTGTGTTGAAAACGAACACCGACCGAATTGCGTTCAATGATAATTTCCTGATCGATTTCGAGGTGGACCGAACCATTCCGAAAGTGCGGCGCAGCGCGTTGTTCTCAACAAACTCTGACGCCTTCCCATTTGCAGTCGCAACCTACTACTTGAAGGGCAAAGGCATCGCACCGGCCCCTGATCCTGATAACGAGAGCGGATTTATTCTGGGCAAGGCGCGAATTCGTGACCTCGGCCCCAATGACGGACCGTATGTTGGCGCGGCTTCCGACCAATTCTTCCAGATTCTGCTCGATTTCAAATGCCCGGAAGATTTCACCCGCTACTCCTTCGTTGACGTTTTGACTCCCGGAAAAATTCCTGAGGGCAAGCTAAAGGACAAAATCCTGATCGTTGGCACGAATACCAAGAGTGTCTTTGACGAACGCGTTACCCCGCTTCATCGCGATCATCGAGGTATGGAAGTACAAGCCATGGTCGTTAACCAGCTCTTGCGGATGGCGCTCGACGGAGAGAAGCCGATACGCACTTTGAGAGACTGGCAGGAAGATGCATGGATGTTGCTTTGGGCACTCGTGGGAGGCGCGGTCGGCTACCGGGTTCGCTCACCCTGGCGATTCGGCCCGGAAAGCATGGGCTGCCTGGTGGCACTGGGGGGGATCGTCTGGTTTGCCTTCTCGCAGGGTTGGTGGCTGCCCCTTGCAGCGCCAGCCGTTGCTTATGTGCCGGCGGCATTGCTGGTGACTTCGTACCACGCCTACCAGCAACGCTCCATGCGAAGCGTTTTGATGAAGCTCTATTCGCGCCACGTTTCCAAGGAGATTGCCGAGTCCATCTGGGAAAACCGTGAATCGTTTCTTCAAGGTCAGCGGCCTCTGGCGCAAAAGCTGGTCGTCACCGTTCTCTTCACGGACTTGAAAGGATTCAGCACCATCTCAGAGCGGATGGAGCCCGCCCGATTGTATGAATGGCTCAACGGGTATCTTGGGGCGATGGCGCAGGTCATCCAGGAACATGGCGGCGTGCTGAAGCAATTCACCGGAGACGGAATTCTCGCACTCTTCGGCGTGCCGGTTCCCCACACCACAACCGAGGAACAAGCTAAAGATGCGACGGCGGCCGTCCGGTGTGCCCTGGCGTTGGGGCGGAGGCTGGTGGAATTGCGGCGGGACTGGCAGGCCGCGGGCCTTCCGCCGGTGAGCATGCGGGCGGGACTCTATACGGGTGAAGTGGCAGCCGGTAGCGTGGGCAGCGATGATCGGTTCGAATACGCGGTGATTGGCGATGTGGTGAACACTGCCTCGCGCCTCGAAAGCTACGACAAAACCCTGGCCGATCCTGATTTGCTGCCCAACCGCTGCCGCATCCTGATCGGCGCACCAACTCACGATCTCCTGGGCGGCAAATTTGAATCCAGGGAGATTGGGTTATTGGAGGTCAAGGGTAAGGCGAACAAGGTCCCTGTATTTCAGATTCTCGACGAAACGGTGGCGGCTTCATCGACCGAGCCGGAATCGGCCTCCGGCGTCATATCCGGAATCGAACCGAGCGACCGAATCGGAAGTTCGGTCAGTTGAAAGAGTTACTTTGACAATTAGGGCGCGTGCGACTAAAAGAGAGGGTCGTTGCAAGTTTTCCCAGGTTCGTCGTCTTAATAGTATGAAAAACCGCTTAGCTTTTCCATTCCGACCTGTCTCGTTCCTCGGTATCGCCTTGGTGTGGTCCTTGACTACCTCATTCGTGTCGGCTCAGACCAATGCCGTTGCCAACGTGAAATTCCGCCCGAAGGTAAAAACCGGAAGTGCCGTTCCCGTTCGGGTGACGGGGGGATCTCGAGGCAGCGGCGATGCCGCAGTGACCCTCGATGTCCTGGCGCCGGATGAAATCGGAGAGACCACCATGGAGCAGCCCTCGCTCTTCTGGTTCCAATCCAAGCCGGCCAATGCGCGGTTTGAACTGACCTTGCTTCAGGAAAACAAGGCCAAGCCCATCGTGCAGGTTTCCGTAGATCGCTCCTCCAAGGCCGGCATTCAGCGACTCAAGTTGTCCGACCACGGAGCCAAGCTCACACCGGGTGTGGAGTATCAATGGGTCGTTGCGTTAGTCACCGACCCGGACAATCGCTCAAAAGATCTGGTCGCCAGCGGCGTCATTAAACGCATCGACCCCCCGGCCGACTTGAAGGAAAAAATCTCCAAGGCCACTCCCGGCTCGCTGGCTGCCATCTATGCCGATGCGGGTATCTGGTATGACGCGTTGTCGGTTCTCTCGGACCAGATTGAGGCGCACCCGGAAGACAAGGCACTGCGCCAAACGCGAGCTGACTTGCTGCAACAAGTGGGCTTGAACGCAGCCGCCAAAGCTGAAGGCGCGAAGTAATCGCGAATCAGAACGCCTGGACGTTCACCCGGAAAGAGATTCCCAGGCCTTGCGCGCCGGAATCATCAGGCACATCGATGTGCTCCAGGCGAT